>CAYRWE010000248.1:0-7751 GCA_964427655.1 uncultured Solibacteraceae bacterium | reverse complement strand
AGCCGAAGGAAAAGTACGGCGAGATTCGCTGCTACATCCGCGATCCTGACGGTTATATTATCGAGGTCGGACAGAGCACCGACGTCACGTAAGGCTGGCGCTCCAGCGCGGCTCGTCAATTACACAGTTCCACATTTCGGAAATGCAACTCACAATTAAATCAATCGTTTACGAGTAGACGCAACCGACTTAAAATCCTTTTCCCGGTAACGGGAGTGCGGGTTCGATGCCCGCCCGGGGCACCATCGTTGGCTGGCGCTTTCGCGCCCATGAAAAAAGGTTAATCGACCCCAAAAATACAAACCTGGGATGTATAATCGGTTGCTGCCGGCGACCGGACCATGCGCCACCTACCGGCCCGGCGGCCAAACTCTGACGTACGGGGAGGGTTTCGTTGTCGGCCCTTTTTCGAATGCGACAACCCTGGAGAATTCCGATGAACAATCTTCGAACTTGCAAATGCGTTTCCCGCGGATGGATCGTGACAGCCCTGGTGCTGCTGCTGTTCGCATTCCCCGCCGCCTTAAGCGCACAAAAAGACAAAGACAAAGATAAAAACAAGGGTTCCGGGCAGAGCCACAGCGGCAGCTCGTCGGGCGGTGCCGCCGGTCACCAGGTACAAAGCCACCAAGCTCCCTCCGGTGGAGGCCAAACTCATACCACCCCATCCAACTCCCCGAACAGCGGCAGCCACCCGAACGGCCCCGCCTCCCCGAACCCCGGTGTCCGCTCGAACACCGGCCAAGCCACTCCTCAAAACCCCGGCACTCGCTCGAATACCGGCCAGGCTACCCCTCAGAACACCGGCGTTCGTTCGAATACCGGCCAAACTACTCCCCGGAACGCCGCTCAGCCCGGCCAGCAGTACGGCCGTCCGAATTCCGATCGGCCCAATCCTCAAAACGCCAGCCGCCCAAGCCCGGTTCAAGGCGGACGCCAGTTCGGCAGCGGCAGGCCGCAGACCATCCGCACCGCCAACGGCGGAATGGTGCAACGGGATGCCGCCGGCCGGATCAATCAGGTGCACACGCCTGGAGGCGCGGTCATCACGCATCGGCCGGACGGCATACGGCGCGTCGAAGTTCAGCGTCCCGGAGGCCGGCTCATCGTGGCCAACGAGCACGGGCGCGGCGGCTACATCCAGCATCCGATGATGTTTCACAATCAGCAGTTCGTCCAGCGGACATACTACGTGCACGGGGTTGCCTATGCACGCGTCTATCGCCCCTATATGTTTCGCGGAGTAGCCCTGAACATATATACTCCCGTCCGCTTCTACCGCCCCGGCTTCTACGCATATGCCTATACGCCGTGGGGCAGGCCCGTGTTTTACAACTGGGGATGGTTCGGTACTCCCTGGTTTGGCTTCTACGGCGGCTTTTTCGCGCCTTACCCGCAATATGCAGGTCCCGCATTCTGGCTGACGGACTACCTGATTGCCACGACATTGCAGGAGGCTTATCAGGAGCGGCTCGAAGCCAACATGCAGGCCAGCGCTTATGCCGCGGGTGGCCCGGTCGGTATTACTCCCGACGTGAAGCAGGCGGTCGCGGACGAGGTGCACCGGCAGCTCGATCAGGAGCGCGCCGAAGCTCAGGCGGGCGGGGCGCCCTCGGGCGGAATGCCCGTATTCGCGGATAACGTCCAGCATGTTTTCGTGGTCTCCGGCAGCCTCATGGTGGATGCTCGCGGACAGTCTTGCCCGGTAACCGAAGGCGATGTGCTGCAGCTCGTTCCCGGACCGTCCAATGGACCCGCCGCGGATACCGTGGTACTGGCCAGCAAGGGCCAGGATTGCCCCAGGGGAAGCGTGGTTACCGTCCAGCTCCAGGATTTACAAGAGATGCAGAATCATATGCGCGAGACCATCGACCAGGGCCTGCAGACCTTGCAAACCCGCCAGGGCCAGGCCGGCCTGCCCCCGCTGCCTCCGAGTGCCGCGGGAGCCCCGGTGGATTCGCCCATCGCCGCCGAAGTCAGGCCGGATGCCAATGCCGCTACCGACATCAGCCAGGTGGCGCAGGAAGGTGCGACGGCCGAGCAGGATGTGATCAACCAGAGCGGGGATGCCGCTGGCAACGCTTCCGGGCCGGTCACCATCTCCCTCGGACAGACCATCGCCGACGTCGAATCGGTCAACGGGAAACCGGAAAAGGTGATCGATCTCGGCCCCAAGAAGATTTACGTTTACAGGGATCTGAAGATCACCTTTACGGACGGAAAGGTGAGCGACGTCCAGTAGGCGATTTTCCTGAACAGCCCCGGTCCGGTGAGGCATCTCGACACCGGACCGGGATTCTTTGCTAGCCCTTCCCGTACCGCGCCAGCTCCTCTACTTTCCGCTTTGCGGCCCCGCTGTCAATCGAAATCGCCGCCATCGCCATTCCGTCCAGAAACCCTTGCACCTTGCCGGCGGCCACCAGGCCCGCCGCCGCATTGGCCAGCACGATATCGCGCCGCGGGCCGGTCTCCCCATCCAGGATGGCCCGGGCAATCGCCAGGTTGCGCGCCTTGTCGCCGCCCTTCAGATCCGCGGGCGCGGCTCTCGGCAGCGCGAAATCCTCCGGCTGCAGGGTGAGGGGTGTAGCGCGGCCCTCGCGGATTTCGAAAGCCAGCGTGGCACCGGTGGTGGTGATCTCGTCCAGGCCGTCGCAGCCGTGCACCACAAAGCCGCGCCGCAGGCCCAGCGCCGCCAGCGCTCCCGCGATCAGGCCGGCGGCCTCCTCGGAAGGCGCCCCGGCGATCTGCGCATCGGCTCCCGCCGGATTGGTCAGCGGGCCGAGCAGGTTGAACGCCGTGCGAATCTTCAGCTCGCGGCGCACCGGCTGGGCGTGCCGCATGGCACTGTGCACGGCCGGCGCGAACAGGAATCCGATGCCGATCTCGCGAATGGCGCGCGCCGATTCCGAGGGCGCGATGGCGATCTCGATCCCCAGCGCCTCCAGCAGGTCCGCGCTGCCACACTGGCTGGTGATGGAGCGGTTGCCATGTTTGGCCACGCGCACGCCGGCGCCCGCCACCACGAAGGCCGCGACGGTCGAAATGTTGAAGGTGCCCGCGAAATCGCCGCCCGTGCCGCAGGTATCGAGCAAGGGACCCTCGACGCCCACCACCACCGGCGCGGCCTTCTCGCGGATGGCGCGCGCGAATCCCACGAGTTCCTCGACGGTTTCGCCCTTCATTCGCAGGGCCGTCAGAAAGGCCGCCATAAGCGCCTCGCTGGATTCTCCGGCCAGGATCACCCCCATGGCGTCGCGGGCCTCCTCCGCGGATAACCCACGGCGCGCGACCAACTTCTCGAAAAACGGCAGCAGGGTCATGTTATAGTGTTGAAAGGTTTGGCTTTCCGCCATCCTAGCACAGCCCGAAACTCCATGAAAATTCACGAATACCAGGCCAAGGCAATTCTGGGCCAATACAAAGTTCCGGTGCCCCGCGGGGAAGTGGCTTATACGGCCGAAGAGGCCGAAACAGCCGCCAAGAAAATCGGCGGCAGCGTGGTGGTTAAAGCTCAGATCCACGCCGGCGGGCGCGGCAAGGGAGGCGGAGTCAAGATTGCCTCCGATGCCTCCGCGGCCGCCGAAATCGCGCGCGGCATGATCGGCATGAAACTGGTCACCCACCAGACCGGGCCTGAGGGGCGCATCGTGCAGCGGCTTCTGGTGGAAGAGACGCTCCCCATCGAGCGCGAGCTGTACCTTGGGATCGTGCTCGACCGCGTACAGGGCAAGCCCGTCTTCATGGCCTCCGCTGCCGGCGGTATGGAAATCGAAGAGGTGGCGGCCAAGACGCCCGAGCTGATTTTGAAGGAGACGCTCGAACCCACCGGCCTGGAAGCTTACCAGGCGCGCAAGCTGGCCTTCGGCATCGGCATTCCCGCGGCCAGCATCCACGGCGCCGTGGCCGCCATGAGAGCGCTCGCCACGGCCTACCTGTCCATGGACGCCTCGCTCGCCGAGATCAACCCGTTCATCCTCACGCGCGACGGCCAAGTCTACGCCCTGGACGCCAAGATCAACTTCGACGACAACGCCCTCTACCGCCACAAGGAACTGCTGGACCTGCGCGATCTCAACGAAGAGGATCCGCTCGAAGTGGAGGCCTCGCGCTTCGGCCTCAACTACATCAAGCTGGATGGCACGGTGGGCTGCATGGTCAACGGCGCCGGCCTGGCCATGGCTACCATGGACATTATCAAGTATGCTGGCGGCAGCCCCGCCAACTTCCTGGATGTAGGCGGCGGAGCCAGCGCCGAGCAGGTCAAGAACGCTTTCCGCATCCTGCTCAGCGATAAGAACGTCAAGGCCGTGCTGATCAACATTTTCGGTGGCATCCTGCGCTGCGACACGCTGGCCACCGGAGTGGTGGCGGCAGCTCGCGACCTCAACATCGGTGTGCCCATCGTGGTGCGCATGGAAGGCACCAATGTGGACCGCGGGCGCCAGATCCTGCTGGAATCCGGCCTGAACTTCACGGTTGGGCTGGATATGCGCGACGCGGCGGAAAAAGTGGTGGCACTGGCGGCATAAGCATGAGCATATTGGTCGATCGCAACACACGTGTTCTGGTTCAGGGCTTCACCGGTAAAGAGGGCACTTTTCACGCCCAGCAGGCCATAGCCTACGGCACCCAGGTAGTGGGCGGTGTAGTTCCGGGCAAGGGCGGGATCACGCACCTCGATCTCCCGGTTTTCGATACCGTGGCCGAAGCGGCTGCCAAGACCGGCGCCAACGTTTCGCTGATTTTCGTTCCGCCGCCCTTCGCCGCGGATGCCATCATGGAGTCCGCCGATGCCGGCATTCCGCTGGTGGTCTGCATCACCGAGGGTATTCCGGCTCTCGACATGGTGAAGACTTGGCAATTTCTGAAAGGCCGGTCCACGCGCCTGATCGGTCCCAATTGCCCGGGCATCATTTCGCCCGGCCGCTCGAAGGTCGGGATCATGCCCGGCTCGATCCATCTGGAAGGCCACGTAGGCGTAGTTTCCCGCTCCGGCACCCTCACTTATGAGGCCGTGGGCCAGTTGACCAAGCTGGGGATCGGGCAATCGACCTGCCTCGGGATAGGCGGCGATCCGATTATCGGCACCAACTTCGTGGATGCCCTGGAACTGTTCAACGCCGACCCCGAGACGCACGCCATCGTGATGATCGGCGAGATCGGCGGCAATGCCGAAGAGACCGCCGCGGCCTATGTGAAGGCCAACGTCAAGAAGCCCGTGGTGGGCTTCGTGGCCGGCCAGACCGCGCCTCCGGGACGCCGCATGGGTCACGCCGGAGCCATCATCGCGGGCGGGTCCGGCAAGGCTTCCGATAAAATCGCCGCCATGTGCGCGGCGGGTATCACGGTGTGCTCCTCGCCGGCGGATATCGGAGAGAAGATCAAGAGCCTGTTATGAGCCTGGAACGTACGTTTTCGATTATCAAGCCGGACGCCGTGGCGGCCGGGCATGCCGGCGAGATCCTCGCGGCCCTGGAGCAAGCCGAGTTCAAGATCCTGGCGCTGCGCATGACGCGCCTCACCGAGAGGCAGGCCCAGGGTTTTTACGCCGTGCATCGCGAGAAGCCCTTCTTTGGTGGACTGGTGAAGTTCATGACCGAAGGACCGATCGTGGTCATGGCTCTGGAGCGGGAAGACGCCATCCGGAAACTGCGCGAAGTGATGGGGGCAACCAATCCGGCCAACGCCGCCGAAGGCACCATCCGCAAGCGTTTCGCAACGAACATCGAGCGGAACTGCGTGCACGGCTCGGATGCCCCCGAAACTGCCGCGACGGAGCTGGCTTTCTTCTTCGGAGCGGCGGAACTGCTGTAGGCTGGGAGCATTCGCATACCGCGGAGACGCGGTCCTGTTTGTATGGTCCTGTTCGCGCCCCCTTTACCTCCTGCTAAAATGTAAAGTGATGGCGGAGGCAACCCTATCCCGGAAGAACCAGATTGTGGTTCCGCGCGAAGCTCGGGAAGCTCTGGACTTGAAAGCCGGCGATAAGCTCCTGGTAGTGGTCAGAGGGGAAAATATCATCCTCCTGCAAAAGCCGGACTCCCATCGAAATGCTATCCGGGGACTGGCCCAACGGCGCTATCCGGGCAGGTATCTCCGGAAGGAACGCCAAAGTTGGGATTGACCCGCCTGGGGTCTTTTCTCGAACGCCACCGGCGCATCGCCATCGACACGAGCATTTTCATCTACCAGTTGGAGGCCAATCCCCGTTATGTCGCCTTGTGCGACGGCGTCTTCCGGTGGCTCGAAGGGAGCGGGTGCTCGGCGGTGACCTCCACTATCACGATGACCGAGTTGCTGGTTCAACCTTATCGGGATGAGGACGAGGGGCGCGTCAACATGTTCTTTGGCCTGCTGGCGACCTATCCGCACCTGGAATGGATCGCTCCGGATCTGGCGGTCGCCGATGTCGCAGCGCGGTTGCGTGCCCGGCACCGCCTGCGGACCCCGGACGCGCTTCAGGCGGCCACCGCGATTTGCTCGCGAGCTACCGCTCTCATCACCAACGACTCCGCTTTCGGGCGCGTCGATGCATTTGAGACGCTGATTCTGGACCGCCTTCTCTGACACCTTCTCCGATCCGCACCCCCTCCGCCGCCCTTCTCACGCTAAACTAAGAACGTCAAGATCGACTTCCCGGGAGGGCAAGCCGCTGGGGACAGAGGGAAATGGCGCCTCGCCGTGGATACTCTGGAGATAAATAGTGGGATTGACTGTCGGAGTAGTTTCCGAGTCGGCGCCCGGGGAGCGCCGGGTCGCCATGGTGCCTGGGGCGCTGTCGGTTCTCAATAAGACAGGCGCTCAATTTTTGATGGAAACCGGCGCCGGAGCGCGCGCGGGATTCCCCGATTCCGAATACATCGAAAAGGGCGTACGCATCGCCGCCAGCCGCGAGGAAGTGTTTGCGGCGGCCGACGTCATCGTCCAGGTGCGCGGCCCGGGCGCCAACCCCGAGGCGGCGGCCGGGGATCTGGCCCTGTACCGCCGCGGCCAGACCGCCATCGGCTTCGGCGAGCCGCTCACCGCCGCGGATGCCGCGCGCCAATTGGCCGAGCGGGGCGTGAACTTCCTCGCCATGGAGCTGATGCCGCGCATCACCCGCGCGCAGAGCATGGACGCGCTCTCTTCGATGGCCACCGTGGCGGGCTATAAGGCCGTGCTCATCGCCGCCGATAACCTGCCGCGTATGTTCCCCATGCTGATGACCGCCGCCGGGACGCTCAAGCCCGCGCGCGTCCTGGTGATCGGCGCGGGGGTCGCCGGCTTGCAGGCTATCGCCACCGCGCGCCGGCTGGGAGCGGTGGTCAGCGGGTACGATATCCGGGCGGCCGTCAAGGAGCAGATCGAGAGCCTGGGCGCGCGTTTCGTGGTGCTGGAGATCGAAGGCGGCGCCGCCGAAGATAAGGGCGGCTATGCCAAGGCCATGGGCGAGGATTTCTACCGGCGCCAGCGCGAAGCCCTCGGCGCGGTGCTGGCTGGGAACGACGTGGTGGTCACCACCGCCGCCGTTCCGGGCAAAAAGGCGCCCATCCTGATCACCCGCGAGATGGCCGCACGGATGGCTCCGGGCTCGGTCATCGTGGATATCGCCGCCGAGCGCGGAGGGAATTGCGAGCTGACCCGCCCCGGCGAGACCGTCGAGCAGGGCGGCGTGCGCATCTTCGGGCCGGTGAACCTGCCCTCCACGGTGCCTTATCACGCCAGCCAGATGTACGCCAAGAACGTGGCCACGTTCCTGAAATACCTCATCG
>CAYRWE010000247.1:6682-7777 GCA_964427655.1 uncultured Solibacteraceae bacterium | reverse complement strand
GGACCACGCTGGATATCTACCTGGAGGTCAGCAGCACGGCGGGCGTCCTGCAAGTATGGGTCAACGGCGCTTCGACGCCAAGCATCAATCTTTCCGGCATCAACACCCAGAACGATCCTTCGACGACCAACGTCTACGGCGTGAGCTTCTATTGGAACGCGTATTGGAGTATCGGTTGCGATTCTTTGCAAGTCTACCGGCCCGCGTCGATCCCCGCGTACTCGCCCCTCGCGCTGCCTTCCGGATCTCCGCTGTCTTCGATGCCCGCGTTGTTTACCGAGACGTTCGCCAACCTGAGCGCCTGGACCGTGGTGTTCTCGGGCGGTGCAGTGACGACGGCGACGCAGCCGGGCGGCTCGTCCCCGGTGGATTGCCTGGAGTTCGGCGCTGGCCAGTTCAGTGCTTACAGGAACACGACAAACTCCTCCACCTACGGCCTGCGCTTCCAGGCGCGCTCGACGTATCCGGCTGGCTCAAACAGCGCCAACTCGTTCTTCCTCCTTCAAAGCCCTTCGGGTGCGGGGACGCAGATCATGGTGTGGATCGACCCTCAGAACTCGCGCCTCCAGATCTACAGGGGCGCGGGCACTGCCAACCTCATCGTCTCGATGCCCCTTGTCTCGATGCCGTTGGGCGAGTGGGTATCCGTGGACCTCGTCGTCAAGGTCGGCTCCACCGGCTCCATCTACTGCTGGATGGCGGGCAAGTGCGTCTGCCTCGTGGACGGCCTCAACACGCTGGGAGATTCCGCTCATCCCACCATCGGGCGCGTCGTGATCGCCAACTCAGATTGGCCTATCGACCAGTACCTCGCCAACGTGAGCGCGTATGCTAGTGCGGGGACGCGTCGTCCGCGCAGCCAGGGTTATTTTCAAGGCGTCTGAATCGTTCTAACTTTTCTCGTAAAGGAGCACACCCAAATGTTTGCATTATGGCGTCACGCCGCAACTCATGGACTTTTCGGCTCGGACCCTGTCCTGCCGGCCAATGTCACCGCAGCGGTGGTGACTATGATCTCAGACCCCGGTCTCGACACAGTTGTGCCGAGCGAAAAAGCGGTTCGCACGAACCTCAACACCAAGCCCACCGCCGCGC
>CAYRWE010000247.1:0-6582 GCA_964427655.1 uncultured Solibacteraceae bacterium | reverse complement strand
TGGTCACCTCGGTGGGATCGCCGGGCGTTGACACCAACGTGCCCAGCGAGAAGGCCATAGCGACGGCCCTGGCCGCCAAGCCCACCGCCGCGCTGGTCACCTCGGTGGGATCGCCGGGCGTTGACACCAACGTGCCCAGCGAGAAGGCAGTGCGAACCGCCATCGGTGCGATTCCCGCTCCCGCCGGACTGCTGCTCAGCGGCGCCGACGACCCTACCGTGATCGGGACGGACGGCAACTTCTACCTGCAGCTCACCACGGGCGTCCTGTGGGTGCAGACGGACGGCGCTTGGGGCGCGAGCGGCTGGGTTCTGACCGCCGCCGGCAGTTAGGCCGTGAGCGACTTTGCGCTCGCCATCCCCATAGTCCTGGCCAACGAAGGTGAGGGCTATGTGGCCGACGACAACGGACGCGGACCCTCCAAGTGGGGCGTAACGCTCGAAAGCTACCAGGCATTCGATCCGAAGGCCACCGCCGCCGACATCGCTAGCATGACGCCGGCGGCGGCCACGCCGTTCTACCAGCAGGAATTCTGGCAGCGCTATCACATCGGCGCCATCGTGGACCAGAGCCTAGCGACGAAGACGTTGGACCTGGCGGTGAATAATGGCGGCACCACCGCCGTAAAACTGCTACAGCAGGCCGTGGGGCTGCCCGCGTCGCAGCAGGACGGCGTCCTGGGACCCATTACCGCAGGGCGGGCCAACGCCACGCCTGCCGCCACCGCGCTGGCCGGTCTCTGGCTGGCAGCGCGGGCGCACTATCTCGCCATCGTGGCGGCAGATCCTACGAAGGAGCCGGACCTGGCCGGCTGGCTGGCCCGAAACGACTCGACCGGCGGAAAGCCGGACGAAACGCAGTGAAGCTGGCAGATCTTAATCCGTCGTTCAAAACCAACGGAGTCCTGGTTTTCGACTGCCCCTGCGGCAAATGCGGACGCCGTATTCGAGTGCCACTGGAGCCGCAAGCAACCGGCCAGGCGTGGGAGTGTAATGGAGAGTTTCCGGACACCACCACGCTGGCACCGAGCATAAATTCCGGATGCTGGCACGGCTTCGTTCGCAAGGGCAAAATTATCACAGTATTTCCACAACCGGACGCGCGCCGACTCGCGCGAGAAGGAGAAATCCCATGAAAACAGCGATATCGATCGCGCTCTCTACTCTGCTGCTGGCCGCGTGTCTCACGACGGTTGGTTGCAGCACGTCTCAGATCGTCACGGACCTCGACATCGCGTCCGGCGCCATCGACGCCGTCGAGGTTGCACTTCCCCTCGCGGGCGCCCTTGTGCCTGCGCCGGTCGAAGCGATCATCGAGAATTACTGCCAGCAGGCTGACACCAACATCGTCTCGACCGTGGCGGAGCTTAACTCCACCGACGTGGCGGCGCAGAAAGCCGTCGTGATCAGCGGGATTTGGGGAACCACCGCTGTGCTGGACATTCCGGAGGTTCCAGGGACCGTTGCGAATGCTATCACCGCCGCAGTCAGCGCGATAACCAAGATCATCGGCGACGTGAGCAGCGGCAACATGGCGTTGAAGGCCAACGCCAAGACCGCGGATAAATTCTCGCTGAGCTGGTGGCAGCGGCACAAGCTCAATAGCGCGAGAGCGACCGCAGAAAAGACGCTGGCCAAGATCGCCGCGCGCCGCGCCGCGAGAAAGTAGCATCCATGCCGCCGCTCGCGCCGGGCACGATCATCTTCTACTGGGGCAGCGGTCTGTTCTCGCGCCTGATCGAACTGATCGGGCGCGGGCAGCCCTCCCACGTCCAGATCGTGGAGTCCGTGGCGCCGGGCGGCACCGTCTGGATCGCAGAGAGCACGGTGCTCGCCGGCGTCTCGGGCGTCCAGCGGCACCCGCTCGCACTGCGGATGGCCCAATATCCGGCAGGCACCCGGGTGGCGGCGGCCACCGTCAGCCCGCAGGTGCGGCTCCAGTCCTGGGACCGGCTCACGCCGTTCGTCGACGCGTGTGTCGGCAAGGTAGGCTATGACTTCCTGGGCTTGGCGGAATTCCTCGAGCCGGAGATCCTGCGCGAGGGTCAGCCGAACAATCGTCGCATGGTGTGCTCCGCTTTCGTCGCAGCCGCCCTCGAGGCGGTTGGCCTGCTGGTCGGCGTCCCGTACTCCCAGGTCAGCCCGCAGTGGCTGCTGGAGATGCGGATCTTCGACAGCTTTATTCCCCTCCGCGGCGACCCGAGGCCGCGCAACTTCAACAGCGTGTAGCCGGATCAAAATCACCCAGAGAAGAGGATTATAATCATGCCGTTTTCATTCAGGACCGGAAAGAAGAAGAGCACAGAGCCGCCGCACAAGCGCTGCATGTTCGCGCGCTACGCCAAAGCCGTCGTGCTCCCGAGCGCGCCGGCGATCGTCGATTACAGCGGGTTCCCCGGCCTGACCAACATGCTCTGGAACGACATCCTGGGATGCTGCGTGATCAGCGCGATGTTTCATCTGGTGATGCTTTGGGCATGGTTTACGCGCGGTGTGAAGCTGGTGCCAACGCGCGACGAATTCATCGCCGCCTACTCGGCGATCGGCGGCTACGTGGACGGCGATCCATCCACCGACAACGGCTGCGATCCGTACGTCGCGCTGCAGTACTGGCAGACGACGGGGATCACGGTCGGAGGCCTGCTGCACAAAATCGGTGGCTGGGCTAACGTGAATGTCTTTAACTCGATCGAGGTCAAGATCTCCGCTTGGTTGTTTGGCGGGCACTTTGTAGGCTGGCAACTCCCGAGTGCAGTCCTCCAGGATGGCGTCACATCCTGGGCTGTGCCGCCGGGCGGCCTGGCTGCCAATCCAGCGGACCCCGACAACGGCCACATGACCGACATCATTTCCGTCGATGCTGCAGGAAACCTGGGCATCTCGACATGGGGCGCGAAGTACCCCGCGACGCCGGCATTCCTGCCCGACTATGTCGCGCCTGGCGAGTGCTTCGTTATCATCCCCGAAGACGGCCAGGACTGGATCGGTCCCACGGGCAAATGCCCCGCTGGCTTCGACTTACCCGCGCTCCTCGCGGACCGTGCTGCTTTATGATCCAACTCATCCAACTCATTCAGGCCCATCCGGCCGCCGCCGGCGCGGTGGCCATGTGGCTGTTCGCTGCCGTGATCCACGGGATGCCCGCGCCGGAGCCTACCTCCGGCGTCGGCTACCGTTGGCTGTATGCCACGCTGCGCTGGTGCGGCGCCAATCCGCTGCCCGGCGTGGCCGAGGCCAGAGACGCCGTTCGGCGGAAGATCCAAGCCCGCAGAATGGCGCGCATCGCGCGGCTCGGATAGCCCGAGTACTCCCTCGCCGTTTTTGGATCCACTCGCATCGGACGGCGATGCCAGCGATCGCTGGACCGTCGAGATTGCGGCCAGCAACGCCTGGCGCTCCAACTCCGGCATTCTCTCCAGGCGCGACACCCAGCGCTTCTTTTTGCGCTTGATTCGCTCGCGCTCCCGGAATCCACTCCCCAAATAGCGATAGTCGTGTAGCTCGGCCGGCGGCTCGAAGTTATACCAGAGCCATTCGGTCCGCGGCTTGCCTCCGCGCGTCATGGCGCGAAAGGTGGTCGTGTGCCAGCCGGCCAGCTCCGTGGCGTACAACTCGGACCAGTACCCCGAGACAATCACCATGCACGGCAGATCCTGGAGCACTCGCAGCAAGTGCGCAAGTATACTTGCGCGCAACCTGGTGGCATCGCAGCTTCAGGTGTGGAGAGCTAGGCGTGGGGAGCTGCGGGCTTCCGGACCAGGCGCAGGCAGCCGACGTCGCCAGCCCGCGCCATCTCCGCGTGCGCATGATAGCCCGCAGCATCCAGCGCGTCCGCAATTCGATCGATTACCTTGCCAGCCAGCTTGGCGCTCGGGCCGGCCTTGCGAGGAGGCCGCAAGGCGGTCCGAAGCTCCGCCGCCACGTAAACAGCGGCATAGAGGCCCAGTGTCAGCGGGACCTCGAAGCGATCGCCAAGCCGGGCGATCTCATCGTTGGCGCGGCTGGCGAGATCGGCTTCTTTCATCGCAGGACCATCTCGCACGCCGGATCGTCCTCGCAGGCCTGCGCCTGGTCGTCCGACAGCGGCTGCGCTGCCCAGGCCAGCAGCCAGAGCAGCGCGACTACCAGCAACGCCACCAGCGGGTTTGGCGGCTGGCGTTCCGGCGTGCGATCCGGCGGTCGCGGCGGCGTTGCTGGCGCCGCCACCACCACAGGATAAGCCTCCCCAATAGTGTGGACATTTGGATCTCCCTTCATCGCCGCCTCCGGCGAGTGGCGATCGCGCGTTCTGCGCGCGACCGCTCCGCGGCGGCCGCCGCCGCGCGCTCGTAGATGGTCTGGTACGCCACGTCGTAGCCGTGGCGCGAGCCTTTCGGCTCGATGTGCATGTAGCCGGCGTGCAACTCGATGACTAGCGGCTTGCCCCGGTGGCTGACTGCGGTCTCGTACGCCAGTGGCAGCAGCGGCGCGGTCGGGTCCTTGCTCACCGCCGCGTCAACGTCGGCTCGCCGATGGTTACGTCGGCGCCGTCGACCGTTGCCCCGCCCTTGATCGCCTTCTTAATCTCGCACTTGGCGACCTGGCAATCGCTCTTCGTGATGGCCAACTTCAGATCGTCGAAGACGGCCTCCATGGTGGGTGTATACACCATCGCGTGCGTAAATGCCTCCCACGCCGTCGCCGGCAGCGTGATGGTCAGCGTTTTGTACTCCGCCGGCACCGCCGCCTCGTCCGTG
Source organism: uncultured Solibacteraceae bacterium (assembly GCA_964427655.1). Taxonomy (GTDB): domain Bacteria; phylum Acidobacteriota; class Terriglobia; order Bryobacterales; family Bryobacteraceae; genus CAVQNQ01. Next base: position 1,847 of record CAYRWE010000247.1, on the reverse strand, counting down.
ATCTCGACGCTGGGCGAGCCTTCCCGCAAGCCCAGCGTGTGCAGCTTGCCCTCCAGCTTCCTCCACTTTCCCTTGGCGTCGCGGCCGAGGCCTTCGATCACGCGCGCGCAATATTGCTCCAGCCTCTCCTGGCGCGCGGACCAGGCCTTGGCCAGAGCAGCCAGGCGCTGCGACTCCGATTTCATGAACGCGGCCTCATTCTCGCAGCGGCCGAGGTAGCCGGCGATCCCGTCCACCTTCTTGATTTCGAGTTGGACGTACTGCTCGATCTGCTGCCAGCACTCGGCTTTGGCCTGGTCCGTTTCGCACATCTCGTACGTGTCGAGGAGCGCTTGCAGCTCCTCGACCACGCCGTACAGGGATAGCGTTGCCATGTTACGCGGCCCTCCCTTCCTGCGCCGCCGTGGCCGGCGGCTGCATCGGAATCTCGTCGTCGTCTGCCGGCGCGAAGGCTTGCAGCGCCTTGGCATCCTGGAGTGCGGCCCAAAGCTCGCGTACCACCGCGCGCGCTACGCCGAACTTGCGGATGGCGCGCGGCTCGGTTACGCCATTGTGCGCCAAGATGCGGTCGTACTCGTCGGCGCCGTGCATGTCGATCGTGGCGAGCAGGCCGTCGCGCAGCTCGACGATGACCTGGTGGATGGTCGCGCAATTCGTCATGCGCGCCCAGAGCGCCTGCACCGCCGCCGGCGCGCTGGCCGAGGCAGCCGCCGCCTGGGGCGGCATGCTGATCGGCGGGTGTGGGACGCCGTTGCTCCTGCCGCCTCCTCCGGCAGCCGGCGCGGGCGCTACTGCTACCGGCGCGGGAGGTGCCACTGGCGCGGGCAACGCCTCGCCCTTCAGCCAGTCCGCGAACGCGGCGAACTCTTTGTCGCCGGGTTTCTTTAGCACTTTGCCGGCGTACGCCGAGCAGCGGGTCTTGTCGATAATCATGCTGTTGTTATCGTCCATCAGACCGACCAGGTCAAACTCGTACTCCAGGCCGTCGCGCTGCACGGGAGCCAGGCCTACCTTGATCCGCCGGGTTTTCTTTTTGCCGGTCTGGTCGGTGTACTCCTCGTTGAGGTACTCGTTTTTGGTCCGCATCGTCGCGATGATGTGGCAGGGCGATGCGATCATGGCGTCGATCATCTCGCGCTCGTGCGGCCGCCACTCCTTCCAGCCTTCCATCTGGTCGCGCGCGCGCGCTTTCTTCTCGTCGACAAACTCCAGCGCGCCGTCCTTGCCCATCCAGAAGTGGCTGAGCGAGTCCACGCAGAAGACCGCGTAGCCGGCGGCCTCCGCGGCGTGCAGGGAGTTGAGAAAATTCTCGGCGCTGTAGCTGGACAGTTCGATCACGTCGAACTTGAACAGATCTGCGTACTTCGACAAGCTGCCGTGCTCTGTGTCGATGGCGGCGATCTTGCCGTTCGGGCCGGCCAGCAGCCGGCCCAGTTTGAGGGCGGTCAGCGACTTGCCGCTGCCGCCAGGCCCGATGAGCGCCACGCGGCCTTTGGCGTCGTACTTCACCGCCGGTCTGAAGACTATACTTTGAGATGACATCTGGTTCCTTTCTCAGTTGTCGGTTGTGGAGGGGAGGCCGTTTGCGCGCGGCCTCCTCTCGCGTTTCATCCATGCCGGCTGACACCGGCAAAAGTCAGAGGCACGTTCCCCAGACCAGCGAGGCCAGTAGCAGGGCCACAAACACGCCCAGCGCGCCGGCGGTGATCGATCCGTAGATTATCTCCTCACGCATGGCAGTCCTCCTGAATTTCCTTCAGCGCGCCGGTGATCGTGGCCAGGCGCCTGGCATAGCGGTCGCGCTCGCGTTGCAGCGCGTAGACCGCGTCGTTCATGTGCTTCGGACA
>CAYRWE010000246.1:0-7778 GCA_964427655.1 uncultured Solibacteraceae bacterium | reverse complement strand
TTGGCCGGATAGCATTCGTCGCCCGAGGTGTAGCGCGCTCCCAGCTCGCGCGTGCGCTCGTCGGAGGGCGGCGTGGGCTCGGCCTCCAGCCCTATGGCGCGAAAAGCCGCGGCGAAGGCGCGCGCGCTGCCGTACGCCATCGGCGGAATGTAAATGCGTTTGCCCCTTAATGGATGGTCGGCTGTTCCGCCGGAGCCTGGTAACATCTGAGGATCCCTTTACTATCGAGATACGCTTCGCAGCGCGTCATGTAACCGGCGTCGTTGCCGTGCCCATCGAATTGCAGGATCAGCAGCGGCGCTCCGGCGGCTTCGCGGGCGAAATGCTTGATGTAGGAATCGGGCCCGCATTTGAAATTGGTGATATAGACCACGTGCAGGTTGGCGCGCCCGGAGGCCATCCGCGCCGCTTCCAGAATCTTGCGGCCCGAGATCCAGAACATGTTGGAGTGCAGGTCCGCGATGGGTTCCCGGCCGGTTACCAGGAAATCCAGCGGAATCACGTTGGCGCCGTAGCGGTGCCGCAGCTTGCGCGGGATGTCGCAGTTCACCCCTCGGTCGTAAATATTGTAGCTGCGGCCCACCAGCACCAGGCCCGGCTCGCCGGTGCGCTCCAGAACGTCGAGGGCGCGCCGTCCGGCTTCGAGCAGCTTCTCCTGGAAGCCGCGCTGTTCGGCATAGGCCGCGTCCACCGCGCGGTCGCTCGCCCGCCGTGTCACGCCGATGCGCCGCATGGTCTCCGCCAACGCCGTCTTCACCTGCGACGGCCCCAGCTTGAAATGCAGCGTGGGGATCAGGAACTTGTGCTTCTCGGCCTCCAGCGGCGGCGCGCTCCGCAGCACCCACGGCAGCGTCTGGTTCCACGGGCAGTAGTGCGAGGGCGAAGATTCGGCTCCCTCGGCGTCCGCCAGGTTGGGCACCAGAATGTAATCCACGCCGGCCTGCGCCAGCGCCTGCACGTGCCCGTGCGCCACCTGCACCGGATAGCACGGCTGCGCCACCGCCATCTCGATTCCCGCGGCCGAAATGCGCGGATCGGTCACCGGCGAAAGCACCGTCGGGATGTCCAGTTCGGCGAAGTAGCGCCGCCAGAACGGCAACTGGTCGAGCATGGTCATGGCCCGCGGCAGTCCCACGCGGAATGCGCCTCCCGAGCCGTTGGGCAGCTTTTCGAGCAACTGCTCGCGATAGGCGAACAGGTCCTCGATCACCGGCTTGCGCCCCGTGGCGGAGGGCTTGCGGAACTTGTCCGAGCACTTATCGCCCCAGTAGCTGCGGCTGCCCTCGATCACGAACTCCTTCATGTCGCAGAGGTTCGTGCAGGCCTTGCAGACGAAATCGCGCGTCGTGAGACTCAGCTTGTGTAAGTCGTAGCCGCGGAATCGCGTCTGGCCACCGGTGGCCTGGTGCCACTGGCGCGCGATCAGCGCCATCCCAATGGCCCCCATCACGCCGTTATACGGCGGCACCGTGATTTTCTTGCCCAGCAGGCTGGCGAAGGCCGCGGTCACCGCGTCGTTGTAAGCCGTACCGCCCTGGAAATAAATGACATTGCCGATGCGCCGACCGCGCACCACGCGGTTCAGGTAATTGAGCGCAATCGAGTACGCCAGCCCGGCCACCAGGCTGGGGACGGTCTCGCCCTTGTGCAGCCAGCCTGTGACGTCGCGCTCCATGAACACCGTGCAGCGCTCGCCCAGGCGCGTGGGATTGGGCGCCGCCAGCGCCAGTTGCGCGAACTCGCCCTTGATGCTGATGCCCAGCTTCTCGGCCTGCTCCTCCAGGAAGGAGCCTGTGCCGGCCGCGCAGGCTTCGTTCATGGCGAAATCCACCACCACGCCCTTTTCAATGGAGATGAACTTGGAATCCTGGCCGCCGATTTCGAAGATCGTATCCACCGGCTCGCCGCCCAGCGTGGCGCTGATGTGCAGCGCGCCGGTCTTGTGCGCCGTAATCTCGTCGTTGACCGAATCGGCGCCCACGAACTCGGCGATCAGCTCGCGCCCCGAGCCGGTGGTGCCCACACCGCGAATCTCCAGCCGGCTACCCCACAGCCGCTCCACTTCAGCCAGACCCTCCTGCACCGCCTCGATGGGCCGCCCCGAGGTCCGCAGGTACACATCATGAATCACCGCGCCGAATTCGTCGATTACGACGACATTTGTCGAAACCGAGCCGATATCCAGGCCCAGGTAGGCCAGGATGGGCCGGCCATCGGGCGGCGCTACATAGGTTCCCACGCGGTCGCGCAACTGCACCACATTCTCGGAGGAGAGCGGAGTGGTATCGGGGGCCTTATCCTCGGAATCGTGCTGGCGCAGGCGGTGAATTTCGAGGATCGAGCGCTTGCGCGGCTCCTCGGCCTCCAGAATGGCGGCGCCGATGGCTCCGCACCAGGCGAACTCCGCCGGCACGAACAGATCCTTCTCGGCCAGCGAGAAGGCCTCGCGCAGCGCCCCTGTGACGCCCGCGTTCTGCGAAACCGCACCGATCAGCGCCACGGGAGCTTCCACCGGCCGCCCCTTGACGATTGATCCCTTGAAATTGCGTGCCACGGCATCGCACAGCCCGCGCAGGATCTCCGCCGGCGAATAGCCCTTCTGCTGCGCGTGGATCATGTCGCTCTTGGCGAACACCGAGCAGCGCCCAGCGATGCGCGCCGCGCAACTGGCCGTGCATACCACCTGCCCGACTTCCTCCACCGAATACTTCATGCGCAGCGCCTGCTGGTCGAGGAACGAGCCGGTGCCCGCCGCACACTCGCCCGAACGGTCATAATCTATGATGCTGGTGCCCTCAAGGCGAATGTATTTGGAGCTTTCCCCGCCGATCTCGAAGATCGTGCGAACCTGCGGGTAGCACGTGCCGATCATGCGCGCGATAGCCTTGAATTCGTTCTCGAAGAACAGCCCCAGCACTTTGGCGATGGTGCGGCTGCCCGAACCGGTGACGCGTATGCCTTCCACGCGGTCCTCGGGGATGGTTTCGTAGAAGTCGCGCAGGAGGTCGTAGGTGGATTGGATGGGGCTGCCCGAGATGCGCCGGTACTCGGACAGCACCAGCGGGCGGCCGCCCAGCTCCTTCATCTGGAACTCGGGATGGGCCGCGCAGAGGCTTTCAAGGATGGGCCGATCCCCCGGTTTCCCCAACGCTGCCAGCTTGAGACTGATGGCCCCGATGTCCAGACCTAGATTGATCCCCATTTCTGTATAGTTTCAGCCAGGAGCGACCTTAAATACAAGTGTTTAGGGTCTGAATGGTCGTTCCAAGCAGCGACAGGTTGCGGAACGGCCCTGAGCGGAGCTGCCGGATAATTCGTCACTCTGTTGAGGCCGGAACGTCACAATTGCCTTTGTGCACCCCATTGACGTGGTGCTGAACCCGATCTATTATTCCACTGGGAGTAGACCATGTAAATCGGGTCTGATCGTCCCGAAAGAGGTTTGCCATGTTAGCAGCCGCAACCGAAACGATTTTCAAGAATCCCTACGAAGTCGCGCTCGAAAACTTCGATCTGGCGGCCAACGCGCTGGATCTCGATGAAAACATCCGGGCGATGATCAAATATCCGGAGCGCATCCTCCAGGTGAGTGTGCCGGTCCGCATGGACACCGGAAAGATCGTCCGCTTCGAAGGCTACCGCGTGCAGCACAGCACCACGCGCGGCCCCGCTAAGGGCGGCATCCGCTTCCATCCCAACGTCACCCTGGATGAAGTCAAGGCTCTGGCCACCTGGATGACCTGGAAGTGCGCCGTGGTCAACATCCCCTTTGGCGGCGCTAAGGGCGGGGTGACCTGCAACCCCAAGCGGCTATCCATGGGCGAGTTGGAGCGGCTTACGCGGCGCTATGCCACCTCGATCGTGCCGCTGATCGGCCCGGAAAAGGACATCCCCGCGCCGGATGTCTACACCACCCCGCAGATCATGGCGTGGATCATGGACACCTTCAGCATGAATAAAGGTTACCCGGTGATGGGCGTGGTCACCGGCAAACCCATCAGCCTGGGCGGATCGCTGGGCCGCAATGAGGCCACCGGCCGGGGCTGCTACTACACCGTGCTAAGCAGTTGCCAGCACCTGGGAATCCCGGTAAAGGGCGCGCGCGTGGCGGTGCAGGGATTCGGCAACGCCGGATCGATTGCCGCCAACCTGTTTCACGCCGCCGAAGCCATGGTCATAGCCGCCAGCGATTCCACGACGGCCGTCTACAACCGCAAAGGCCTCGACATTCCCAAGCTCATAGCCCACAAGGAGCGTACCGGCTCCCTGCGCGGCTTCCCGGATGCCGAGGTTATCCCGCACGAAGCGCTGCTGCTGCTGGATTGCGAGATCCTCGTCCCGGCGGCCCTGGAGAACGCCATCACCGAGGAGAACGCCCACGCCGTGCGCGCCCGCGTCATTGCCGAGGCGGCCAACGGACCGGTGACCCCCGAAGCCGACCGCATCCTCGACCAGAAGGGGGTCTTCCTCATCCCCGACATTCTCTGCAATGCCGGCGGAGTGACAGTCTCCTATTTCGAGTGGGTGCAGGACGAAAACCATCTCTTCTGGGACGAGCAGGACGTGAATTCCCGGCTGGAGCGGGTCATGACGCGCGCCTTCAACGACGTGCTCAAGATCCACCTGGACCGCAAGGTGAGCATGCGCCTGGCGGCCAATATGCTGGGCGTGGGACGGGTGGCGGAAGCCAACAAGATTCGCGGGTTGTATCCGTAGTCGTTAAAATGGGGCGGGCCGCCGTTGCGGCCCGCTCGCTATCGATCTGGAAGGGCCTCACCGGTTTCGTTGACCAAGGAGCGAATGTCGTCATTCGCATCCCAGGTGCACTCCGCGCGCAATTCGTCCGGGAGTGCGCCGCGTTCTAACAGACGGTTGACGGCACCCTCGCGGCAAAACGAGCAAGGACCCCGCTCGTATAGGGAACGCAACATCGAGACCTGGGTCGAGTCGTCTGGATGGGCTTCCCAGAAATCGATCAGTTCCATGCCCATAGAGTGCAGCGCTTCAGGATCTTCTTCCTCCTGAAACCAGCCCAAAATAATTTTATGATCGCCTTCCTCATAGCTCCTCGCCAAGAGGGCAATCGCTTCACCGCGCCATTTGGCCCGCCCCTCGACGAGCCGAAATGCGAGGTCCCTGACCGCTGGGTCACCCACGTTCGCTAGCGCCTTGACCGCAGCCCACCCTACCCGATCCTGCTCAACGCCCACAAGATCCAGGAGCGTATGCACATCGCATGGAAAACACCTTTGCGCAAAGATCCTCAAATGCGCGAACTGTTGCTTTGGGTCCGTCGCCGCAATCAGCCCTCTCGCCGCCTTTTCCAATTCTTCGTCGCTCGCCCGCTCGCCCCATTTCGGGAGCAAGTAGCGCTTCCTCGCCATCAATTCACCCGATAATTGCTCGTAGCGGAGTAAAGTGAAGTCCGGCCGTTGAGCCGGTTCGCCGGTCCATCGTTCGACCATCGCGACAGCCGCTCGCCTGTACCTCTCAACGTCTGGATTCGTCCCTCCGGCTTCCCGCAGGGCGTCCCAGGTTTCCGGCTCGCCGCAGATTTCCAGGCTCCTATCAATCAACCAGCCGACATCGACCTCGTCTGGCCTCCCCGAGAGCAAAGCACCGATCTTTTCTGCCACGAAAAGAAGGCCCTTGATCCCATCCAGCTTGAGGAAATCAATACCGATCTGCTCGCCCGTGTCCGGCCCCGGAACGTAGCTCTCATACATCGCCTGCCTTGATTCATCGCTGCCATCAAACGCCAGGCACGCGGCGAGGTGAAATCGCTGGACCGCATCCACGTCGTCACCGCTTCCCGGCAACGATTTCAGCACTGCGTCGTAGTAGAAGTCCTTGTCAGGAAGGCAGCCGACAAGGTCGTACATATACGATGCGCGGGTGCCCTCGATTTGGACGTCGTAGGAGTAGCAGTGCAGACAAGCGTCCAGGATCAGGTTGCGGAATTCGCGCAGATCGTGACCCTGGGCGTAGATAATTGCGCGGCCCAGCCCCAATCGCAGGCTCTTTTGAAACTCGATTCTTTCCACTTCCCATATCATCTCAGGCGCCGCAACTGAAGGGGCCGGTCTTACACATGCCGTACTGGTCGATAGTGGTATGATCATACTTGAGGTATGAAATGCCCGGCGTCGAGCGTGTGACAGTCACTCTTCCGAACGAGCTAGTCAAGGACATCGACAGGCGGGAGAAGAACCGCAGCAAGTTCGTCGCGGAAGCCGTACGGCGCGAAATCGAGAGGCGCCGACGGGCGGAGCTTCGCCTGTCCCTGCAAAATCCCCACCCCGAAAGTGCAGCTCTCGCCGAGCAGGGGCTTGAGGAATGGAGCCGCAGCTTGCCCGAGGAGGACACCGCCGCTCTCGTCGACAATAGCGCCGGCAAGCCGGTTCGGTGGGTTCCCGGCGAGGGTTGGGTGGAGGGGCGCGAGTGAGGCTCGGCCGCGGCACGGTCGTGGTCGTCGATCTCGACCCCACACTTGGCCACGAGCAGCGGGGTGTCCGGCCTTGCGTGGTGGTAAGCGATCCCGACGTTATCGGCGACCAGCACTTCCCGCTGGTATGTGTCGTACCGATAACGGGAGCCGCCGGCGAGGGGCTGCTCTATCCATCGCTGGCACCCGGCCGAAGCGGCCTCGCGCGCAGGTCGCTTGCGCTGGTAGACCATCTGCGATCGATTGACAAGCGGAGGGTGCGGCGTGTCTTCGGTGAGCTTATGCTTGAGGAGATCGCCGCCCTCGATGAAGGTCTCACTGCCTTCCTTGGCCTGCGGGCGGAGGCAAGCTCCGATCCAACTTTACAGTAGAGGCCCCGGTGCCCAGTCCTCGTCCCGTTTTGTGTTCAAATAATTAAATACACAACATGGCGTTTCGAGGCGTGGACTATTTCTGCGTCGATGGGCTGTTCGACGCTGAAGAGCTGATGGTGCGGCAGACCGCCCGGCGCTTCGCCGAGGAGCGCGTTCTGCCCCTGATTCGCGATTGCTACCGCGAGGCGCGTTTCCCCGCCGAACTGGTCCCCGAAATGGCCGAACTGGGCTTTCTGGGCGCCAACCTGGAAGGCTACGGCTGTGCGGGGATGAGCCACGTCGAGTACGGCCTCGTCATGCAGGAGTTGGAGCGCGCCGATTCCGGCATCCGCAGCTTCGTCTCCGTGCAGGGCGCCCTGGTCATGTTTCCCATCCACGCCTATGGCTCCGAAGAGCAGAAGCAGAAATGGCTGCCGCGGCTGGCTTCCGGGCAGGCGGTCGGCTGTTTCGGGCTGACCGAGCCGGATTTCGGCTCGAACCCCGGCGGCATGCGCACCACCGCGCGGCGCGACGGCGATACCTGGGTGCTCAATGGCGAAAAGACCTGGATCACCAATGGCGGCATCGCCGATGTGGCCGTAGTTTGGGCGCGCATTCCGGAGGGCTTCGCCGGGTTCCTGGTGGAGCGCGGCACGCCGGGCTATTCCACCAGCGATATCCACGGCAAGTGGTCCATGCGGGCCTCGGTGACCTCCAGCCTGTCGTTCGCCGATTGCCGCATCCCGGAAAGCCAGCGGCTTCCTGGAGCGCGCGGCCTCAAGGCGGCCCTTACGTGCCTCTCGCAGGCGCGCTTTGGCATCGGCTGGGGCGTCATCGGCGCGGCCATGGATTGCTATGAAACGGCGCGCCAGTACGCCATTCTGCGCAAGCAGTTCTCCGGGCGGCCCATCGCCTCGCACCAGCTCGTGCAGGAAAAACTGGCCTGGATGATCACCGAAATCACCAAGGCGCAATTGCTG
>CAYRWE010000245.1:0-7786 GCA_964427655.1 uncultured Solibacteraceae bacterium | reverse complement strand
TTCGTAAGCATGAGCCATGCTGGTCTGAAAATTCTGGCCACACACCGCCTGGTCGGCGGCCTTCCGGCGGATACACTTCCGGATGGATTCCTGCGCGCGGCGGCGGGCGAATTCGAAATCGAAGAGATCGCTTCTCTGGACGCTCTCACGCGCGCCTGGACGGAGCGCGCGGACCACACGGCGATCGGCGTAGCCATCGGCAACCGGCTCTTCCGGCTGGAGTACCGCGGCCCGCGCGGCGAACTGGATGTGCGCATTCTGCACGAGCGCTTACTGGGGCGCGCGCTGGGAATCGGCGAAGAGGCCGTGCGCCACGAGAAGCACCTGCGTTACGTGCGCGGTCTCGAGGCGGCCGTGGCGGAGGCGCGCCAGGGGACCGCGCAGATCGCTTTCCTGCTGAAGCCGGTATCGGTGGAGCAGGTCGCCGAGACCTCCTTCGGTGGCGGCGTGATGCCGCAGAAATCGACCGATTTTTATCCCAAGCTGTTGTCCGGACTCACGATTTATAAACTGGATTAAGGGGCGGCCGCCGCAAATACCATCCGGGCCCGCTGGGCGCCAGCCCTCAGGACCTCCGCTTCCTCCGGGATCTCAGGTGTTGATTTTGCTTCTCCGCGCTCCTCCGCTCCTCAGCGTCTCGCGTTGAGCTTTTTTGGGCCTCTTCTCGGCAAGCTAAAGCATGCCCCACCTGCCTCATGCGGGCTCGCTGGGGCGCCGGCGGGCGCTCGTTCAAATATGCTGAATACATGCACATTTCCGAGGTGGAGACTCCCGCGATCCTCGTGGATCTGGACATTATGGAACGGAATCTCGGCCGGGTAGCGGATTACGCGCGCGAGCACGGGTTGCGGCTCCGCCCGCATACCAAGACCCACAAGTCCATTCGCCTGGCGCGCCGCCAGCTCGAGCTGGGCGCGGCCGGCCTGACGGTGGCGAAAACCGGCGAGGCCGAAACGATGCTGCGGGCCGAACCGGAGGAGATGCTGGTGGCGTTCCCCATCGTGGGCCGCGCCAAGCTCGAGCGGCTCATGGCGGTGGCGCGCCGCACGCGCGTGACCGTGGCGCTCGATAGCGTCGCGGCGGCCGGGGAGCTGGCGGAGGCGGCGGCAGCGGCCAAGGTGAAAATCGGAGTCTTGGCCGAGACCGATGTGGGCCTGGGCCGCGTGGGCGTGCCGCCGGGCAAGCCGCTCGTGGATTTGGCCGAATGCATTCAAATGTTCCACAGCCTGGTGTTCGAGGGCATTGCGTTCTATCCCGGCCACATCCGGAATCTCGACGAAGCCGGACGGCGCGCGTTGGAGCAGCTTTCGGAGCTGGTGGGGTCGATTGTGGACACGTTCCGCCGCGCCGGCATCCAGGTGAAAATTGTGAGCGGTGGCTCCACTCCCACGCTATTCCACTCGCACGAAATCGCGGGGCTTAACGAAATCCGCCCGGGCACGTACGTCTTCAACGATTTCAATACGGTGCGCGTGGGCGCTTGCCGCCTGGAGGATTGCGCCGCCGCCATTCTGGCCACGGTGATCTCGACGGCCGTGGCGGGCCAGATCGTGATCGACGGGGGATCGAAGACGTTCTCTTCGGACCGGCAGGCGAACTCCTCCGAGGAGAGCTTCGGGCACGTGGTGGAAGCGCCCGCGGCGCGCTTTCACAAAATGAACGAGGAGCACGGCTTCATCGATGTGACTCACGCAGACCGCAAGTTCCAAGTGGGCGACCGCGTACGCGTGATCCCCAACCACGTGTGCACCGCCATGAACCTGCACGAGCGGGTCTACGGCCTGTGCGGCGAGCAGGTGGAGGAAGTGTGGAACGTGGATGCGCGGGGCCGGGTGCAGTAAAGCGGTGCAGTAGGCCGCCCGGCTCAGCGCGCGGCCTGGCCCTCTTCGACCGGGAAGCCGCGATCGATCCAATCGGCCTTGAAGTTGGTAGGCACGAACATGACTTTGGCGTGCGTGAAGCCCATCGTGCGCAGCAACTCCATGGCGGGCTTCACATTGGGACAGTGGTCCCAGGGGCAGCAGCCGCAGTAGAGCACGATCTCGCGGTCGCGCGGCAGCCTCCCGACCACCGTGCGCAACGCTTCCAGGCCTTCGGGCCGGCTTCCCGGACCGGCATAGATGGAGCCCGGAATATGCTTGCCTCGGTAGAGCACATTGAATCCGACGTGGATCACCATCGGCACCGGGCCTTTAGCGCGCATTTCGGCAGCCAGGTCCCTGGGTTGGATGAGCGGCAAATCGGCGGCCCACACAAGAGCCAGTGCGGCCACCAGGAGCGGCGCTAGATATCGCATCGGCTCTACTGTAACGCGGCGCGCGGGCGGCAAGTGCGACCAGGGCCGCCGGCAGGCAGCCGGGGACGCGGGTAGGCCTTTCACGCCTGTGAAGGCGCGGCCCAGTTTTCGACGCCCCCAAGGCATGTTCTAATAAGGTTTCACGGAATGTTTTGAGTCGATTAGAATATGCCCCGTCTGTCTCATTGTGTTCTCGTCGCCGGCCTTTTTTCAGCCGGACTCATGGCGGCAGCTCCCGATCCGGGCCTGTCGCGGGCCCAGGCGACCCTCAATCGCCTGCCCCTGCGCTTCGAAGCGAACCAGGGACAGTGGGACCCCGCCATTCGCTTTGCCGCGCATGCCGGCGGGTATACGCTGCTGTTGGGCGGCCGTGGCGCGTCGCTGATTCTGCCCGGCAAGCACCGCATCGATATCGGCCTGGCCGGCTCGAACGCCGCTGCGCCGTCGGAGCCGCTCGACCCGCTGCCCACTCGTACCGGCTACTTCATAGGCCATCGCGAAAACTGGCATATGGGGATTGCCAACTACGCGCGCGTGCGCTCCCGCGGCGTGTATCCGGGGATCGACGTGGTTTACTACGGCAATCGGGGCGAGCTGGAGTATGACTTCGTGGTGGCGCCGGGGGCCGATCCGCGCGCCGTACAATTCAAGGTGAACGGAGCGGGGCGCCTGCAACTGACCCCCGAAGGCGACCTGGCCATCGAGACCGGCGGGCAGCGCATTCTGGAAAAGAAACCGCTCGTATATCAAGAGTCGCCGGATGGCTCCGGCCGCCGCGAGGTGGCCGGCCGCTACACGTTGCTGGCGGGCCACAAAGTAGGGTTGCGGGTGGGCCGATACGACCCCACGAGGCCCCTGGTGATCGATCCGACGGTCGAGTATTGCACCTACTTCGGCGGCCCCGGCGTCGATCAGATAGCCGCCATGAAGATGGGTCCGAAAGGCCAACTCTACCTCTTCGGCACGACCGATTCGAGCGCCCAGACCGCCGTGGGCAACTACTACAACAACGTCAATAACGGCTCGGCGAACACCTTCCTGGCGATCGTGGACACCACCCAGTCCAGCTTCCCGCTGACCTATCTCAGCTATTTTGGAGGCAGCAACGTCGACACCGCTATGGCCATCGATGTGGACTCGGGTGGCTACGCATACCTGGCCGGAAGCACCACCTCCGTGGACTTCCCGTTGGCTGGCATCAACATTCAATCCACCAACACGGCAGCCGCGACTGTCGGATTCGTTCTGAAGGTCGACCCCACGCAGTCGGGAGCCGCCGGCCTGTGGTACGGGACGTATCTGGGGAGTAGCAGCGGTATCGCTGCAACCACGCTTAACGGGATCGCCGCGGACCCCAGCGGGTTCATCGACGTAATCGGCACCACCCAGGCCAGCGACTTTCCGACCACCGCCAGCGCCTACGCCGCGGTGCTCTATGGCTCGCAAGATGCGGTTCTGGCGCAGATCGATCCCAACGCCGGCGTGCTGAATTACGCCACTTACCTGGGCGGCGAGTTGACCGACGTCGGGCGGGCCATCGCGGTGGATGCGAAGGGGCTGGTGTATTTCGCTATCGATACCGATTCGACGCTCTTTCCGGCCGCGGGCAACCAGTACCAATCCAGCTTGCAGGGGGTCAGCGACATCGTCGTGGGGGCCATGGATTTCACGCAGTATCAGACTCCATCGCTCGTGTGGGACACCTATTTCGGCGGTTCGGATGCCGATCAGGTTCGCGGTATGGTGATGAACGCCCAGGGCAATCTGGTGCTGACGGGATACACGCTCTCGCCGAATTTTCCGGTAACCCCCGACGCCGCGCAACCCAAGCTGGCCGGCAACGGAGACGCTTACGTTGCGGTGGTCAACGCCACGGGCAACGGGCCGTTTCTGATTTACTCCACTTACCTGGGCGGCTCGCAGGGCGATGTGGGCTATGGCGTCGCCACCGATTCCGCCGGCAACCTGTACGTGACGGGGTATACGCTCTCGCCCGATTTCCCGGTTACCTCCGATGCGCCCCAGCCTGCCTGGGGCCAGGGCGTCGATCTGTTCATCTCCGAAATCACCCCCGGCGTGGCGGGCAGCGCGGGGATCAAGTTCGGCACCTATTTCGGGGTCAATGAGATCTACGTGGGTTTGGCATTTAGCGTGGGCACGGACGGCACTATGTACGTAAGCGGCTATGGCAGCGTAGGCTTGCCGAGTTCCGCCAACGCCTCGCAATTCGGCTACGGCGGGGGCAGCTCGGATGGTTTCCTGATCGTACTGTCCCCCACGCAACCCGCGTCTCAGAGCGACGCTCTCCGGCGGCTCCGCTCGAACCGCTTGCGCGAGCCGCAATAGACGCCCAAAGGGAGCGCGAGGCATCTCTTATTTCGACCGTTCGGCGTACGAGTACGAGGTGGTCGCGCGCTGATTCTTGACGTCGATCTCGTTCACCACCTGCTCCACGTTCGGTACGCCGGTCGCGATTTGTTCGGCCTTGGACCGTTGGTCGGGCGTGGGCAGGTCGCCCTTCAAGGTCACTACGCCGTTCCTGGTGCTGTGGCTGACGCCTTTGAGATGGGCCTCGGTCAGCGCCGCATCCGGATTGGCTTCAATACCTTTATCCAGGTCCGCATTCACGGTTTTGGCGGTGGAGGCGTTGCCATTCGGCAGCACGGCAATCTCATCCGCCACCACTTGTCCGGCGGCCAAGGGCTGTGCGATCTGCTCCGCGCGGGCCTTGTCGGCGTCCAGCTTGACATTGCCCGCGAGCGTGACCACGCCTTTATTGCGGTCGTCGGTCACTGTAACCGAGTTCAGCCCAGCCTGCTTCAGCGAATTACGAATGTTGCCGGAGACGTCCGGTGCGCGGTTGGAAGCGCAACCGGCCAGGCCTAAGACCGAAAGACCAATAGAGAAAGGGACAATCGCGAGTTTCGTATTCATAAGCTCACCCCCACAACGGCCCGGGATGACGATCGCCGTTGCGCCTAACGTCGAGTGCAGTTGCCCGCCCAATGCGTGGCTTTCCACAATGCGGCGGAGGTGGGGAAACGCGCGGCGGGCGCGGGAGCGGCGGATCGAGGGCGTCTGTCTTTCAGACCCTATTCGGTCTTGGAGTAGTAGTAGGTGTACTTGCTGTACAGCTCCGAGGCGCGCGCGCCGTTGGCAACGATGCCCAGCACGTTATTTTCGCAGAGCGACTGCATCGCGCGCGTCACGCTGTCGAAAGTGGTGGAGGCGATCTTGACCACCAGGATGGTGCCATCGGCCAGCGTGGCGAGCAGGTTGGCATCGGCCGAAAACAGCAGCGGCGGCGTATCGAAGATGGACCAGTTGAAGGTGTGCGGCAGTTCTTCGAACAGGGACCTGGCTTGCCGCATGTTCAGCAGTTCCAGCGGGTTTTTCACGGCGGTGCCGGCCGGCAACAGATACAGGTTCATGCCTTCGATATGGCGCAGGGCCTGCGGGAAGGTGCACTGCCCGGTCAGGTAATCGGAAAGTCCGGGGGCACGCTCCACCTGAAACAGGTTGTGGACGATGGGGCGGCGCAGGTCGAAATCGGCCAGCAGCACGGAGCTTTCCGCCAGTTGGGCTTCGGCCAGGGCCAGATTGACGGCGGTGAACGTCTTGCCCTCGGCCGGCGATGGGCTGGTCACCACGATGGTGTGCAAGGTTTGCAGCGTCTGCACGTGGTTCAGCCGCGTACGCAGCGTGCGAAATTCCTCGGCGGGCGTTTCGTGCGAGGCGCTCAAGTCCAGCAGGTGCGATTCGGGCGCGCGCTGGAACGGCACCACCGCCACGTCTTTCAAAAGCCCCGGGTGAATGTTCCGGCGGGCCGGCACGGTGCCCACGGCCGTGGAGCCACGGATCGAGCTGTACGGATACTCCTCCGGCTGCCCTTCCGCCGCGATTTCCGGGGGCTCCGGGGGCATAATGCCGTCGCCCTCCGCCCGCCGCAACGCATCGTATACTCGACTCATCGGATTTCCTCTTCCGCTTCGCTCGCCTAGGTGCGGCCGAAAAAGTAGTAATACATAGAACCGCTCATGGCCATGGTGCCGGCGATGATTGCGCTCGACCACGCCAGCCAGAACAGCCGCCGCTTGCGGCGCACCAATAATGCGTTCTCGAGCAGCGGAATGCTGCTCAGCACTGGCAGATTGGTGTAGGCGCGCACGTCCTTCAGGTTCTTCAGGGAGGTATCCTTGGCCTCCCGTGCACCCGCCAGGAGCACGCCCGCGAACAAGCCGATGGCCGTGCCAATGCCCGCTATGGCCCAGCGGTTGGGCTCGGACGGCTGCTCGGGCAAGGAAGCCGGATCGAGCACTTCGAGGTTCTCGCCGGCCTTGTGCTCCTCGAGGTTGCGCGCCGTGGCGGAGGCTTCCATGCGCCGGCTCATCTCTTCATACTCGGTCTTGGCGAGCTGGTAGTCGCGTATCAAGGCCTCGTACTGCTGCTGGTTGGCGGCGCTGCCTTCGATGCGGGACTGGTAAGAGGACAGGCTCTTGGTCAGCTCCGCGTGGCGCCGGGTCTTGGCCTCGATTTCGGCCTGGCTGGCGGCGATCTGCGCCTGCACCTGGGCCTGCTCGTTCTTGAGATCCTCCAGGCTCTTCTGCATTTGCGGGTTGACCACCTTCTTCACGGTCGCCCCTTTTTCAACCTCCTGCCTCTCGGTATCGTCGCGCTCCTTCTCGAGGCTCGCGATGCGCGCCTGCGCCTGCTTGATATCCGGATAGTCCGGCCGGTAGATTTGCAGCAGCCCGGCCAACTGGGATTTGGCTTCGGTGATCCGGTTGTTCAGATCGATCAGGCGCTGGTCCTTCACCGCCTGCCCGATAACCGTATCTTCCAGATTGGCGGCCACGAAGTTCTGGCTGTTCCTGAGGGTCTGCAAGCGCGCCTCCAGGATCAGCTTGTTCTGCTGGTCGCGGCCCAAGGCATCCTCCAGCGCGGATAACTGCATTTGCAGGTTCGTCACCCCCGTCATGTTGGACTGCAACTGCTCGGGGAGCTTCCCCTGGTTCTCGATGCGGAAGTGCGTGATGGCTGTCTCCAGCTTATCGAGCTTCTCCTTGGCGCCTTTTTGCTCGTCGTCCAGGAAGTTCTCGGTCAGCACGGCCTTGTTACGCTGCACGTTCACGTTCTGATCGAGGAAGCGGGCCACCAACTCGTTTACCACGGCCTGAGCCTTGAGGCGGTCGCTATAAGAGAACTGGATCGAGAAGGCCGAAGCATAGCGACGCTCGCTTTGCCCGGTGGGATCGGCCAGGACCTGGATGCGGATGTACTTGGTGCGCATGTCCTGGATAATGTCTTCCATCGGCTCGCGCTGGCGCCGCCGCTCGTACAGGTTGAGCGCCGGCTTCTGAATGATCTGCGCCAGACTGCCGCGGCTGAGGATCTCCGTTTCCATCTGGCCGATGCGGTCCGCCATTTCCGTATTGATGACCGCCGGGAGCAGGCGCTCGGAAACCTGCTGCGGAGTGATCCGCATCATCG
>CAYRWE010000244.1:0-7786 GCA_964427655.1 uncultured Solibacteraceae bacterium | reverse complement strand
TGCGCGCCCTGGAAGTTGCAGACGCCGATCACATAGCCGGTCCAGGAATTGCCGGACGGAACAGCCTGGAGCATGGACGAAAGCCCAACCCAGGTGGTGCCGCTGGCAACCGTTCCGGTGGTCGTCGTGAGAGTGGCGGTCGGGGTGGTCGTGGTGCCGCCATAGACCGTGTTCACGCCGTACCAATCGAGGGTGCAGATGCCGTTCTGCGCGATGGTGCCGAACGGATCGGTGGTGGTATTGGAGATCGCCAGGCCGGTGTCAAATCCATTGCCAGTCTGGCCGGTGGTCACGTACGGCCACAGCAGGACGGTCTGGCAGATGTTGATATTGACAAACGGAGTGGTGGCCGCGGGCGCCGGGATGAAGCGCGGGATCGGTCCGGTAGTTGCGCCGGAGCCGGCAGCGTCGGTGAAGGCGCCGCTAGCCGAGGTCGGAGCATACCAGCCAGACACATAGCCGGGGGCTGCGGGTGTCGGCAGGTTGCTGGCGGTATTCGACTTGTAGGCAATGTAGATTCCGAACGTAAAGGTGTCGATGGCGTTCGGGTTGGCGTTGAGGACTTCCCAAACCGCTTCAGCGGAGCCGTTCACCGGGGTGAGCGCACTTACCGTGGCGGCCGACGTGGGCAATGACGTCATTTCGGGAGCGGTCTCACTCGTAACCAACTCGGCATAGGGAGCGATGCTCTGGTTGCCGGGGTTGGCATTGCTTGCACCAATGTTGTTCACCGACACGTACAGCGTAATGCCGTTCGGGATGTTGGTGAAGACAGCCTTCAACCGGGTGCCGAAATCGGCCAGACCGGCGACTTGCGTGCCAATCGGGAAGATGAAATCGGACTCGGAGTTGAGAAGCAGGGCGACGGTGCCAGAGTTGGCCAATCCACCCGGAATGTTCTGGCCGGTGGGATTCGTGCTTTGCGCGGCCAAAGTTGCGTTGGTTAGTGGCACCACGCGGGTCTTGAACGCCGTGGCGAACTTCTCTGTAAAGCTGATAGTGTCCGCTTGCGCCTGGGCTGGCACCGAGTTGCATTGCAGATAGGAGCCGGCGGTGCCTACAGTGGTCGTCAGGCTGGACAGCACGAAGCCGACGGTCAACTGCGGGTTGGACAGCGGCAGGGACGTGTTGCCGTTGGTCGAAATGTTGGCGTAAACCGGGTTCACACCGAAGCTGCCAGCCGAAACACCCTGCGCGTTGATGCGGATGTTGGTGATGCGGAAAGTCCGCTGAATGCCAGTGGTGGCGGGCGGCAGGATCGGAACGCCAAAGAACGTTACCGAAGAGCCGCTCACAACGCCCTGGAACACGTTGGGACCAGCATTAGCAGGTATGGCGGCGTCGCCCAGGGCGGCGACAGCCACGGCAATAGGCGAACCGGGTGCCGGAGCGCCAGGGCCGTTTTGGGTAGTAGCCGCGGACCACTCGGCGCATCCCGTGAGCGGAGTCGTGCAAAGGGTCTGCGCTGCGCCCGAGCCGAATCCGTTGACGATCGCCGGAAGGGTCGATTGCGGCTCGTCGATCAGCAGCAGGGCTTCGGACAGGTTGAAGCCATTCAGGGTGCTGAGGACGCGGCTCGTAACCGCCGTATTCATCGTAACCACGATGTTGGTCTGCGGAATCTGAGCGCCCGACTGAATCGTCGGACCGCCTGTGCAGCCGATGACGATGTCGCCCACGGCATCGGTGTAGCTCTCCGACCGGATCTGCGGCGTTACGGCGCCGGTCTGGCTGAAGCTGCAGTTTAAGCTGCCGTTAGACGTTGGGTTTTGTGCCATGCTCAACCCTGCGAATAGGGTCAGAGCAAACAGCACAATAATCCATTTGCGAAAATCTGCCATTTCCTTCTCCTTGTGAATTGCGAAATTGAATCGGTCGAAGTTCTCTCTCAACCTGAGCCTCAAAAACTTAGGTCTCAAACCGTTCAGTCAACCTAGGGAACTTCTCCGTGTCGGGCGGAGAGTCTGCTTCCGATGAACCACCAAGCCGGCCACCGGACCTTACTGAAACTTCTGTTCGCGGCACATGTGGTGTATAGTTATCGTCTTCTGTGCTCGCGAGACACTATTCCAAAATTGCACACGGAAACCAGACGCGGTAAAACTATTCATAACCGATCGGAGGGCCGCTGTCAAGAGATATTCAGCCCCTGCAACGTCACACGGCCAGCCGGCCGGCGCCCTTCCGTTCCTGGTCAAGCAGCTTGATTTAAGCACGCCAAGCCGCTTAAAGTCAATGCTTTCACGGGAAATTGCGGCATTATGGAGCGGTTTTAATTATCTACGCTCAGTGGTGACAGAATTGCTAAGCGTGCCGCCCGTGTTTCGGGCCCAGATCTCCGATAATTTCATACAGAAACAGGACGAAATTGGTACGGTTTGCCGCGCCCCGAGGGTTCTCGGGAATACGTTTCCAAAGCGGCGGTCAGATGGTCGTGCCGAGAAATCCACCATCCACCCGCAACAGGGATCCCGTCACGAAGGAAGCGGCCCGCGGCGAAGCCAGGTAGACCGCCGCTCCCACCAACTCGCAGGCCTCGCCGAAGCGCTTCATGGGCGTGTGAGTCATGATACTGGCGGTGCGTTCCGGGGTGAGCAGCTTGCGGTTTTGCTCGGCCGGGAAGAAGCCGGGGATAATCGCATTGACGCGGACCTGGTGGGGCGCCAGTTCGCGCGCCAGAAATTGGGTGATCTGGTTCACTCCCGCTTTGGCCGTGGCGTAGGTGAATACCTTAGAGAGCGGGGGCCCGGAGGAGACAGAAGATATATTGATGATGGAACCGCCCCGGCCCGCATCCACCATGACCTTGCCAAACACCTGGCAGGCCAGGAAAACGCTCTTCAGATCGACATCCAGAAGACGGTGCCACTCCTCTTCGGAGATCTCGAAAAAGGGCGTTCCCGAATTCACGCCCGCCGCGTTGAGCAGAATATCCACGTGACCGAAGCGTTGGAGCACCGTGTCGCGGGCGCTTTCGAGATCCGCCTTGCAACTGGCGTCACACTTCAACCCGATGGCCTGCTGGCCCGTTTCCGCAGCGATGGCTTGGGCGCGCGCCTCGGCGTTGGGCAGGTGCACATCCAGGATGGCGATATCGGCCCCGGCTTGCGCCAGGCCCGTAGCCATTGCTCCAGCGAGAACGCCGCCGCCGCCGACCACAACCGCCGCCTGGCCGGCCAGGGAGAAAAGTCCGTTTTCCATACGGAATCGATAATATCAGCTAGCGCGGTCCGAAAAACGTCTCAGTCCGCCACGGCATCGGCCAGGTGCGGCTGGTAGACGCAGCGCGGGTCCTCGGCCAGGTAGTCGCCGGTCAGGGCATAGGCCCGCGAGCGCGACCCGCCGCAGATTTTGGTGTACTCGCAGAGCCCGCATTTGCCCTCGCGCAGGCTGGTGTCGCGCAGGCTGTGGAACAGGGGGGAATCGCGGTAGACAGCGGTGAGCGAATCGCGCAGCACGTTGCCACCGCTGACGGGCAGGAAACCGCTGGGAAAGATCTCGCCGGTGTGGGAGACGAAAACAAAACCTTTGCCATCGCTCACGCCGGCGGTGCGCCAGGCCACGCCCTTGGCGCTCTCGTTGTGCGTCACGCCGCCCTCGGCCTTGACGCGCTGCGCCACGTAGCGGCGGTAGTGCATGGCCTCGGTGGTCTTGATGCCGAAGGGCGCGGTTTTGGAGAGCTCGTACATGAATTCGAAGACCTGTTCGTACTCGGGCGCCAGCAGGTCGTCGCGCTCGGCGGCGCGGCCGGTCACGATGAGGAAGAAGAGGCTCCACATCTTGGAGCGGACTTCCTGGACGATTTCGGCGATTTCCGCCAGGTGGTCCATATTGCGGCGCGTCACGGTGGTCTGGAACTGCGTATCGAGGCCGATATCGCGGGCGTGGCGCAAGGCGAACATGGCGCGCTCGAAGGTGCCCGGGATGCCGCGGAAATCGTCGTGCGACGCCGCGTCGTGGCCATCCACGCTGAGGGCCATGCGGGTGATGCCAGCCTTCTTGAAATCGTCGATGGCTTGGGCGGTGAGCAGCGGGGTGGCGCTGGGCGTAACGTTGGTGCGCAGGCCGATCTGCACGCTGTGGCGGATCAGGTCGTACAGGTCGGGGCGCTTGAGCGGATCGCCGCCGGTGAACACCATGAGCGGTTCGCCGAAGGAGCGGATCTCATCGAGCAGCCGGTAGCCTTGATCGGTGGAAAGCTCGGCCGGATGGCGCTCGGATTGCGCCGAGGCGCGACAATGCACGCAGGCCAAGTCGCAAGCCTGGGTGACCTCCCAGATGACCAGCATGGGCGACTGATCGAAGTTCATTCCGCCTCCAGTGTAAGGTGTCGAGGTTTGCATTTGTGGGGCCAGCCGGAAGAACGTTGATAATAGACGCGTAATTCAACACCGCGGCGCGTTAGATCGGAGCGAGGTGGGGCAAATGCCCCAGAAGGCGATGCGACGTGGTTGCGGCGTCGGGCCGGCGGTTGCTGGGATAGCCGCCTCCTGATATCCTGAACTTTCATCCCCAACCCCTTATTACGATAGGAGAAGAAATGGCTGTCAAAGTCGGCATCAATGGTTTCGGCCGCATCGGCCGCAACATCGTGCGCGCGGCTCTGGGCCGCACCGATGTGGAATTCGTGGCGGTGAACGACATCACCGACACTAAGACCCTGGCGCACCTTTTGAAATATGACTCCGTGCTCGGGCCGCTGAAGGAAGAAGTCAAGGCCGGCGCGGATTGGATCTCAATCGGCGGCAAGACCATCAAGGTTTTCGCCACCAAGGATCCGGCGCAGATCGACTGGAATTCGGTGGGCGCCAAGATCGTGGTGGAATCGACCGGCAAGTTCACCGACGGCAAGGAAGCCTGCAAGCACATCCGCGGCTCGGTGAAGAAGGTCATCATTTCGGCGCCGGCCAAGAACGAAGACGTTACCATCGTGCTGGGCGTCAACGATGACGCTTACGATCCCGCCAAGGACAACATCATTTCGAACGCTTCCTGCACGACGAACTGCCTGGCGCCGGTGGTCAAAGTCATCAACGACAAGTTCGGGATCCTAAAGGGATCGATGACCACGATCCACAGCTACACCAACGATCAGAACGTATTGGATTTCCCGCACAAGGATCTGCGCCGGGCGCGCGCCGCGGCTCTGAACATGATCCCCACCACGACCGGAGCCGCCAAGGCGATCGGCCTGGTGATGCCGCAACTGAAGGGCAAGCTGGACGGCTACTCGATGCGCGTGCCCACGCCGGACGTTTCGGTGGTGGACCTGGTGGCGGTGCTCGATAAGCCGGCTACCAGTGAGGAAGTCAATGCCGCGCTGAAGGCCGCCGCCGAGGGCCCCATGAAGGGCATTCTGGCGTATACGGACGATCCGGTGGTTTCCACGGACATGCTACACAACCCCAACAGCTCGATCGTGGACGGTCAGTTGACCAAGGTGTTGGACGGCAATCTGCTGAAGGTAGTGTCCTGGTACGACAACGAGTGGGGCTACTCCTGCCGCGTGGTGGACCTGATCGCCTTCCTGGTCGAGAAGGGCCTGTAATTGGTATTTCGGGAGGGCGGTGCCAAGCCGCCTTCCCTTCCCCCGCGAAATCTTTTTTCAGGTTTTTCGAGCGGTAACTTCCGTCCGCCCGCTACAATCCTTACTGTCACCCATAGCTTACCGTTGGCTGTCCCGATGGAGAAAATGGAGATTGCCGGATGAGTGTATCCACAAGAAGAGACCTTATCAAAGGCGCATCGCTCGCTTCGCTCGGATTGGTGGGAATCGATGCTGCGTTAGCACAGAAGGCGCCATCGGCGAGCGGCGCGCAAAGTTCCCAGCCCGCCCGCAGCCAATCGGCCAGGCCCGCTAAATCGAAGCGGGATCTCATGCTGGAAGTCCTGAATATGGAGGCCAGGCCCGGTTATATACCGGCCGGCTTCTTTATGCACTTTGGGGTGCAGGGCGATGCGGCCGTCAAGGCTCACCTCGATTATTTCAGGGCCACCGGAATGGATTTTGTCAAAATCCAGTTCGACGAGCAGAGGCTGCCATCCAACGATCAAATCAAGAGCCCGCGGGACTGGAGCAAGATTCCCGTACTCCCCGAGAAATCGTTCGAGCCATCCCTGTATCTTCTGAAGAGCCTGATCAAAGAGCTCCAGTCCGAGGCGCTGATCATCCAGACTCTCTATTCGCCGTACCAGATGGCCAAGCAGGCGGTGCCCTGGAACATCCTGGTGGAGCATGTCAATCAGGATGCCGAATCGGTTTGCCGCGGCATGGAGAACATCACCCTCTCGCTCCTGCACTTTGTGCAGGCCGCCGCGCGCCTGGGGGTGGATGGATTCTACACGTGCACGCAGGGCGGCGAGACCAACCGGATTGCCGATCGCGCGCTCTTCAATAGGACCATCAAGGACCACGACATGTTTCTCTACAAAGAGGCCGCGCAGTTAGTCCCGTACAACATCATGCACGTCTGCGACTTCGACGGTTCCTACCAGGATTTCACGCTGCGCTTCGAGGACTACCCGGGAAAGGTAGTCAACGTCCCGCCCTCGGCGGACGGTAAGCCGTTGTCGCTGCGCCAGGCGGGGGAGATCTTCCGGCGGCCCGTCATGGGCGGGATCAACCGGCTGGGGATTATCAGCACCGGCAGCCCCGAAGACGCCAGGAAAGTGGCGCTCGAGGCGCTCAAGGACGCTCCGGCAAATGTCATTCTGGGGGCCGACTGCACCGTGAGCCCGAAGACGCCTATGGAGAATCTCAGGACGGCGATAAAGACGGCTCACGAGTTCAGGGTTTAGACACGACGCGGGTGTGGTGAGCCGTTGACCGCGGCATCGAGTATCATGGGTCTTCATGAGAACCTTAGTTTTGGTTGCTTTGGTGGGCGCCCTAGCCGTGGGCGGCTACGCAGCCGGCGTTGCCGGAAAATGGACCGCCCAGGCTCCGAGTCTGTCATGGGAGCCGAACCCGCCACCCGCCAAAAACACGTTCGTCTTTAAAGTGGAAGGCCAAAAGCTCACCGGTTCGGCGAACCTTGGGCTGGGCGGCGAACTGCAGATCCACGATGGAGAAGTCAACGGGGATGAGATCTCGTTCACAACCACGATTACCTTGAGCGAGGCCAATGACACCGGCCACGCCTACTCCTTCGATCTCCACTTTAAGGGTAAGGTTGCGGGGGATACTATCGAGTTCGGCCGCACTACAGACACCGACGATTTCGGAACGCCGCCCACCAAGTTCACGGCCAAGCGGGTGAAGTAGATTTATTTCGCGCGCAGCATTTCGCGCGCGCAATTGAAGCCCGGGGCGCCCATCACACCGCCGCCGGGATGCGCGCCGGAACCGCACAGGTACAGGCCCGCGATCGGCGTGCGGTAACTCGCCCAGCCGGGCACGGGGCGCATCGAGAACATCTGGTCCAGACTCATTTCGCCGTGGAAAATATTGCCCCCGGCGATGCCGAAGCGACGTTCCAGGTCGAGAGGCGAAAGCACCTGGCGATGCTCCACGAGGCTCCGGATATTGGGTGCATACTCCTCAATGAGCGACATCACGCGGTCGCCGAAAGGCTCGCGAAGATCGTCCCAGTTGCCTTCCCGCAGCGTGTAGGGCGCGTATTGCAGGAAGATTCCCATGATGTGCCGGCCGGGAGGCGCGAGCGACGGATCGTACATCGTGGGGATGGTCAGCTCGAGCAGCGGGCGCTGGGAAGGCAGGCCGTACTTGGCGTCATCCCAGGCGCGCTCCAGGTACTCGATCGAGGGACAGATGTGCATGGTGGCG
>CAYRWE010000243.1:0-7794 GCA_964427655.1 uncultured Solibacteraceae bacterium | reverse complement strand
GTAGCTGAAATTCAGGGCCGTCGCGATCACCACGCTGGCGGTGCAGTTGATCTGCCTGAGCAGCTCGTCGTCCACCAGCACGCAACAGTTCTCGGTAGCCAGCAGGTTGGCCCGCCCTCCGGCCGCCAGGCGGATTTCGAAGCTGCCGCATCCCATCTCACTGGCAACCGCGCAAACCGCGTCGTCCTCGCCGATCTCACCGTCTTCCAGTTCCGTGACCCAGATGGACTCCATGCCCTCGGATTCCAGCACGCGGACGTCTTCGTCGCTGATCACATGGCCCTTCGCCAGCAACTTTTTTCCACCCGGCCGGAAAACGGTACAACACAGGACCCGACCGGTTGAAGCTTTCACATCAACCGTTTGCGCTCTCATGTATGCCTCACAAGAAGTAGGATCGTAAGATCGATTAAGGCTAATAAGTCCTTAAATGAAGATTCTATGTCGGATTACGGACAATCGTTGAATTTTTCTTCGGGTCTTTTGCGGGGAAAACCTGAGAACCCTACTTTGGGGGTATGCGCTCCGGCAAACTAGTAGGACTTCTTAGCGGGCGGGATCTGAATCAGCAGATCGTCGGGTGAAGTCGCCCCCTGTGTCCAAGTGCCTGATTCGATTGGGCAATTCTCCGAGCGTAGCACCCGCATGACGGCCACTTCGTCGCAGGCCTGAAATTTCGGGCGGCGCACGCAGTCTTTCCAGGCCTTCAAGGGGAGCGCGCCACGGTCCACCTCGTCAAAGCCGACCTTGTTGAAGAAGCTGACGACGTAGGTGAAGGCAAATACCGCATCCAGCTCGTAGGTTTGGGCTTCCTCAACCAGAGCCTCCACCAATTGCCGGCCTACCCCTTGCGTCTTGGCCTGCTCATCCACCGCCAGCGAGCGGATTTCGCCCACCGTGGGGGTATAGAAGTGTAATGCGCCGCAGCCCACCAGCTTTCCGGGCCGCGTGACTACCGTGAAATCGCGCATAGCCTCGGAAAGCTCGAACTCGGTGCGCGGCAGCATCACGCCCCTGGCGGCGTAGCCGTTGATGAGCTCGAGGATGGCCGGGATATCGTGCATCACGGCTTTGCGCACGTGGCCGGCGGGCGCGATTCCGGCATGCTCGACAAACGCATCGGCCTGTAGCGCACTAATCATGCCGCGTGGACCTCCTGAAGAACCATCGAAGTGCCGATCTCTTCTCCAGCGAGGATGCGCGGCAGAACATCGGGAGCGGCGCCGGGAGCGATGAGCACCTGCGCCACGCCGCCGCCGAGCGCCGCCAGAGCGGCTTCCAGCTTGGCGCGCATTCCGCCCGTGGCGATGGAGCTATCGATCAGACTCCGGCTTTCGACAGCCGTCAAAACGGGGCGGACCTGGCCCGCGCCATCCAACACGCCGGCGACATCGGTGAGGAAGATCAGCCGCTCGGCCTCGAACGCGCTGGCGCAGGCCACCGCCATCTGGTCGGCGTTGATATTGAAGATGCGGCCCTGGCGGTCGCCCGCCACGCACGCCACCACGGGCACAAAGCCGTTCGTAGAGAGCAGATCGAGAAGCTCCGGATTGGCGCGGGTGACGCGGCCCACCGCGCCGAGCGCCGGATCCATTTGCTCAGCCTCCACCAGAAACGAGTCGATGCCCGAAAGCCCCACGGCCTGCGCTCCGGCGGCGTTTAAGGCGGCGACCAGCTCGTGGTTGACGCTGCCGGCAAACACCTTGAGGAGCGCATCCACAACCTCTGGCCCAGTGACCCGCAGGCCATTGACGAACCGACTCTCGACGCCGCGCTCGGCGAGATACCGGGTCATCTGTTTGCCGCCGCCGTGCACCACCACGATCTGGGCGCCCGAACCGCGCAGCGCGGCAATCTGCGTGGCCAGACGAGCCCGCGATTCGGGTGCATCCAGCAGCGTGCCTCCCAGCTTGACCAGCAGCTTCACAGCAGCCCCTCCGTCTCGGGGAAGCCCAGCATCAGGTTCATGTTCTGTATGGCTTGGCCGGCCGCCCCCTTGACCAGGTTATCGATGGCAGCCACCACCACGGCACGGCCGCTGGCGGCATCCAGGATCACGCCGATATCGCAGAAATTAGTATGGATCACCGCGTGCACGTCGGGGGGATGGCCGGGATTGTAGAGCCGGATGAACGGTTCGTCGGCGTATCGCTTCTCGTAGATGGCCAGCAGGTCGTCTGCGCTGGCCAAGCCCGCGGCGCGGAAGTAGATGGTTTCCAAAATGCCGCGATCGACCGGCAGAAGGTGGGCGGTGAAGCTGAACTCGCGCTCCTCCAGCCCCGAGGTCAGCAGGACTTCGGGAACATGGCGGTGCCTCAGGACGGAGTAGGCCGAGAAATTCCCGGTGACCTCGCAGAAGTGGGTCTTGAGGGTGGGTTTGCGCCCGGCTCCGCTGACGCCGGATTTGGCGTCGCACACAATCCCGGCCGAGCGGTCGATAGCTCCGGCTTCCAGGAGCGGGCGGATCGCCAGATTCGCGGCGGTCGGATAGCAGCCCGGGTTGGCGACCAGGCGCGCGGTGGGAATGGCGGCACGGCAGAATTCCGGCAGCCCATAGGTCGCCTGAGTCAGCAGCTCGGGCTGGGTGTGCCGCTCCTTATACCAGGCCGCGTAGTTTTCCGGGGTGCGCAGCCGGAAGGCGCCCGAGAGGTCCACCACGCGCGCGCCGGCCGCCAGCATGGCCGGCGCCAACTCCATCGAGACCTCCGGGGGGGTGGCCAGAAAAACTAGCGCAAGTCCTTCGGATTTAACGGCTTCGGCGCTGCACGGTAAGCGCCGCGGGCCGCCCGGATGGCGCAGCGGAGAACTCGCTCCTCCGTCTTCGCGGTGTTCGAGCAGGACCGGCTCGACCCCTTCATGGCGGGAGAGAATCTTGACGAGTTCGGCCCCGCTGTAGCCGCGGTAGCCCACGATACCGACCTGGAGCTTCATGATTTTTTATTCAGTGCTATGAATAACTATACCACGCGTCTGGGAAACCCGCTGCCTAGCGCTCCAGCAGCAGTTCCGGCGAATCGTCGCCCCAATGCACGTGCAGCTTGCCGCTCACCGGATGCACCCACAGCCCGTCGCCTTCGCGCGGAAGCGGGATATCGGCCGGGCCAGCCACCACCGTAAAACGATCGTTTTCGACGCCCTCGCTCAGCTTGCCGATGTGGATGTGCAAGTGGCACTGGCTGCGCCGCTCCACGCTGTTGAGTGCCAGGCCCCAGCCCCCGCCCCACAACTCGCGCGCCTTGGCGATGGCGAAGGTCCAGTAGGCCGTGCGCTGCTCGGCCGTCATGCCGCTCAACTCCTGCGGGCTATGGCCGTGATAACGCGGCAGGGCCAGCCAGCGGTTGGGCTTAGTCTGGTTAGCATCGCGGACGGCGAAGTACGCCACGTCGGGAGGCTGCTGTTCGGCGATGCGGCAGAGCGAGCATTCGCGCGAGGCCATGGTTTCCGGCCGCGCGATATCGCACTCGCAACTGCTTACATCCGCGCGGACCAGCGGCAACAACGCCGCGATGACCAGCACCCACGGTAATCGAAGATAGCGCATCCCCTCACGATTATATCGGCCTGCGGCCTCTACGGCCGGCCCCAGGGGGTACCCCGTCAGCGGGTGATCGCGAGGGGCCTCTCTGCCACGGCGCGCTCCTGGCGCGATGGGGCTTCTGTACACGGGCCTCTAGGCTCATGGCCTACTTCGCAGCGCCGCTCTCCCCGCACTGCGCCTTCCACCCGGCGCCGCCCCAACCGCGCGCCCCTCTACCGCGGCGCGATGGCGCAGGGCAGGTCCTTCTCGAACAGGCACAGGTTCTCGGATTTCCAGCGCATGGCCGCGTAGATGCGCGTGCGGCCGCTGGGATGGTCGAAGAAAACGAACTCCTCGAGCGGCCCTGGGTCGAGCTTGCGATACTCGCCGAGCAGCAGATCCACCTCGGCCTCGCCATCCGGCTGCCGGGCGGCGTTCAGCCCGTAGAGATCCGCTTCGTACTCCTGGGTCCTGGTGAAAGTGTTGCCCAGCGGCGTGAAGAGGAAACTCAGCGTGGTGATGATGACGATGGCCAGCGGCAGCACGGCCACATCGCCCACGCCGCGAATGCCCCAACGCACACCCCAGCGCTTCAGCGAGGCATCGAGCGACCATCGCAGCACCCCGAACATCGCCGCATAGACCACCGCGAAGAACAGCATGATCATCTCCACGTGGTGCATAACGTAGTGGCCCATCTCGTGGCCCATCACTGCCAGCACGGCTTCGGGCGAGCAGCGCCGCAGCAGATTGTCGTTGAGCGTGATGCGCTCGGTGCCGGCCAGGCCGCTGACATTGGCGCTCACACGATTGCTCTGGCGGGAGGCATCGACCTGGTACACATTGTGCGCCGGAATGGCGTTAGCGTGCGCCAGGCTCAGAATCTCCGTGCGGATGGGCGAATCGGCCAGCAGCTTGGGGGTGTTGAACAACGGCACGATGAAGACCGGCGTGATGGCCACCGCGAACGCGAGGATCGCTATGGCCACCACTGTCCCCCAGATGTGCCACGTGCGCGGCAGGCGCCGCACTACCGCGAACAGGGCGGCCACCGCCAGCCCACCCAGCACCAGGTTCACGGCCAGGCCGACCGCCTGGTCGCGGAACCACGGGCCGAAGGTCTGGTTCGAAAGGCCGTACTGATGCTCCCGGAAGAAGCTCTCGTACACCGTCAGCGGGAACGTGATCAACGCCATGACCAGCGTGAACTGCGCCCAGTAGAGAACCGTCCGCAGGAACCCGGATCGCGTGACGCGCTCGGCGGCATCGCGCATGCGCGCCGAAAGCCGCGTCTGGAGCAGCGCCAGACAGACCGCCACGCCCGCCAGAAA
The DNA here is from genome assembly GCA_964427655.1 of uncultured Solibacteraceae bacterium. Lineage (GTDB taxonomy): Bacteria > Acidobacteriota > Terriglobia > Bryobacterales > Bryobacteraceae > CAVQNQ01. Next base: position 2,946 of record CAYRWE010000243.1, on the reverse strand, counting down.
GTCCCACAGCATGAGCCAGTAGGTGCCCTCGAAATAGGCGTCCGAGCGGGCGCGGAAGGCGGGCGGAAGAGAGGCCAGCCACGCGTCCGTGGCGGCCTGCGCGTCAAAGTGGGCGGAGGGCTGCGCGGCGGCAGGCACATTGGCGTGCTGGGGAGCCTGCGCGGCGGAAGGCTCGTTGGGGCGTTGCGGGGCCTGCGCGGAAACGAGCGCGGCCAGCAGGAGCAGAAGCGGAAGCAATCGCGGCATAGTCTAGTGGACCACTGGAGGATCTTACGCCGCGCCTGCCCGGTTTGTTCAGACGTTGTGCGAGAAAGCTTCGCGCAGTCTTTCCCAGGTGATTTCCAGATCCTCGGGCAGGACGCGCGTTTCGGCCACCACGGTCATGAAGTTGGTGTCGCCGGTCCAACGGGGCAGCGCGTGCAGATGCAAATGGCCGGCGATCCCCGCCCCGGCGCTGCGGCCCAGGTTCATCCCCAGATTGAGGCCTTCCGGCCGGTAGACGGCGCGCAGGTGCCGCTCGCAGGCGCGCGCCAGGCGGATCATCTCCCCCAGCGCCTCCTCGGGAAGATCTTCGAGCGTGGCTACGTGCGCGTAGGGCACCACCATGATGTGGCCGGAGGTGTACGGGTAGCGGTTGAGGATCACGAAATTGCACTGCCCGCGGTACACCACCAGCGCGGCCTTGTCGTCGTGCGATTGGGCGGCCGCACAGAACACGCACGCGGCGTCATCCCCCGTGTGGCTGATGTATTGATAGCGCCAGGGGGTCCAGAGGTAATCCATGCCGTCCCCGGGACGATCTACTGCGGGTTGGGTACCTGTTCCGGAGCCGGCGCGGGCGCAGCCACAGTCGAGTTGTTGACCACGTCCTTCAGTTCCTTGCTGGGCTTGAAATAAGGGATCTTCTTGGCGGGCACTTCGACGCGCGCACCCGTTTTGGGATTGCGGCCGATGCGGGGTTGCCTCTGACGCGTGCGGAAACTGCCGAAGCCGCGGATCTCAATCTTGTCGCCCGTGCGCAGGGAACGAACGATGCTGTCGAAAATCGCCTCCACGATGACCTCGGATTCCTTCCGGGTCATCTCCACCACGCGGGAGACTTCTTCAATCAGATCGGCCTTCGTCATCGTATTCTCCTGGGTGTCAATCGGTTACGAAACCGCAGTATCGCGTGATTCGGGGCATTTTGCAAGCTACTCGGTGTTACGACCCTTCAGGCTCATGGCCTCCTCGATGGTCGTGGTGGCCGCATCGGCCTGGCGTTGATAATCTTCGAGACGTGTCTTCTCGTCGTCCGCCGAAACCGCGCGCAGGCTCAGGCCGATTTTTTTCTCGGCCTCGCTCATTTTGATGATCTTGAATTCGCGCTCCTGCCCCACGCGCAGCGGCGGTTCCTCGGCGCTGCGCCGGCCCGTGTAGCCGGGCACTTCGGAAAAATGGCACAGCCCTTCCACGCCCTCGGCAAGCTCCACGAACGCCCCGAAGCTGGCCAGCCGGCACACCTTGCCGTGCACCGTATCGCCCACCTGATGGGTCTGGAAATAACTCTCCCAGGCGTCCGGCTGAAGCTGTTTGACGCCCAGGGAAAGACGGTGCGTCGCCGAATCGATATTCAGTATTACGGCCTGCACGATCTGGCCCTTCTTCAGGATCTCGGAGGGGTGCTTCACGCGCTTCGTCCACGAGAGGTCCGAAACGTGTACCAGCCCGTCGATGCCTTCCTCGATCTCGATGAAGGCCCCGAAATCGGTCATGTTGCGCACGCGCCCCTCCACTACCGATCCCACGCTGTAGCGCTGGTCGATGGTGGTCCACGGGTTCGGCTCGAGCTGCTTCAGCCCCAGTGAAATGCGCCGCTCCTTGGGATGCACCTCCAGGACCACGGCTTCCACCTGGTCGGCCGGCTTAACCACCTTGGAGGGATGCTTCATGCGCCGCGACCACGTCATCTCGCTGATGTGGATCAGCCCCTCGACGCCCGCCTCCAGTTCCACGAAGGCACCGTAATCGGTCACGTTCACCACCCGTCCGATCACGCGCGCGTTCACCGGGAAGCGCTCGTTCACGGTCTCCCAGGGGTCCGGCTCGATCTGTTTCATCCCCAGCGAGACGCGTTCCTTGCCGCGGTCGAATTTGAGAATCTTGACGGTGACGGTCTCGCCCACGTGCAGCACTTCGGAAGGATGCGACACGCGCCCGTAGGACATATCCGTGACGTGCAGCAGGCCGTCGATGCCGCCCAGATCGATGAAGGCGCCGTAATCGGTGAGGTTCTTGACCACGCCGGTGACCACCGCGCCTTCGGTCAGATTCTCCAGGGTGGCGCCCTTGCGCGCGCGGACCTCGTCTTCCACGGCCATCTTGCGCGAGACCACCACGTTGCCGCGACGGCGGTTGAGCTTGATGATCTTGACCGGAATGTCCTGCCCTACCAGGCTGTCGAGATTGTGCACGGGGCGCGGATCGGCCTGCGATCCGGGCATGAACGCCTTGATCCCCACGTCCACCGCCAGCCCGCCCTTGACGCGTCCCAGTACACGTCCGGAAACGATGAGCTGTTCTTCGAAGGCTTTATCGAGGTTGTCCCATATGCGCAGGCGCGCGGCCCGCGTGTGCGACAGGAGCACGTAGCCTTCCGGCTGCTCGCCGTGATCGATCATCACGTCGACCACGTCGCCGGGCTTCACCGTCACTTCGCCCGAGGGCGATTGGAACTGCTCGATGGGAACCAGGCCTTCCGACTTGTAGCCGAAATCGACGATGACCTCTTTGGCGGTGACCGAGAGGATGGTGCCTTGCAGCACCTCGTCGGCCGCTGGTGGAGCGAAATGCGAGTAATCCTCGAGAAGATCCTCGTAATTTTCAGGGACCGGTTGGTCCACTCGCCCCTTGTCCTGGTCCGCGGCCATCACGCCTCCACCGTTTTACCGATCAGCCGATGGTCGC
>CAYRWE010000242.1:0-7800 GCA_964427655.1 uncultured Solibacteraceae bacterium | reverse complement strand
CGGTTTCGGTTTGCAGCAGCGTGGCCTGACCGGTAACCTCGACCTGTTGAATGTTTGTGCCGACGGTCAACTGCGCGTTCACCGTCGTAATGCCCACGTCCACGGTGACGCCATCGCGCACCAGTGTCCCGAAGCCTTCCTTGCTGAACGTAACTTTATAGGTACCAGCGATTACCGAGACTGAGTCGTAGATGCCGGCGTCGTTGGTGACGAGCTGTTTGGTGACACCGGTGCCCGTCTCGACCAAGGTCACATTGACGGCTGGGACTATAGCGCCGGTTTGGTCGGTGACGGTACCGCGGATGTCGCCCGAACCGGCGTTCTGGGCGATAGCAGAACCGCCGACATAACAAAACACCAGTAGCACAGACGCGATCATCCGTCCGTGCGCCGTTAACAAGCCGAGCTTTCCTGACATTGCTTTCACACTCTCCATGGAGGTTAGCGCTCCTATTCGACGACATAATTGCCCCTCCGCGCTCAAGCACGGTGAGTAAGTCGTCACACACTTCCACCTACTTCGCGGAACTTGGATGCGAGACACGCGCCAAACGCACTTCAAATCCGGATGGACCTGAAACCCGCGACCCCTAATGTAAATCTACTAGCTATGGGAGATATATCCCATCATGCAGTTCGAGTCAATCCCCTAAATTGGGTCTGGCGAAAATCCCCAAGCGGCACAGCCACTTAGAGAAATCGCCAACGTACGGAATGACTCATTTGGGGATATCGGGGTCGGATCGTTCTTCTTTCCCGGGCCGCAGGCGCATTTCGTGGTAGGTCTCCTTCAGATGGTCTTTCATTTCCTTGAGCTTCTCGAACTCGGACAACTCACGGTGGGCATCGGCCGTTTGCCCCAGGTCGCGATAGACCGACGCCAGCCGGTAGCGGATGACCGCGTCGAAGGGTTCCGCTTGCGCGGCGCGTTCCAGGTAGGCTTTGGCCTTTTCCGGCTGGTGCATGGAGGCCAACGTCTTTCCGAGGCCCAGGCCGGCATCGGCGTCGTCGGGCTGGAGGCTTAGGGCCCGCGAGTAATGTTCGAACGCCGCCTTCAGGTCGCCGTCGCGGAAAGCGATTTCCCCCAGCCGGCATTCGGATTTCTCGTCGAAAGGATTATCCGCCAGCGCGGCCCGGTACTCCTTTTCGGCTTGCGACGCCTCGCCCGCAGGCAGGGTGCTGAGAACTTCCCCCAGCTCGAAATGCAGGCCCGGGAGTTTGGGGGCGATTTTGAGGGCTTCGCGGTAGTGCGCGATGGCCCCTTCCGCATCGCCCTGGCGCTGCAACTGCTGGGCCATGACCTGGTGCATGCGGGCGGATTTGGGAGCGCTCATGGCCAGCGCCAACATGGATTCATCCGCCAGGTTCGAATAGATCCGATGCGCCGTGTAAAGGATATCGGGGTTGGCCGGCTGCAACTGCCGCAGAACGGCCATTACCGCGGCGGCCTGGTCCAACTCGCCCGCCTGGGCGTCGATTTCCACCAGCTCCATGCCGGCCTGCACGCGCAGATTGGGCTCCTGCAGCTCCTGGAAGGCTTTCTCCAGGTCGGCCTTCGCGGCGCTCACTTGCCCGCTCCGCCTTTCGCAGGTTCCCAGAAGCGCCTGGATGTTCCACAGGGTAGGTCGCAGCTCGAGTGCGCGGCGCAGTTCGGGCACGGCCTTCTCATAGGCGCCCTGAAAGGACAGAATGACGCCCAGATTCGCGTGGGCCTCTACGTTATCGGGATCCAACCTCAGAATCTCTTGGAACTCGCGGGCCGCCTGATCCGGGCGGTTGGCCTTGAGGAATTCCTGCGCCTGGCGGGCGTGGGAGTCGATCTGCTGCTGCTTGCCGGGCGTGGATTGAGCGAAGCCCGACTCGACCAGGAAAAAAACGATAACCGCGACGGCCCTGATACTCATGCCACTAGCTTACAAGAGGCCCCAGCCAGCCGGCTCGCGCGCCCCCGGCAGGAGGCTTCGCCGGGCGTCCGGGCGGCTTACCGCGCGAAGCTCACGCGGAAACCGGTGGAGAGAATCAGGTCGTTGCGCTGGCGGCCGAACAGCGGGTCGCTCAGGAACTGATCGGTCACAGTGACATGCCAGGCCATCCACTTCTTCAGCGCCGTCACGGCGCTCAGGTCGAAGGAGAAGCGGTACTGGCCCGTGTCGGTCAGGTTGGGAAAGATGCGGAAATCCTGTGTTATCGAGCTGGCGCTCGAGATCTTGTACTGAAAGTCGTCGCCAGCGTTGAACTCGGCCGAAGAGCGCGTCACGTTGGCCGTGAAAGCTTCGTGTTCGTAATCGCCTCCGGCCAGCAGGCCGAGGCTGGCGCGCGGAGTCTTGATGGCGTTGACTCCCACGCCGCCGCCGGCTACAAAGCGCAGATCGAGATCCTGAAGAGCGTCATGGTCGTACGCGTTCAACGTGCTCACGAAGAAGCGCGGGCCGAGATCGCGCTGATAGGCCCAGTTGGCATGCTCGGCGCTGGCGGTGGTGCTGACAAGGCCGTTGATGCGCGCCGTGCCGTAGATTTCGTCGAAATGCGCGGTGATCTTGTCGTGGCGCGTGACCCGGTTGGCATCGAACGCAGTGGTCAGGGTATCGGTCTGCGCGTTGCCGCGAGCCAGCGCCAGGCCTATATCGAAGTGGCCGGCCCACAGCTCCAGCAGGCTGGGGTGCTCCAGGCGCTCCCAGTTGTGCTGCTCGGCGGGATTGCGAATATCGGTGACCTCGGCCAGCGGAACCGAGCTGGCGGCGCCGGGGGCGGCCACTTCCAGCGTGCTCCCGCTGGTCGAGACCTTGCCGGAAACCACCTTCCCGCCGGTCAGGGCGACGAAGAGATCCTGGTCCGATTTCAGGCTCTTCACCGCGCTCCAGGGGATGGCGACCTCGCCCAACAGCTCGCTCTTCAGTGTGAGCTTGGCGCCGTCTTTCTTGACCACGGCGCCGGTGATGATGTCGCCGTTCGTCAGCGTGACCTGATCGGCCCACAAAACCGTGCCCAGAAACGCCGGGAACACGAGAACGTAGAGAAGGTACTTAAGTGAATGAATTGGCATTGCGACGGTTAACCTACAGTCTCGCACGACCGGAGCCGCACGCCCGGCGCCGAAACGCCGCCACCCCGAGGGCAGTGTGATTTCGCTAACTGATGATCTGGCTTACTGATGGGCGGAATACTGTTGCTGGGGTGGATTCAGCGCGATGTCGAGGGTTTTCTCGTCGTCGGTGATCTCGTAAACCTTACCGTACGTCTGATAGCCCTTGGCATTTACCTGGATCAGGATATTCCCCTTCGGAATGGCCGGCACGCTGACCTCGCCCTCCTGATTGGTCCGGACTTCGTAGGTGGTGGCCACCGCGCGGCCATAGCGCGCGTGGGGATGCTTCTCATTGGCGTGCCAACGCACGATAACCTCGGCGCGATCCACCGGGTGGCCGCCCTGCGTTTTGACCACGATATTGAGCTTGGTGGTGTCGCTGGGCTTGGCGGTGTCGTCGGCGGGGAGCGCAACCGCGGCGCTGAATAACGCCAGCGCGGCAAAAGAAAGGGCGTGGGCGAACAGGCGCCGGGTGGAAGGCATACTCCGATTATAGCCGGGCGTGGTAGTATCGAGGATGGAAGACCACCTGACGGCTTCACGAATGTGGGGGCGCAACGGATTCGACGGGATCGAATCGAGGTGGGGAGGCGTGCCGGGTTCCGAGCTCCCGTAAAACGATCGGAAAAACATAACTGCCAACAACACGCAGTTTGCATACGCTGCCTAATTAATTAGGTGGCCGCTCCAGCCGCTGAGCCCGCGCGACGGTGAGTGAGCGTCATTTTGCGGGATAGGCCAAAGGCTTCGGTCCGGAGCCGGCGGTCGAGATTAATCGGGCTAGGCTGCCGCCGCTCTCGCCGGTTCTGAAGCGGTAGCCGAAGTTTTTGAGCCGGCTACGCACGTAGTCTCTTCATAGCGAGCTTTCTCGGACGGGGGTTCAACTCCCCCCGCCTCCACCATAATTGTGCAAAGGCGTGCTCCGCTGTCTTCGCCCGACAAAGCCCACCAGTGCCCTTGATGGCCCAAACGGGATTTCATTAGGCGGTAAACTCGGAGAGACTGTCCATGAACGACTCCGAGTACGACTATGTTGGAAACGTGCCGAACATCGGACTCCCCGCGAGTGACTTCAATGTTCAGCTGACGATCAATCCTCCGATACGCACACCGAACCGCCTCAATTACGTTAAGGTCAACCAGCGTTGGTGGATCGAAGTGAAGCTTCGGTCCCAGGTGGACGTAGCGATAGCAGAGAATGCGTTGCATGGATCCCCGATAAGGTTCATTGATTTCAAGAGTCGCTATTTCCTCGAGGATCCTTCGATTCGCAACAATTTTCAGTCGCATGAAGTTGAAAATCACGTTAACAGGTTTTTGCCGGTCCTGAATTCATCTATCCGCTTGAAGTGCAGGAACTTTGAACCGATGGCGGTCCGGTGCATCATTGAATTCGACGAACGGCTGCGTCTATCAAAGGCCATGATCTCTGTTGATAGACGAGCGCCCACACAGGATGGATTGCGGGAAACTATTGAGTACCTAAACAGCGCTGATCCAAGCTCGACAGGGATTTTGAACGCTGCCCGATGTAACCCGCGTTTCGAGGAGGCGCTCTATTTTCTCGGGAGAGACGGTGAGTCGTGGGTGAACCTGTGGAGCGACTTGTACAAGGCATTCGAGATCATCGCTAGTGAGAACGGAGGCGAGAGGAAGATCTGTGAGATGTCCTGGTGCTCCCAGCGGGAGTTGACCCGATTCAAACGCACAGCAAATCACCCGGGCGGCTCCGGTTCTGGGGCGCGGCATTCGGCAGTCGCTTCCGAGCCACCAGACAACCCAATGTCGGGACGAGAGGCACAGTTCTTTCTCTTGCATCTTGCACATCTTTGGAGTGAGTCGGTAGGAATGTCCGTTCAAGCGAGATAGGTCAATCCCTGTTGAACGGTGACGCGAGCCACCGTGCACGCCGCGTTGAAACCTCTCGATGCAATCCACGTTCCTTCGCGGCCTTCGGGGCTGTGCCTGCCACCGAGCCGGCGCGCCGCCCCTCCGAAAATCCCTACCCGCCCCGCCGGCCCTCCGGACCGCGGGCCGGGGCGGTTCCGGCCATTAGGCATCGCGCTGCTAATCGTTGGACAATAAGAGCTGAAAGCACATGAATGTACTCATCCTCAACGCAGGCAGTTCAAGCCTGAAGTTTCAGGTCATTGCCACGGACCTGGAAAAGATCAAGAGCAACGCGGACCACCGCCTGTGCCGTGGGCAGGTGGAGCGGACCGGCGGCGAAGCCATCGTCACGTTTCAGACTCACAACCGCGCGCGCCAGGTGTCTACCGCACCGCTGCGCGATATTTCGGCCGCGCTCGATTATGTGCTCCGCTGGCTCTCCTCCGAAAAGTCGGGGCTGACCGAAATTCAGAGCCTCGCGGATATCCATGCCGTCGGCCACCGCGTGGTGCACGGCGGCGAACTGTTCAAGGAATCGGTGCTCGTCACCGACGACGTGATCCGGGGCATCGAGGAGTGCATCGACCTGGCTCCTCTGCACAACCCGAATAATCTTCGCGGCATTCGGGCGGCGCGCGAGATCTTCGGCCAGAAGACGCCGCAGGTCGCGGTCTTCGATACGGCCTTTCATGCCACCATACCCGAGCACGCCTACCTGTACGCCCTTCCCTACCATTTGTATCGCCGGCATCGTATGCGCCGCTACGGATTCCATGGCACCTCGCACCGCTACGTCGCCTACCGCTACCGGCTGCTGCGCCAATTGACGCGCGAGCAGACCAACGTGATCACCATGCACCTCGGCAACGGCTGCTCGGCGGCCGCGATTCGCGCCGGAAAATCGGTGGACACCTCGATGGGCATGACGCCTCTCGAGGGCCTGGTTATGGGAACCCGCTCGGGAGACCTGGACCCGTCGGTCGTCAACCTGATCGCCACCAAGGAGGGACTCCAGCCGCATGAAGTCGATGGGCTGCTGAACACGCAATCCGGCCTGCTGGGAGTCTCGGGCCTGACCAACGACATGCGCGTGCTCGAGGAGGAACTGCGCCTGCATGACGACCGGCGCGTGCGCCTGGCCATCGACATGTTTTGCCATCGCGCGCGCAAGTACATCGGCTCTTTCCTGGCTTCGATGGGCGGCGCGGACGCAGTCATCTTCACGGGCGGCATCGGCGAGAATTCGCCCGAAATCCGCGCCAGAATCTGCGCCGGGCTGGAATGGGCGGGGCTGACGATCGACGAAGAGCAGAACCGGAAAACGCGCGGCGTGGAAGACCGGATCTCGACCGAAACTTCCACTCTGGCCGCATATACGATTCCGACCGACGAGGAACTGCTCATCGCGCGCGACGCCGTGCGCGTCATCGAAGGCGAACCGCACCCCGCATAGTGATTCTAGGGCAAGCTAAAGCAAGGTGGGGCATGCTTTAGCTTGCCCGCCCGGCCGGCGAGGCCGGGATCGGAGTCTTGGCTTACTACCGCGCTACCTTCGCCGCTACTTGCAAGTGCGCGAACTGCTGCAGCTTGCGCGCATCCGCGTAGAAGTTCCGGATGCCCTCGGCGAGCTTCTCAGTGGCCATGGCATCCTCGTTGTGCATCCAGCGGAACGTTTTTTCATCCAGATGCAGCCGCGGCTCGGGACTGCTCTTGGCCTTCTGCGGGTCCAGGCGGCGTTCCAAGGCGCCTTCGGTTTGCGCCAGTTTCTCCAGCAGGTCCGGGCTGATCGTCAGCAGATCCGAACCGGCCAGCCGCACGATCTGCTCCGTGTTGCGGAAGCTGGCGCCCATCACCACCGTCTTGTAATCGTACTTCTTGTAATAGTTGTAAATCCGGACGACCGAGGCCACGCCGGGGTCTTCATCGGGGTTGATCTCTTTTTCCGGGTGCTGCTTCTTGTACCAGTCGTAGATCCGGCCCACGAACGGCGAGATCAGGGTGACGCCGGCTTCGGCGCAGGCCACGGCTTGCGCGAAGCTGAACAGCAGCGTCAAATTACAGTGGATGCCTTCCTTCTCCAGACGCTCGGCCGCGCGGATGCCCTCCCACGTGCTGGCGACTTTGATGAGAATGCGCTCCTTGGCGATCCCCTTCTTGGCGTACAGCGAAATCAGCTTGCGCGCCTTGAGAATGGTAGCTTCGGTGTCGAAACTGAGGCCGGCATCCACCTCGGTCGAAACCCTGCCCGGGACGTATTTGAGAATCTCCAGGCCGAACGCGACAAACAGCGCGTCCATGAATTCTTCGGCCATCTCCTGCTCGCTGCCGCCGTGCTCTTGCGCCAGTTCCGCGGCCTCTTCGACCAGGTGCTTGTAGGCCGGCATCTGTGCGGCTTTCAGCAGCAAAGATGGATTGGTGGTGGCATCCTGCGGCCGCAGCCGCTGGATCGCGTCGATATCGCCCGTGTCGGCGACGATGATGGTGTACTGTTTTAAGGATTCCAGTTGTGTCATTAGTCTTACCTTGTCTTATTTGTAGCGAGTCTCTTTAAACCCTGCTGAACGTGGCCGTATCCGGACCGCCGGTCTCGACAGCTTTCACCCGGCCCTCGGCGGACAGTTGCTCCAGGAGCAGATAGACGGTTTCGGCGGCGCCCGCCTCTCCCGCCGCGGATGCAATCGCCTCCGCTGTTTGGGGCGCCTCGGAGAGCGCCCGCAAAACGCGCGCTTGCAGTTCGAGCACCGCCGTGGCGGCCTTCTTCCCCGCCTCAACTCCGGGCTGATGATACGCGTTGATGTGGATCAGGCTGGCATAAAAACCCACGG
>CAYRWE010000241.1:0-7823 GCA_964427655.1 uncultured Solibacteraceae bacterium | reverse complement strand
CCGAGGCCGGCGTCGACACCATCCTGTTCCCGGAACTGGTGAAGAGCCCCGTGGTGCTGACCAACATGGCGCGCATGTTCGCGCCCGGCATCTCCGAAACCGCGATTTCCATGCTGTTGGCTCTGACGCGCGGCTTGAATAAGTTCTACATCCCGCAGTTCGAGAAGCGCCAGTACAAATCCGAGCGCAACCTGGTGGAAGTGGATGGGCTGACGATGGGACTCGTCGGCATGGGTGGCATCGGGCAGGCCGTGGCCATGCGAGCGCATTACGGGTTCGACATGCGCATCCTGGCGACCGACGCCAAACCTATGGTCAAGCCTATGTTCGTGGACACGCTGCGCGAGCCGGGCTGGTTCATGGAGATGGTGCCGCAGGTGGACATCCTGGTGGGCGCTGCGCCGCTGACCAAGGACACCCGCCACATGTTTAACGAAAAGGTCTTCCGCTCGATGAAGAAGACGGCTTATTTCCTGGGCCTCTCGCGTGGCGGCCTGACGGACCAGACGGCCCTGGTGCCGGCGCTCAAGGAAGGCTGGATCGCCGGAGCGGGTCTCGACGTGACCGATCCCGAGCCGCTGCCTTCGAGCGATCCGTTGTGGGACTGCCCGAACCTGGTGATGACGTGCCATACGGCGGGATTCTCGCCCGAGCGGCGTGTCCGCCAGATGGGCCTGATTTCCGAGAACGTGCGCCGGTATGCCAACGGGCTGCCGCTGCTGAACGTGGTGGATAAGAACGTGGGGTATTGAGCGGTTCCTCCGTGTTTTCTAACCGACTCTTAAAGGAGGTTGTTTCTTCATGAGACCGATGGCAATTGGAGTTTTCGCGCTGCTGTGCGCCGGGCTGTGCGGCGTTCCCGTAAACGCGCTGGCACAGGGCCAGACCCCGGGAGCTGCCAAGCCTCCCCTGTACAACACGGCCAAGCAGAAACTGCTGGAGGGCAAGCAGATCTTCAGCTTCACGCAAAACGACTTCGACATAGCCGCCTATTGCGAGGCGGCCAAGCATTACGACTATGCCTGGCTGGAGATGCAGCACAGCACGATGGAGTTCGCCGACATAGCGAAGATGATCGCCGCGTGCCCGCACGCCGGAGCCGTTCCCATGATCCGGCTGCCGGACGCGCTGGAATTTCACGTCCAGCATGCCACCGATATCGGGGCGCTTGGGGTGATCATTCCGACGGTGGATGACGCGGACCGCGCGCGCGAGGGAGCCAAGTGGGCGCGGTACCCACTCATTGGACGGCGGAGTTCGGGGATGGGCCAAGCCAGCACAATATGGGGCCCCGATTACCGGCACACTATCGATGACAATATGCTGGTGGTCGTTATGATCGAGACGCCCACAGGGGTTGCCAACGCCTACGACATCGCCTCGGTGCCGGGCGTGGACGTGGTGATTGTGGGCAACAACGATCTGAGCCAGTTCTCCGGGTATCCGCAGGAATCGCCGAAGTACATGGAACTGGTCCAGAAGATTCACGACGAGGTGCTGAGAGCGGGCAAGATCTTCGGGCAGGCCAATGCGAAATACGCCAAGGGCTATCCGCTAAGCAAAGATGGCCTCTTCTACCAGAATGGCCCGTCCAAAGACGGCTGGGTTCCTCCTGCCCGCGCGGGAGCCGGCGCGCCACCGCGGTAGCAGGTAGAAGGGCCGGGGGTTACCTGGGAGGCAGACCAATGTGCGGCCGAATCTGTCTGAAATCCTCTGGGCTTTGGACCTTATACAGCGCCCAGCTTATAGCCCTCCCAGCGGGCCACCACCGCGCTGGCCAGGCAGTTTCCCAACACGTTGGTAGAGGTACGGGCCATATCCAGGACGGCGTCCACGCCCAGCAGCAGCGCTACGCCTTCCATGGGTAGGTGGAAGGTGGTGACGGTTGCGGCCAGGATCACCAGAGCGGCGCGCGGAACGCCGGCTACGCCTTTGCTTGTGAGCATCAAGGTCAGCATCATCAGCAGTTGCTCGCCCAGCGAAAGTTGCACACCGGCCGCCTGGGCCACAAAAACCGAGGCAATCGAAAGGTACAGAGTGGACCCGTCCAGATTGAAGCTGTAGCCGGTTGGGATCACAAACCCCACAATGTGTTTGGGCACGCCGAACCGTTCCATGTTCTCCAGCGCCAGCGGGAGAGCCGCCTCGCTCGACGCGGTCGAAAAGGCAATCAAGAATGGCTCGCGCACAGCCCGGTAGAACCTGCCGAGGGGGATGCGCGTCACAAAAATCACCGCGCCGAGCACAGCCGCCACAAAAACAACCAGCGTCCCGTACAGCGTCAGGACCAGTTTGCCCAGGCCGAAGAGCACCGCCACTCCTTTGGTCCCTACGGTCGCCGCGAGCGCCGCGCCCACGCCCAATGGCGCCAGGGCCATCACGTACCGCGTAAACCGGAACATCACCTCGGCCAGCGACGCGCAGAAGCGCACCACCGGCTCGGCCTTGGGACCGATGGCGGAACAGGCCGCCCCGAACAGAAACGCAAAGACCACGATCTGGAGCGCGTCGTTGCGCGCCAGCGCGTCGATGATGCTGGTAGGGAAAATATGCTCCAGCACCGAGCCAAAAGTGGCGTGCGCCTGAGGCAACGCGGCCTCAGCGGCGCTACTTTGGATGGTCACACCCCGGCCGGGCCGCACCAGGTTCACGGCCGCCAGTCCCAGAACGAGCGCCAGCGTGGTGACGATCTCGAAATACAGAATGGCCTTGGCCCCGATGCGGCCCATCTGCTTGAGATCCCCGCTGCCGGCGATTCCCTGTACCAGCGTGGCGAACAGCAGCGGCGCGATGATGGAACGGATCAGCCGCAGGAAGACGCTGGCCACCGGCCCCATTTCGCGGGCCACGCCCGGAGCCGCGATTCCCAGTCCAATTCCCGCGGCCATAGCGATGAAGATCCAGGATGTCAGCGAAAGGTGTCTCATCGCTCGCCCCATTCGGTCACACATCATTGGCGCTTTCTGCGGAAAGCGTACCAATGATCGAGGCTGTACCGTCCGGGTCCCGCTATCGCCAAAGCCAGAAACGCACCGAGATACAGAACGATAACTTCTCCATGATCCGCGCCACGCCCGAAAAACAGAAAATGATGCACCAGGCTCCAGGCCACGAAGATATTGATGAAGATGACCAGGGCAGCCCATCGTGTAGCCAGACCCAGCATTATCAGGATGGAGCAGATCGCGTCCGACAACAGAGCGAACATCAGGCTCGGCTCGGCGCCGATATGCAAAGGGTCCGGAAACCGGGCGGCCATTTGGGCGAAGTTTGTAGGCTTTTCCCAACCATGTTTCAGGAACAGGCTCATGCCGATCCAGATGCGGAGCACTAACCAGCCCAAATCCGCGTTGACAGGCACAAAGCCGAGCGTAAGCAGATTCTTCGAAGGCCTCAGGCCCTTCGAGTTGTTGGGAGTTGCATCCACGTTACTATCCTTATCACTTATTAGAGATCCACGGGGCGTGCGGTTATCCGCTGAGTGAAATGCTCACTGGCAGCCGCTCTTTCCGCCTTATTCGGATGCCGCCTGGAGCAGCCTCGGCGCCAGATCCGACAAGGCCACCCGCCAGAAAGCCCATTCGTGCCCATAGCCCCGCGTTTCCACGATCGTGGCATTGACGCCGTTCGATTTCAGAATCTCCTTTAGCAGGCTTCTGAAAGAGTCAAATAGGCCGCCGATAAACGCAGATGAGCGCGGATAAGTCGCCTACTTGCAATCGGCATTTATCGGCGTTCATCGGCGGCTGGACCATTTCAGGGCGTTTTTCAGTATCCTGTTAGCGCGCCGTGTGTCGTGATCAGGCCGTCCTGGGATCCGAGCGGCGCCATTCGTACGACGAAAACGCCGAGTTCGCGGTGCCTGAGCCGGTGAAGTAACTCGGTATTTCCCGCTGTGAATTAGCCCTACTGCCTGGCCTTCTTCTTCTTTTGCCTGGCGGCCATCGTCACGGGCGTCTGCGGCATCCAGAAGTCGCGTGAGACGTTTACGATTTCCTCCGGCGGATTGCTCAGTTCGGGCAGGAACTTCGCCAGTAAGGTTTCGGTGCTCACCACGGTCTCGGCCAGGCGGTCGTGGCGTTCGCGATACGCGTCTTCGCCCATCATTTCACGCAGGCTGGTGGTGGCCCGGTCGAAGCCGGCGAAGGAGGGCTGCACGATCGAGATGTAGTAGGTCAACTGGTTCGCCCCGGCGACGTTCTGCGAAACCAGTGTGGTATACGACGGGTGCGCCTTCTCGATCTCCGGTTTCATCGCGCGGAGCAGCTCCTCGAACGCCAGGCTTTGGCCCGGGCGTATCTGTACGATGCTGGCCCGCAGCCAGCGCGCTTCGCCGAGCTGTTTGGCGGCATCCTCGGGATTCGCGGGCACGTTGAAGCTGAGATCCCAGCGCCGCCGATGCAGCTCGCCACGGGTGCTGAGCGCGCAGTTGTTGATTTCCTGGAGCACGCCTTCGGCCTCGGCGCCGAAGCTCTCTTTCATGGCTTTCATGAACATGTCGTTGGCCGAATCGATGGCCGCAAAATCTTTACGCGGGCTGGCTAAATACACCGTATTGTTCTCGCCGTACTCGGTCTCGAAGGCCAGCCAGTGGTCGCCCTGGTTTTTGCGGTTGGCGTCCGCGATTCTCTTCATCACGCCATCGAAATCCGCGCGCTTTTCGGGCTTTACCTTGACTACGAGGTAGTCCAGGTAATCGTTGGACATTTGCGCCCCCGCCGATATGGCGAAGAGAGTGGCGATGGCGATGGCGCCCGTTACGGCTTTCATGATGCACCTCCGAATGGGGCGATAATATTCCGGCAGGGCAGAGGGAATCAAGCGCGCGAAGTGGCGGATCGCACACTGACGCAACGGGTTACGCCGAGTAGAGCGCCGCTACTTCGTAATCCACCACTTTCGGCACCGTGAACTCGATGGCGCCGGCGGCGGCGCGGAAAGGCACATTCACCTCGGACCGCAGCAGTTCCACGCGCGTCGCGCGGCGTCCGGGCGGCAACTGCATGCGCACCTTCTGCGCGCCGATGGGATAGAACGTCCGCAGATAGCCGCGGAACATGGCGGGGTTAGTGTAGTTCAGCAGGTGGACAGCGAAGCCCGCGGAAGTCTCCCAGGCGAAGGTCTCGATGATGCCATCGCCCTCGATCGTGACCGGCCGATTCGCGCCCGCCACCCAGGCGATGGAGTTGCGCAGAAGGCGGTCGAGATCCGTGTGGCCGGTACGCCACAGGGTGCGCTCGATGTCGCCGGGGAAATAGACCAGGCGGCTTTTGCCCTTCTCGCGCAGCACCACGGCCGGCTCATTGGTTTGCGGCTGCGGCGGATACGAAAGCTCCGGCGGATAGCCCGGAAAACCCGGCACCACCGTCAGCACAGGCGCTTCCACAGGCGCGAGCGGGATGCGGTACTCGGCGCCGGGTATCCAGTTGGTATTGGCGAAACCATCGAGAATAGCGTGCGGCTTCTCGATGCGCGCCATATAGCCGTTGGCACTGGTGGCGATGGCGTCGCCCGCTTTGCGGATGCCGAAAACGTCGGCCAGTCCGAAATCGGCGCGGCGCCGCCCGCGCTCGTCGTAGAGGCTGGTTTCGAAAGTCGCGAGCAGCGAACCGCCGGCTTCCACATAGGCCGCCAGTTGCCGGCATTGCCGATCGCTCAAGAGCGCGATATTCGGCAGCAGCAGGGCCGTGTAGGGCTTCAGTTCGTCGGGCGTGAGCTTCTCTTCGTGCACGAAATCGAACAGGTGCCGGCCCTCCAGCAGCGCGTAGTAGAGGCCGTCCATGTATTCGGAGCCGGGTGTGCCGCGGGGGGTCTTGTAGAAGAGGCGCGTGCGCTGGCCCATCACCACGCCGATATGGGCGATGGAGCGGCGGTTGACGAAGTGGGCGTCATGCCGGGCCATCCAGTTGAAGTAGAGGCGCGCCGGCTCCATCCAGCGGCGGTCCTCGCCCATGCCCTTTTCGGCGCCGACGAAATGATGGTAGGGCACCATGCCGGAGGCCAGCGTCTCATCCAGCCACATGCGCTGTTCCGGCTCGGATTTGTACACGTTGCGCCAGCGCGGCACGCCCGTGGACCAGGCGGCCGTGACGTTGGTCGACATCTTGCCCTTCTGCACCGCGCGGCAGACGCGGCCTTGCAGCGTGCATCCCCAGATGGGTGTATCTTCGCCGCCGCGGCCCTGGTTATCGCACTGGAACCACTCGCACAGCTCGCCGAGCTCGACCAGGTTGGCCGTGGAGCCGATGCCGCCGCCCAGGTTGGCGAAAAAGAAATTCGACGGCTTCTTCTCCTTGGCGATGGAATCGTAGAGCTTCCAGAGATAGACGATGCGCTCGTTGAACTGATCCCAATATTCGATCGAGCCGGCCTTGGGCAGCCGGCGGCACTGGTCGCAATAGCAGACCGGCAGCGCGCCCAGCGGCGGCCAGGCGTTGGTGAAGAGGCCATCCACGTCGTAGAGCGAATTGATCTCGCGCATGATGGCCGGCATGTAATCGGTCATGTAAGTCGAGAACATGCAGGTGCGGAACAGGCGCGGATCTTCGTTGTGGTGAACGGCGCGGCCTTCGGCATCGTGCTGGAACCACTCGGGGTGGGCGGCGACCGCGTCTTCCCAATTCAGGTCCGGGCTCATGCGCGCGATCACGCGTATGCCGCGCTTCTTGGCGGCCGCGCAGCAATCGCCGAAAAAATCGCGATCGCCCAGATATTTGCCCTTGCGGTGGAAGGGGACCTTGGTCTGATAGAAGGCCAGAATGCCGGTGACGCTCACCATCACGGCATCTACCTTGAGGCTGGCCCAATAGTCGGCCCACGCCTCCACGTCCATGGCGACGGGGTCGTGCTCCGTCATATTGATCTGGCCGAGGCGGCGGATCTTGCGCTGCCAGGGAACTTCGCTATCCGCCGCTACCAGGGCGCCGGCCAGGGCGGCGGAAGCGGCCGGCATGACGATAAACTCGCGACGATTGATTTCCATGAGAATCCGCTCCACTCATAGCAGATTTCATGGCTCCTTGTCGCCGCTTCAGGCTGCCGCGGCCACGGGCGCCACGGGAGCGGCGGGAGTCGCACCGGTCGCCACCGTGGGAGCCGCTTCCTTTTGGAACACGAGGCGGCCCAGGGCGCTATCGAAATCCACGTAGAGGCGCTCGCCTTCCTGGATCTGGCCGGTGGCCATCAGGTTCGAGAGCGGATGCACCAGCGAGCGGTCGATGGCGCGCTTCAAATGGCGGGCGCCATAGCGGGCGTCGGTTCCCTCGCGCAGCATGTAGTCGCGCGCCGCGTCGCTCAGGCAGAAGGCGAAATGCGTGCCGTCGACCGAACCCGCGATGCGCCGCTGCACAATCTTCAGCTCGATCGCCAAAATACGCCGCAGCTCCCTCTCCGCGAGAGGCTGGAAGACCACCGTGCGGTCGATGCGGTTCATGAACTCGGGCGTAAAGCGGCGGCGCGCGGCCTCCAGGCCGGCGCGCGAGAGCTTACCGGTCAATCCGGCGACGGGCATGGGTTCGCCCGTGGAGAATCCCAGCCCCGGCCGCAGCAGGGATCCCATTTCGGAGGCGCCCAGGTTACTGGTCATGAAGATGACGGCTCGCGAGAAATCCACGCGGCGGTTGTCCCCCAGCGTCAGAGTAGCCTTATCGAGGATGCCCAGCAGCAGGTTCCACAGCGAGTCGCTGGCCTTTTCAACCTCGTCGAACAGCACCAGGCTGAGCTTCACCTTCTCGGTGTGAAACTGGTTGAGCACTTCCTGGCTGAGCGCCGGATGGGTTTCGCGATGCCCCAGGTATCCGGGAGGCGAACCGATCAGCTTGGCG
>CAYRWE010000240.1:0-7853 GCA_964427655.1 uncultured Solibacteraceae bacterium | reverse complement strand
CGATGGTTCTGGTCCTCAGCCGCGGAGGTTACTGCCCCAAGGACCGCCGGCAGGCTGAAGGGCTGGTTCAACTGCATCGTGAGCTCGAGGTGGCCTATTGCCGGCTTGTCACGATCAGCACCGACAATATCACCGAGACGAATGAATATCGCACCGGAGTCGGGGCCCACTGGCCGTTCCTCTCGGATGCGGGCCGCGTCGTCCAAAAGGATCTCGACATCGCCGAATACACCGATCCGCTCCACAATCCCATGATCCCCCATGTGATTGTTCTCGAACCCGGGCTGATCATTTATAGGATCTACAACGGCTACTGGTTCTTAGGACGGCCCACTCTGGAAGATCTCCGCCAGGACCTGCGTGCCGTCACCAAAAAATGCCGGCCGGACTGGGACATTACAACGCCCGAACTCAGAGCGGCGTGGCAACAAGGACGCAAGGAACTCTTTTATCCTTACGGCAAGACGTACGCCCAGACTCTCGGGGAACAGGATTAGGGCGCGGGGCGCTCCGACTAAGTCGCGGCGGCCGGGGTATTGCACGGGCGATCTCTTATACAATCTGGTTGTGAATCGCCGCCACTTTCTATTGACCGCCGGCACTCTGGCCAGTTTGCCTGCCCTGCCGCAATCGACCGCGGAGCGGCCGGCCAATGCGGTCCGCAGCATCCAGCGCCTGTTCACCAGCGAGGTCGAAGACAAGCCCTGGTTCTACGATCGCGAGATGTGGCCACACTACATGGCCATGCTGGCGGAAAACCGCTTCAACCGCTTCAACCTCAGCTTTGGCATTGGCTACGACTTCCTGCGCGCGGTTACCGACGCGTACTTCCTCTTCGCCTATCCCTTCTTGCTCTCCGTCCCCGGCTACAACGTCCGCGTTCCGACCCTTCCGGACGCCGAGCGCGACCGCAATCTCGAAACCCTGCGCTTTATCAGTGAGCAGGCGGCAGCCCGCGGCCTTGAATTCCAGTTAGGCCTCTGGATGCACGGTTACCAGTGGGAGGATAGCCCGCAGCCGAATTACACCATCGAGGGACTCAACCCCGAGAACCACGGTCCCTATTGCCGCGACGCTCTGACCGCCCTGCTGCGCGCCTGCCCCGCCATCACCGGCGTTACTCTGCGCGTCCACGGTGAGAGCGGCGTCGCCGAAGGCAGTTACGCGTTCTGGGGCGCCGTCTTCGAGGGTGTGAAGCGCTCGGGTCGCAAGGTCGAGATCGACATGCACGCCAAGGGCATCGATCAGGGAATGATCGACCTCGCGCTGGCCACCGGCATGCCCGTGAAGGTCTCGCCGAAGTTCTGGGCCGAGCACATGGGAATGCCGTACCACCAGGCCGACATACGCGATCAGGAAAGGCCCAAGGCCGGGCACCGCGACAGCGGCCTGATGGCGCTGAGCGCTGGCTCCCGCAGCTTCACGCGTTACGGCTATGCCGACTTGATGCGCGAAGACCGCCGCTTCGATATTCTGTGGCGCGTGTGGCCGGGCACCCAGCGCCTGCTGCTGTGGGCCGACCCGGTCTTCGCCGCGGCCTACGCGCGGGCCTTCCAATTCTGCGGATCGAGTGGCGTCGAGATCATGGAGCCGCTTGGGTTCAAGGGCAGGCGTGGATCGGGTCTGGCGGCCAATGGGCCGGCCGCGCGCTGCGCTTATGCCGATGCTTCGCTGCGGCCGCGATGGGATTGGGAGAAGTATCTCGACACGTACCGCGTCTGGGGCCGCAAGCTGTACAACCCGGATGCCAAGGTCGAAGCCGATCTCTCGCTCGCCGCGGCCAGCCGCATTCTGCCGATCGTTACTACCGCGCACCTGCCATCGGCCGCCAACAATAATTATTGGCCGGAGATCTACACCAACCAGTCGCTCGTGGAGCCTTCGAAGAGCGAGTATACGGACACCGCTGCACCGCGAACATTCGGTAGCACCAGCCCGCTCGATCCGCAGCTCTTCTCCCGCATTGACGAGTTCGCCGGCGAATTGCTCGCGAGCGACCGGAGCGGCAAGTATTCGCCCATCGAGGTCGCGCAATGGCTGGAAGATCTGGCCGGCGCCGCGCGACCGGTAAAAGATCGCCGCATGGACATCGATATCGCGATTCAGGCCGGCCTGGGCAAATTCTTCGCCGCAAAATTCCGGGCCGGCGTTTTGTATGCGATTTATGAGCGCACGAGCGACGGCGATGCGCTCGATGCGGCGATCAAGTTCTACCGCGCCGCACGCGCCGCCTGGGCCGGATTGGCCGAACGAGCGAAGGGGGTCTACGTTTCGGATATCACCGTCGGCGAACTCCCCTGGCTGCGCGGCCACTGGCTCGACCGCCTTCCTGCTATCGATGCCGATATCGCACTTATCGAGAAGCGCCTCGGTTCCGCCAAGTCCACCGGCGATCCGAAAGTGAAGGCCGCCATCGCCGAAGCGCTCGGCCGCCCACAGCGCCCCTCAGCCGCGATGCGCCATCGCGCGCCCCAGCGCTTCCAGCGCAAGCAGCCGCTGGCGCTCGAACTGACCGGCCCGGTGCTCGCCTCGGCGCGCCTCTACTACCGCCACGTCAACCAGGCCGAGCGCTGGCAATCCGCCCTCATGGACCGCAAGGGCGCGGCTTATGTCGCCGCCGTCCCCGGCGCCTACACGGACTCGCCATACCCGCTCCAATACTACTTCGAGCTGAAATCGGCCCCGGATCGCGCCTGGCTCTATCCCGGCTTCCCGGCGGATCTCGCCGGCCAGCCCTACTACGTCGTCAGTGGAGCCAGCCAGGCCGTCAAACCGTCTTGACCTCCGGGTGCACCCAGGGCGCGCGGTACGGGCGGCGCAAGAGCCGGTTGGCTTCTTCGTCTCCCACGACCACGGCTCTTTGGGCATCCCACTGGAGGGTGCGGCCGAGCTGCATCGACATGTTGGCCAGGATGCAGCACGAAGACGAGATGTAGCCTTGCTCGATATCGGCGACCGGCTTTCCGCGCGTGGCGATGTTCGCCAGAAGGTCCTTCATGTGGCCGCGTATGGCGGGTGCCACGTGTTTCTCGAGCCTCGGCTCGGTCTTGTCGATGGGGTACTGCTCAAGCTCGTAGGTGACGTCCTTGTGGATCTTTGGCGCGCTGCCGCCGGCGGGTATGAAGTCGTACGCCATTACGCCAGCCTTGAGCGTGCCTCGATCGCCGTATAAGATAGCGCCCCAGTCGTAATCGGGATCCGGCTGCTCGCCGAAGCGGCGGTGGCGCCACACCATGGTCAGGTTGTCGAACTCCAACATCGCGGTCTGGTCGTCCGAGATGTCCGATTTGCCGCCCTTAAGAACCCGGATGCCGCCGAACGAAGAGACGCGCTTCGGCCAGCCCAGGTCCATGAACCAGCGCACCATGTCCAACATGTGGACGCCCATATCTCCGATGGTGCCGTTGCCGTAGGCCATGTAGGCGCGCCAATTCCGCTGGATCTCCGGGCTGTATTGCATCATGGGCGCCGGCCCCACCCAGGAATTCCAGTCCAAGGTTTCGGGCACGGGAGCGGGCTGCGGGTTAGAGGCCCGTCCACCGCCATAGGAGAAGATCTCGACATGGCCGATGGTGCCGAGCTTGCCCTGCTGCACGATGTCGCGCGCCTCGATGAGATGGGGCGTGCTGCGCCGTTGGGTCCCGATCTGCACCACGCGTTTGTATTTGCGGGCCGCGGCGAGCATGGCCTGCCCTTCCACCACGTCCACGGAGATAGGTTTTTGCACGTACATGTCGCAGCCGGCCTTGGCCGCTTCGATCATGGGCAGCGCGTGCCAGTGATCCGGAGTGGCGATCTCGACCATGTCCAGATCCTTCTGCTTCAGCATCTCGCGGTAGTCCGTGAACAGGCGCGGCTTCTTCCGGGAGACCTGGCGCTCCACGGCCCATTGCGCGGCGAGCTCGAGGTTTTGCTTATCGACATCGCAGAGCGAGACGATCTCGACCGGCGCCACCTGAACCAGCCGGAATATATCGGACTTCCCGTACCATCCGCAGCCGATCAAGCCCACGCGCAGAGGCGGGCGGTCGGCGAACTGGGCCGCGTAACCGGCGCCGGCGGACAGAGCCAATCCCGCAGCACCCGTCTTCAGAAATTGACGACGATCCATAATGCTCCCATCCTTTCGCACGAGTCGCTACAAGAACAGGAACAGTATAGCTGAGCCGTAGTGGAGGCGCTCAGCCGGGAAAGGGGAGATCGGCCGAGTAAGTCTGGTGCCGGTCTCATCGCGCCGGGCCGGGTTCCACCCCGCGACGCACTGGCAGAGGTGGTGCCGGCACGCGGTCGCATTTGAGATTCCAATACGCCCAGGAACGCGGATCGAAGACGCCCGGCGGAGCTTGTTCGAGCGCTTCTCTGAACTCGCTGAGTCCCACGATGCCCTCTACCGCGCGCAAGTCTTCGATTGTTCCATAAGTCATCACATGCGCCAGGAAATGCACGGGGTCGGCCAAGGCCTCGGCCGGCGGCTTGAACCACACCACACGCTCGGCCACCCTCAGCAATTCCGGCGTTGCGGGCAGCGGCGTCATCGCTGCATCTCATTTTCCTTGCGCGGTGCGAAGGGCGTCAATACCGGCAGGTTGCCAACGTCGACGGCTTTGACGGCGTCCGCGAGGCGCTTTCTGACTTCGGCGGGGAGCGCCGGCACATCGTCGAAAAAGCTGAGCGCTTTGAGCGTGATGAGCGGATTGAAACTTCGTCCGTAGACTACGCTACCCGCCGCCAGCGCAACAGGCAGATCGACGCCGCGCCGCAGTAGCGCGTCGATATCGAGATAATCTTTAACTTCGGCGCGCTTTTGCACGACGGCCATCTTGGTGCCTGCCAGGTCCAGCAGGGAAGCCGCGTGCAGCGTCAATCCCTCGATCGCGTCGCGCTCGGCGACCTGTCCCAAGCCGAGTCCGCCGAAGAACGACACCAGCACCGCGCCCCCACGATCCACGCGACACGTCAGTGTGTCGGGCGCGATCTGCACGCGTTCGGCGCCACCGAGATAAGGCAGCGTCGAAGCTAGACGCTCCGAGTCAAAGGGAACGTTCGAGAAGAAGTCGAAATCGACCGAAGTCCGATGCCCCAGGCGCAACGTCAAAGCCGTGCCGCCGTACAACGTGAACGACTCCGGGGTAGCCCCTAATTCGGGCCAGAGTCTGAGCTGCGGTGGCGGCAGCATGGATAAATTGGGAATGAGAATCGGCATTCTTTAGATCTCCTCTTACGGCCGTCTTATTCTGACCATAAAAGAGGCTCTTGGCTTTTGTTCAAGGCCCGACGCCCGACGCGGGTCGGTTGGCACCTACACCGTAGGAAGCCAAGACCGGGCCAAATCTGCGAAGCTTCCCATGTAGTGCACCCGCCCGAAGCCGTGGCTCCTAAATTGAGCTTTGACAGCCTCGTTCGAGGAACCACAGCAGACGAACACCTCTGCCCGCTTGTTAGCGCTCCAAAGAAGCAGCGCACGGGAGCGGTAATCTGCATCCGGCATACTGTAACCAAGGATTACAATCCGGGCCGAGCGCTCCAAAGACTCAGTGGCCTGTGACCACAGCGATTCGTAAAACGGAATCCACTCATTGCCGAGGGACGTTGTGACTGAGAACTCCTTGTCATAAGTTGGCAAAATGAGCGTGGCCGATTTTGCGACTCCCCCACCCTGAAAGGTCTTATCCAAGACACGGCTCGGATAGTCAGGAAAAACTGAATCTACGTTGTCAACAAAGGGTCGCGGGCCAAGACTGTTAGTAGCTTGCAGAACGCCGCCTGTGGCACCCCCAAATAGCGCGGCTGTCCAATTGATGCTTCCATGAGGTTTCAGGACAATCACATCGGAGTCGGGTTCATCCCAATCTGCCAAGAGGCTGGAGCCGTAACCATTTCGGACGCGAGACTTGTGAGCGCGAATGAGCTCATTTTCCAAAGAAACGTCGTAATTAAACGTTACGACTACATCGTCCTTCTCGATCCGGCCCGCGAAAGCTTCATACAGCGCTGCTGCGGGGCGCTGCTGGCTAATGTCCTTGAAATAGTCTCCGAGACAACGGCAAACCTTGCCCGCTAATCCCTTTCGTTGTTTCTCAGTCAATGCGCGAAACGCTCCCCGGCCGAGGTCAAGGTCTGTAAATAATCCTTCCACATCCAGGACCGGGCCATTTAGCGTGGAGACGCTGTCGATTGCTTGCCGGTATTCCGAATCTGGGCGGTGTGTTTCAATGACCCACGTAATCATCCTTGGCCATAGCTCCGAGCACAGTGGATATCCGGCATGAAATGAGGCGCCAGCGCCAAGCACGTACGTCGTCATTTTCCAATACTACAACATGAGGTCCCTTGCTTCCGTTAACAGATGGCCGCGCCGCCCGGCCCCCAGGGCTAGCTTCTAATACCCAAGCATTAGATCCCCGCGAGGGCAGTCTGCCTTTCGTTTGTCCACTAACCGGCGGTGTGCTCGATCGCCCGACGCAGCTCGGGGTAAGCAACAGTCGCTCCTCAAGGGAACCTTGTTCGGCTTGGTTTACCCCTATCCAGAGTTATTGGCTTTCAGAATCCTACCGCCCGAACAAACCATCCCGCCAGCGCGCCGCCCACGAGCGGGCCGACTACCGGCACGGCGGCGTAGCGCCAATCCGAATCGCGCTTCTTGGCGATGGGTAGCACGCTATGGGCGATGCGCGGACCCAGGTCGCGCGCCGGGTTGATGGCGTAGCCCGTCGTCCCGCCAAGGCTCAGGCCGATGGCCCACACCAGGCAGCCGACCAGGTAGGGCGAGAGACCCGGCGCCGGACCCGGCGTGGCCACCACCTTCGAACCGATGGCGCTGGCTACCAGCACCAGGACGAACGTGCCCACAATCTCGCAGAACAGATTTGAAACTGGATTGCGAATGGCCGGCGAGGTGCAGAAACAGCCCATCTTGCTATTGGGATCGGGAGTCTCGCGCCAGTGCGGGTAAAAGTAGAGCCATACCAGCGTGGCCCCGCAGAAACCGCCGGCAAGCTGCGCCGCCATGTACCCCCAAAGCTTCGAGAAATCGCCCGTCGCCACGGCCGCGCTCAACGTGATCGCGGGATTGAGATGCGCGTCGCTCCCACCGCAAGCTACGGCCGTGAAGACGCCGCACATCACGGCAAAAGCCCAGCCCGTTGCAATCACCATCCAGCCGGCGCCCTCGGCCTTGGATCTGCGCAGCGAGACGTTGGCCACCACGCCGTTGCCCAGGAGAATCAGGACCAGGGTCCCCATGAACTCGCCGAAGATGTGCTTTTCCATAGCGGCCTCCTATTCGGCCTCCAGCCAATCGAACGAACGCGTCACCGCTTTTTTCCAGAAGCCGTAGAGACGCGCCCGGTGGGCCGTGTCCATGGCCGGCTTCCAGGTGCGATCCACCGACCAGCGCCCGCGCAGGTCCTCCAGGTTCTCGAAGAAGCCTACCGCCAGGCCGGCGGCATAAGCGGCTCCCAGGGCGGTGGTCTCCTTCACGGCCGGACGCACCACCACGCGATCCAGTATGTCGGCCTGAAACTGCATCAGCAGCTCGTTCTCCACCATGCCGCCATCCGTGCGCAAGACCTGCAGTGGAATGCCGGCATCCTTCTCCATGGCCTCCACCACCTCGCGCGTCTGGAAGGCGGTGGCTTCGAGCACCGCGCGCGCCAGGTGGCCCTTGTTGGTGTAGCGTGTCAGGCCGGCGATCACGCCGCGGGCGTTGTGCTTCCAATAGGGCGCGTACAGGCCGGAGAAGGCCGGCACGAAATAGACGCCGCCGTTGTCTTCCACCGTGCGCGCCAGGGTCTCGATATCGGGGCTGCGCGCGATCAGCCCGAAATTGTCGCGAATCCACTGCACCAGCGCGC
>CAYRWE010000239.1:0-7876 GCA_964427655.1 uncultured Solibacteraceae bacterium | reverse complement strand
AGTTCCCGTAATGCGCGATTCCGGCCACCACGCCGGCCAGGATGCGCCGGTTGCGCGCGCCGGTTTCGGGGTCGTCCAGGCGCCCGAAGCGCAGCGAATCGAGCACCGCGATGGGCCTCGCGCCCATGGTGAAGATGTCGCGCAAAATGCCGCCCGATCCCGTTGCCGCGCCCTGAAACGGCTCGATGAAGCTCGGATGGTTGTGCGATTCGATCTTGAACGCGATCACGTAGCCATCGCCGATATCGACGATCCCGGCGTTCTCGCCCGGCCCCTGCACCACCAGCTTGCCGCGCGTGGGCAGCTTCTTTAGATGCAGCCGCGAGCTTTTGTAGGAACAGTGCTCGCTCCACATCACGCTGAAAATTCCCAGTTCCGTGTAGCTCGGCTCGCGCCCCAGGATGGCGACGATCTTATCGTATTCCGCCTGCGTCAACTGGTGCTGCGCGATCAGTTCCGGTGTCATCGCGATTTCCGTGATCATGCCCGCACCCCCGCGCCCAGGAGCGAGTGGAAGACGGCCAGGCCGTCGCTCGAACCCATCAGCGGGTCCGAAGCCCGCTCGGGATGCGGCATCATCCCCATCACGTTCCGCTCGCGGCTCAGTATGCCGGCAATGTCGCGCAGAGAGCCGTTGGGGTTATCGAGATATCGGAAGGTCACGCGCTCCTCGGCTTCCAGTTCGTCGAGCGTCCGATCGTCGGCGTAGTAGCAGCCCTCGCCGTGGGCGATCGGCAGGCGCAGCACCTGCCCCACTTGTGCCGCCGCGGTAAACGGCGAATGGGTGGTTTCCGTGCGCAGCCGCACTTCGCGGCAGATGAATTTCAGCCCTCGGTTGCGGATCAGCGCGCCCGGCAGAAGCCCCGCTTCGACCAGGATCTGGAAGCCGTTGCAGATGCCCAGCACCGGCCCGCCCGCGGCCGCGAACCGGCGCACCGCCGCCATCACCGGCGAGAACTTGGCGATGGCGCCGCATCGCAGGTAGTCGCCGTACGAGAAGCCGCCCGGCAGAATCACGGCATCGACATCGCCCAGCGTGGAGGAATCGTGCCAGATGAACTCCGCCTTCTGACCGAGGTTTTCGGAAACCGCGTAGAAGGCGTCGTGATCGCAGTTGCTGCCTGGAAACACTATGACGCCGAATTTCATGGATTTCACTTCGGGGAGGTGCACTTCCAATCTTATCAGTTACGGCGGTCTCCTTGCTCCCCTCGTACGAAACGCGATTTCTTTTCCGCCGCCGTAGTGAAAGCGCCCCGGCAGGGGTCTTTGAAGATAGGAGTCGATGAAAACGAGGTCTTTATTTGCCCCGGAAATTCCTCCGCCGAGCCTGGCTCGGAATAGCCGCAATCTCTGCCCTGGCGATCGCGGTTCGGATGCTGGCAGGTCCGTTCGACGTTCCGGTGCCGGTGAGAACTCCGCTGAATCCGGAGGGATGGCTGGGGCTGGCGCTCGTGATTTTACTGGCGAGCGGAGGCGGCTCTTGTCCGGGTGGCGGGACCTCACGGCCTGCGCGGCATTGACCGCCGTGACGGTGTGGGCATTCCGGCGCGCCCTCGGGTTTTACTTCCTGGCCGACGATTTCTCTCTCGTGAAGCTCGCGGGCGCCTCCCACCTCGCCATAATTCCGTGGTTTAAGACGCCCGGTGGGGATGGCTTCTTCCGCCCCATCGCGAACATCTCATTCGAGTTGACCGCTCCGTGGGCCGGCGCCAACCCGTTCCTATGGCACGCCGCCGCCCTGGCACTGCACATCGCGAACTCGATTCTCGTGTATATGCTGGCGTTCCGCTTGGGCCGGTCGCGCGTGGCGGCGCTGGGTGCCGCTCTCCTCTTCGCGATTCACGGAACCCGCCCCGAAGCGGTCGTCTGGATCGCGGGGCGCTTCGATCTGCTGGCGGCGTTCTTTGTGCTCTCGGGATTGCTGCTGTTCGAGCGCTCGCTCGGCGAACCTTCACCGGCCGGTCCTCTCTACCGGGCGGCGTCGCTAGCGGCCACGTTGCTCGCAATCCTCAGTAAGGAATCGGCTTATGTCTTTCCGCTGCTCGCGGCCCCGCTGCTCTTTTGCCATCGCGGACGCCCGCGAACCCATGCCGCCGTGCTGCTCCCCTATTTCGCCACAGCGGCGGCTCTGTTTGCCTGGCGCTGGTGCCTTTTCGGCGGCATCGGCGGCTACCGGGACGCGCGGACCGGCCGGGCACAGGCCCTGATGTTCGGCCTCGGCACGCTGAAAGCCCTCGGATTGCGGCTCTGGGCCGCGCTCTTCTTCCCCATCAACTGGAGCGCCCAACCATCCGCGTGGATGGTCGCGGCGATGCTGGCTTACCTGGGCGCCCTGCTCTGGCTGGCCTTCAGCCGCCCGGAGCGTCTCCGTATGGCGTTCGCTCTGGGGTTTCTCCTGATATCGGTACTTCCGCCGCTGCACCTGCTGGGTATTGGAAAAGAGCTGGTGAATTCCCGCGTGCTGTACCTGCCGTCGGTGGGCTTCTGTCTGATGCTCGCCGTGGCGGCCGATGCTCTTCGCGGGCCGTCGCGCTGGATCATCCCCGTGGCTATCCTGCTCTTCCATTTCACCGCCCTCGAGCACAATCTCGATTTGTGGGCGGATGCCTCGGCCAAAGCCCAAGCCGCTTCCGCCGCCATCCTGAGCTGCCCGGGGGCGGACGCGAATCTCGCCGCTTCCGGCGTGCCGGGAAGGCTGCGCGGCGTCCCCTTCCTGGCCAATGTCACGCGGCAGACGCTCGTGCTCCAGCCCGGCGGCGCACCATCGGCGCACCACGCGGTCCGCTCTTCGTTCGTCTGGAACCCGGCTACCGAGCGCGTGGATTGCCTGGCCGCGCCGTGAGGCCGCGCCTTACCAATCCGAGAGCAGCCGCAGGCTCCGCCGGTCGAAGAAGGCCGCATCGGCCGAGCGGAAGTAGCGGCGGATCTCCGGGCCGCCGATGTTCACGGTGGTCTGGTCCCATTCGCAGCGCGTGCAATAAGGAGCGTCGTCCGAAGCCGCGGCTACGCCCGCATCCGTACTCGCGCTCGCGCCCGCGAAGAAGGCCCGCGCCGCGCGATACTTCGCGGAATTGAACGGATCGCCGCCGGCATCCATTTCGCCGAACACCAACCCATCGCCCGGCCGCGGGCCGCCGCAGCACGGCAGAATCCGCCCGGTCGCATCCATCACCATATTCTTGTACAACCAGTGGCAGGCGTGGCCCGGCCGCGGCGGCGCGTCACTGGCGGCGTTCTGGTTCCAGGGCCGCTCAAAGGCGCGCGCGATGGCCTCCGCATCCACGGCCTCCGGGAACGGGTTCCAATTCCCCGGCGTGGCGCTGAGCGATTGCCACTCGAAGCGCTTGACGCCGGCTTCGATCGCCGCCGGGCGGACGGCCGGATCGTCCCAGCTCACATCGAAGGGATTGACCACACGGAACAGGTTGACGCCCAGTTGGCGAGCCATGCGCGCGGCCGCGGGAATTTCGCCCACGTTGTGCTCGAAGGCCAGAAAGTTCCAGGAGAGCACCGGCGTGCGCTTGCCCAGCTTGCGCTTGGCCTCCACCAGCGCGCGGAGATTTTCGAAAACTAGCTCCAGGCTGCCGTTGCGTCGGAAGCGCTCGTAGACCGCCTGCGTGGCGCCATCGATCGAGAGCACCATGAAATCGAGCCCCGATTCCACGTAGGCCTCGGCATCGAAGCGCCGCACCGAGAGGCTCGTCGAGAGCGCCGTCCAGGTCAGATATCTCTTCGCCATGCGGACGAGGTCCGGCGTGCGCACGTTCAGCAGCGGCTCGCCATAATTGCAGAAATAGACGCCCACCGCGTACGGCCCGTAGAGTTTCAGCAGCGCTCGGAAGCGCTCCTCCGTCAAGGTAGCTTTCGGCCAATCGAACAGCTTCAGCGTTTCGGAGCGATCCGAGTGGACGCATCCCGGGCAGGCCAGTTGGCACACGTT
Organism: uncultured Solibacteraceae bacterium; assembly: GCA_964427655.1. Taxonomy (GTDB): domain Bacteria; phylum Acidobacteriota; class Terriglobia; order Bryobacterales; family Bryobacteraceae; genus CAVQNQ01. Next base: position 3,933 of record CAYRWE010000239.1, on the reverse strand, counting down.
CGACGGATCGGCCACCAGCCCGATGGGCCGCGAGAGCACCCGATCGCTGCGCGCGCGCAGGTGATACTGCGCCAGGCAGATGTTCAGAGCCTTCAAGGCCAAAGCCTGTGCCGCTGGTTCCGCGAAGCGCGCCCGCAGGCAATCGTATAGCTCCGCTTCGCGCCTCTCGATAATGCCCGCCGCCCGATCGACGCGCCGGCATTCCCGGAGTTCCCGCTCGATCTTTGCCAACGTCGAAAACGCCGTCCGGCCACCGTAGAGGGAGGAAGGGACAAGCCAATGGAACAGCGGGCCCAGCATGTGTCATCTCAAAGACCCTCCGGGCCGCCTTTCCAACTACACCGCCCGCATCCCGTTTCCTGCCAGAATGAGAATTTCATGCCGCCTCTGGAAAATCCGCTGGGCTTCACCGGCGCCGATATCGTCGAGTTGCTGGTGGCCGCCTTCCTGCTGGCCGCCACGTTCGCCTGGCATCCCTGGATCGAGCCCCACGCCCGCCGCTTCGCCGCGCGCACCGCGTGGTCGATGCTCGCGCTGGCCGCCCTGCCCGTCGTCCTGCGCCTCGCGCTGCTGACCCATCACCCCGTGCCCACGCCGGATGTCTACGATGAATTCGGCCACCTGCTGGTAGCCGACACCCTCCTCCATTTGCGCCTGGCCAATCCCGCCCACCCCATGCAGCGCTTCTTCGAGACCTTTTTTGTTCTCCAGGAACCCACCAACAGCTCCATCTATCCCGTCGGGCAGGGGATCGTGCTAGCCCTCGGCCGCGCCATCTTCGGGACGCCCTGGGCCGGCGTAGTCATGGCCACGGCCGCCTTTTGCTCGCTCGTTTATTGGATGCTGTGCGGCTGGACCACACCCGGTTGGGCGCTGCTCGGCGGCGCGTTGGCGGTCATCGAGTTCGGCCCGCTCAACCAGTGGATGAATAATTACTGGGGCGGCGCGCTGCCCTCCGCGGCCGGCTGCCTGGTCTTCGGCGCACTGCCGCGGATTGAGGCGGGCCGCCTGCGCGACCGCATCCTGCTCGGCCTCGGCCTCAGCCTGCACCTGCTCACTCGCCAGTTCGAATCCATCTTCCTCGCGATCGCCGTGCTGCTCTTCTTCCTTCCGGCGCTGCGTTATCGCGCCAAAGCCGCGCGCCTCGCTCGTGCCGCCGGCGTCGCCGCGCTGGTGGCGCTGCCCGCGGTGGCGCTCACCGTGCTTCAAAACCACCAGGTCACCGGCAGTTGGACCACCCCGCCCGAAGCGCTCAGCCAATATCAGTACGGCGTTCCTTCAGCCTTCACCTTCGAGGCCAACGTGGTTCCGCACCGCGCCCTCTCACCCCAGCAGGCCCTCGATTACAAGATGCAGGTCAGCTTCCACGGCCCCTCCGCCGACACGCTCGCCACCTATCTGCTGCGCCTGGAATACCGCGTGCGCTTCTATCGCTTCTTCTTCCTGCCGCCGCTTTATATCGCGCTGCTGCTGTTTCTTCCCGCCGCCCGCGAGTATCGCTACGCCTGGCTGCTGGCCGCGCTCGCCCTGTTCGCCCTGGGCACCAATTTCTTCCCCGCCTTCCAGTTCCACTACATCGCCGGGGTGGCGTGCCTCTTCATTCTGGCCTCCGTCACCGGACTCGAGCGTCTCTCGCGCATCCAGGTCTCCGGTTGGCCCGCCGGCAGCCATGCCGCCCGCGTCATCGTCTTCCTCTGCGTTCTTCACTTCGCCTTCTGGTACACGTTGCACGCGATGGAAAACCGCGAAATCTCTAGCGCCGCCCGCCAGTACGAGACCTGGAACACGATCAACCACACCAATCCCGAGCGCCGCATCTTCGTCAACCGCCAGTTGGCGGCCCTCCCCGGCCCACTTCTGGTCTTCGTGCGCTACACGCCGCGCCACATTTTCCAGGATGAATGGGTCTACAACGCCGCCGATATCGACGCCTCCCGCGTCGTGTGGGCGCGCGACCTGGGTCCCGAGGAGAATCGCGAGCTTCTGCGCTACTACCCCGGCCGCACGCCACTGCTCCTCGAACCCGATTCCCGCCCGCCGCGTCTCAGCCCGTACCAATGAGGGGCGCACGGCCGCCCCGGGGCAGCGATAATAAGTCATGCAGAACATTCTCCCGCTGGTCTGTTTTATCGCCGGATTCGTTCTAGCGTGGCTGGTCCTGCGCGGGCGCCGCAACGAGGCCGAATCGGCTTTCAAAGCCCTCTCCGCCGACGCCCTGGCGCGCAACAACCAGGCCTTCCTGGACCTGGCGCGCGGGACCCTGGCGCAGACCCAGGAAGCCGCGCGCGGCGATCTCGACCTCCGCCGCCAGGCCATCGCGGAGATCGTAACGCCCGTGCGCGCCTCGCTCGATAAGGTGGACGCCCGCATTCAGGAACTGGAGACCGCCCGCGCCGGTGCCTACGCCGCGATTTCCGAGCAGGTGCGCAGCCTCATCGAGACGCAGGCGCAGCTCCGCGGCGAAACCGGCAAATTGGTGACCGCTCTGCGCACCCCCGCCGTGCGCGGCCACTGGGGCGAGATTCAATTGCGCCGCGTCGTCGAGATGGCCGGCATGCTCGATCACTGCGATTTCCTGACGCAATCCACGGTCGGCCCCGAAGACGGCCGCCTGCGCCCCGACCTGCTGGTGCGCCTGCCCGCCGGCAAGACTATCGTGGTGGATTCCAAGACGCCGCTCGATGGCTACCTCCAGGCCATCGAAGCGACAGACGAGCCGGCTCGCCGCGCGCGCCTGGCCGACCATGCCCGCCAGGTCCGCGCCCACATGACCGCGCTGGGCCGCAAATCCTATTGGGACCAGTTCGACCGCGCCCCCGAGTTCGCCGTGATGTTTCTGCCGGGTGAGTGCTTCTTCAGCGCGGCGCTCGAAAGCGACCCGTCGCTGATCGAATCGGGCGTGGAGCAGAACGTCATTCTGGCGACGCCCACGACGCTGATTGCGCTCCTCCGCGCGGTGGCCTATGGCTGGCGCCAGGAGAGCCTGGCGGAGAACGCCGCCGCCATCAGTGCGCTGGGCAAGGATCTATACAAGCGCCTCTCCGACATGGGCGACCACTGGAACAAAGTCGGCAAGAACCTAGAGCGCGCCGTGGAAGCCTATAACAGCGCCGTGGGATCGCTCGAGAGTCGCGTGATGGTGAGCGCCCGCCGCTTCGCCGATCTGAAGACCGCGCCGCTGGGAGTGGAGATTGCTGAGCTGGAGCCGGTGGAGAAGAAAGTAAGAGCAGTCGAGGCGAATTAGGTGCTCGCCCGTACATCTCTCAGCACCGCGCACCAGCCCGGATAACCGCGTGCGGCCGAGTAGGCGTCCTCTTCCAGCGTGAAGACGATATCCACGCGCGCGCCCGGCGCCACCTCGGCGATCCGCGGCGCGAAGTTCCAGGCCTTCAGCGCCAGCGTGCGGCCGTCGCGACGCACCATCACGCGCAGATGCTTTTCGTTCCACACCGCCGGATTGCAGGCGATCTCCACATCCAGCGCGGCGAACAGGGGCGGGGGATTGCCATGCCCGAATGGCGCCAGCGCGAGGATCTCTTCGGCCGCATGCTCATTGATCTCGGCCACAGAGAGCACGGCATCGATCTCATGGGTCGGCCGGAAATCGTCCGCGGATAGCCGCGCCGCCGCGTACGCCCCAAGCCGCTCGCGGAATTCGGGGACTCGCGCGGGTTCGAGCGTCACGCCCGCGGCGTGGCGGTGGCCGCCGAAGCGCACGAACAGATCCGGCATCGATTCCAGCGCTTCGAGCAGGTGGAAGGCGCGGATGCTGCGTCCCGATCCCTGCGCCAGCCCGTCTTCGGCGTTCAGGCTCAGCACGAAGACCGGGCGGCAGAGGCGCTCCACCATGCGCGCGGCCACGATGCCCAGCACGCCGCGGTGCCAGCCTTCCGCGTAGTAGACCAGCGCGGCGGCTGCCTCGTCCACCGCGAT
>CAYRWE010000238.1:0-7896 GCA_964427655.1 uncultured Solibacteraceae bacterium | reverse complement strand
CCGCCACCATCGCCCAGCTCTTAGGAGATCCCAGGGTTAGGCAGGCCGAGATCGGACCGGCGTTCGGCTGATATTTGTCTTCCACGACCATCTTTGTCCCGGGAGGCACGGGTATGTAATCCACGTTCACCGATCCGGCGCACGGCTTGACCACTGCGTCGTCGCCGCCGATCATCGCGGCGATAATCAAATCGCCATTGGCATTGGTGTCCATCGTGCCGGTGTTTGGTTCGGTGGACGTTCCGATATTGGCCGTCGTGGTGTCCAGAGCCGATCGCTGAGCTACTCCAGAGTACTCGCGAAGGACGATGCGTATGTAGCCTGGAGAATCGGGAACCACCGTGATGGTATCCTCGCCGCCGATTATGTTCTCGGCAAAGAACATTCCGACGGTGTTCTCGGATGCGCTGTTGCCGATGCTGGTCGCCCTGTAATAGTAGTTTCCCAGGGTATCCGAGACTTGAAGGGTGTGCAGATAGCCGTTTCCGGCGTAGATCGAGACGCTGATGAAGTTGCCGGCCTTGGTGGCGGCCTTGAAGGCGGCGTGCGCTCTCGGCAGATTGACTTGCGATCTGTAATCGCAGCGCTGAACCAACGTGTAAGTTCCCACCGGCTCCGGTACGGTCGAGCACAGGTTGATCTGCGCCTCCATGGCTCCCGAGAACAGGATCAACAAGCTAAAAGCGATTCTCATTCTTCTGGTCCTCCAAACGAGTGACAACCCTCCGAGAGAGCACCCGCGCGACCTGCCCGGCAATCGTGCTGCCGAACAAGTAATGCCCGGTAAGATCATTCTTTGCTTTGTTGGAGCACCAAGGCCTCGCCGGCCTGGGGCCGAATAACTTGGACGTTCTCCGCAGCGGTAGTTTGAATTGCCGTAGTTCCGTAAACGCCGGCCCTACCCCAATCCGGCGAATACCTGCATCATGTCGCGATGCGCCAGCACCACCGCCGGGTCGCGCTGCATGGCCTCGAAGTAGCTGTGCCGGAAGCCGCCGCCGTTCTCGGCTGGCGAAAGCAGCTCGCGCGCTTCCGCGATCAGGCGGCCGAAATCGGGCGGGGCGTCCGGTTCCTTGGAAGCCAGCGCCTCGTCGATCAGCACGATGAATTGCGAGAGCTCGCGCAGCCAGGCAAACCAGGGGTCGGCGAGCACCAGGTTAAAGTACTGCCCCGGACTGGTAATGCGCGCTACGTCGCGCTCATAGGCCGCCCGTTCGGAATCGAGCAGCCGCCGGTGATGCTCGAGCAGCCCGTTGCGCAGCGCCGTCAGCCGCTCCCTGATGTGGTCGTCCATGGGGACATCTTATCGTGAGATCGTGCCGCGCGGTATATTCGAGTATCCAAGGAGAGAAAGTCCTCATGCGCGTCAATTTGACCCGCGAGCGGCTGCTGCGCGGAGAAACCGTCTTCGGGTCCGCCCTGCAATGCTACCGCTCGCCGGAGATTTCCCGCACCTTCGCGGCCGCCGGCTTCGATTACGTCTTCATCGATATGGAGCACGGCGCTTATGACCTGGAAACCGTCCAGGACATGATCCGCGCCGCCCTGGATAGCGGCATCAGCCCGATCGTCCGGATCGGCGAGCTGCTCTATTCGTTGGCCGCGCGCCTGCTCGATGCCGGCGCCCACGGCATCATTCTGCCCCGCGTGGAAGAGCCGGCCCTGCTGGCCGAGGCGCTGAGCTGGCTGCGCTATCCCCCCGTCGGCAAGCGCGGCTACGGCATCAACGCCACCATGATCGGATACGAGGCGCACAGCTTCACCGAGATTATCGAACACTTCAACCGTGAGATCCTGGCGGTGGTTCAGTTCGAGAGCACCAAGGCGCTCGCGCGCGCCGACGAGCTGCTCTCGGTCAAGGGCCTGGACGTCATCATGGTGGGTCCGGCCGATCTGTCGATTTCACTGGGCGTGCCGGGCCAATTCGAGCATCCCAAGCTGGTCGAAGCGGTGGATGGCCTGATCGCCAAGTGCGTCCAGCACGGCGTCATACCCGGCATCCAGACACGCAGCCTGGCCAATTCCAAGTTCTGGGCCGCGCGCGGCATGCGCTTCGTGGGATGCGGCGCCGAACACGCCATGCTGCTCGAAAAGGCGCGCGACACGGTGGCGGAGCTGCGCACCGTGGCGCCGCGGCAAGCCTGAGCCGCGTCCGATAGGGCGCCGGCCGGTGTGGCGCATCCCAGGGAGATTTGAATCGATGTTGCCCGCAATTGGCTCTCAGCAGGCCGCCGCCGCGCCCGCTCCGCGCGGAATGTTGATCGGCGGAGAGTGGTCGCTGCGCCCGCCTCTGATCGAGGTTCGCAACGGCCACGATGGCGAACTGGCCGGGGTGGTCTCGGCCGGGACCCCCGCGGACGCCGCGCAAGCCGTTACTCGCGCCGTCGAAGCGCTCGCGCGGGATTTCCCGCCGGACGCCCGCTGCGAGGTTCTCTCGCGAGCCGCCGCGTGCGTCGAGAGCCAGGCCGCGGAATACGCCGCGGACATTGTCGCCGAGGGTGGCGAGACCCTACGCGAGGCCCGCCGCGATCCCTCGCGAGCCGCCGCCATCCTGCGCCTGGCTGCCGCGGAATCGCGCGCCCTGGAGGGCCACGCGGTGCCCGCCGGAACGTTGGCGGGGCAGGGCAGGGAGCATCGCGCCGGCTACGCCCTGCGTGTCCCGCTGGGAGTGGTGGCCGCAATCGTACCCTGGCAGGATCCCCTGGCTACCGCCGCGCTCGTCGTGGCCGCGGCGCTGGCCGCCGGCAACGCCGTAGTGCTCAAGCCTTCCCCGGCCGCTCCGTTTTCCGCCTTGCGGCTGGCCTGCGATCTTATCGAAGCCGGTTTGCCCGCCGGCCGTCTCAGCGTGCTGACCGGGGACGAAGAATTGGAGACGGCCCTGGCCGCCGATCCGCGCACCGCGATGCTCTGGTTCGCCGGCGCCCCAGCCGAGGGCCAGCGCCTGGCACACGGCGCCGGCCTTCGACCCGTGGCCTTGCATGCGGCCGCCAACGCGCCTTTCCTGGTGCTGGCCGGCGCCGATCTCCAGACCGCCGCCGAGGGCGTCTGCGCGCTGGCTTTTTCGCACGGTGCGCGCAACCGCCTGGGCGTGCAGCGGGTCCTCATCCAGCGCGATATCTACGCCGCCTTCGCCACCTGCCTCCGCGAGCGGGCCGCCGCTCTGAAGGCCGGACCCTCGTGCGAGGAGTCGAGCGACATCGCCCCCCTGATGTCCGAAGCGCAGGCTGTTCGCGTGGCCGGCTGGACCCGCGGCGCGCTGGCGCAGGGCGCCGTGGTCCTGGCTGGCGGCGTCTGCCGCGGCGCCCTCATGGAACCGACCGTGCTGGCGCGCGTCCCTGCCGAATGGCTCGCGCATCGCGACGAGGTCTTCGGTCCGCTGGTAGCGCTCGAGCCTTTCGACCGGCTGGAGGATGCCATCGCGCGGGCCAACCGGGTGCCCCGCGCGGCTCGCGGTGCCGTTTTCACGCGCGACCTCCGGGAAGCCTTTACCGCCGCAAGCCTCCTCGAAGCCGCCGCCGTGACGGTCAACGACGCGGATACCGACTCGATGGAACCCGGCCCCTTCGGCGTTCTCCGCGTAGCCGGCTCGGGCGGCAAAGCCATGCGCGCGGCCGTCCGCGAATTCACACGGGTCAGGGCGGCCTGCTTCAATTATTGAGAGCCGCGCACCGCCGCGCGGTCTGGCACACTGAGACGATGAAGCCGCAGTCCTGGTGGAGAGGGTGGGCCGACACTTTAAGCTACGAATCCAGTGGACTCTGTTGACATTCCGGCTGATGGTTGGCTTCGTCGTGGCCGGATGGAGCCCCTGCTCCATTTTGTCAACGCATCCTGGGAAGTCTTTCACAGAACTTGTTCCGCTTACTCTGGCGCGTACGCTGCAGTCGCGCCATCCAGGGTCGGGGGATGTGTGGGCTTTGGGGAAACTACGCCCAGCCGGAAGCACCACCGGCCGAATGAAGTGGCGGATTAGGGCCGGTCACACGACCACTTCGCCGCTGCGCCGCTTGCGGGCGACATCGAGCAGGTAAGTGTCGATGGCCGCGGCGGCATCGGGGCTAAAGCAGTGTTTGGCACCCGAAACATCGCGCTCGTCGCCGAGAACCAGCCGCTCGTTCTTGGCCACGCCGGCGAGAATGGCATGCGCCGCCTGCTCCGGCGATTGGGACCCCGAAGGCGCGCCCTGAGCGCTGCCTTTCCAAATCGCGGTGGCGGTTGTACCGGGCGTGGCCGAGGTCAGGCGGATGTTCTCGTCCCAAAGCTCGTAGCGGAGGGCCAGCGTCAGCCCATTCAGCGCTGCCTTGGTGGCCGAGTACCTGGTCTGGTAGGCCATGGGCGTGAAGGCGATCCCGGAGATGGTGTTGACAATGTGGCCGCCGCCCTGCTTGCGCATGATGGGCAGCACGGCGCGGATGCCGTACAGCGCCCCGTAAAAGTTCAGAGCGAAGGCCTTCTCCCAGTCCGCGTTGGTCTGCTGGTCGAAACAGCCGCTGAGTCCGGCGCCCGCATTGTTGAACAGGATATCGATGCGCCCGCCGAAGTCGACCGCTTCTTGAATCATCGCCTGAACATCTTCTTCCTTCGTGACGTTGCAGTGGACGCCGAGCACCCTGCCGTCGCAGGCCGAGTTCAGGCGCGCGGCTTCGCGTTTGAGGTTCTCGTCGTTGAAGTCAGCGAGGACGACTTGCTTGGCCCCGTGGCGGAGCATCTTCTCGGCGAGGGCCAGGCCGATGCCCGACGCGCCGCCCGTGACCACAGCGACTTTGTCCCGGTAGTATTCGCTCGTCTGGTCCATGTTGGACTTCAACTCTCATTCAGCATAAGCCGAAGCGCTATCCTCTGTTCCTATACCTGGTTGGCGTTGACGTCGTGCGCCCGGGCCACGCGCGCTACTGACGCGCCCGGCGCGAACGTCTCTTCCACAATCTGTCGCCGCTCCGAGATGGATCGTTGGCGACGTCGTGACGTCTCTGCCCCCGCGGCGGTAGAGAGGCAACTGCGTCGTGGTTGGATTTTGTCAGGGCGTCCCACCCTTCCGGCCATTCGTCTGCACTTCGGTAATGATCTGTGACGTTTGGAGAAACTGACCAACCTGAACCGGACTGCGCCGGACTAATTTGCGCGGCGAGCGGACCCGCGAGCGCAAGGACGGTCAAGAGGCGTCTATGATCATGGTTTCAGGTTGTATGACTTGCCGAGTTCGCCCGCGCCCGCCAAGTGTTTGCGCGCGCGCACCAGTTCCGCGATTTGCCGGATGTGTCCCAGGTCGTGCATGGCCCATTCGTGCAGCATCTGCGCCATGGTGATCTCGCCCGCCTCCTGGTGCAGTGCGACCCGTTCGCCCGATCCCTCGGGTAGGTTCCGCAGGAACTCGATATTGGCCTCGCGCTGTTCCTCGAAGTGATCGAATGAATCCTCGGGGTCGGCGTCGCGGTAGAGGTCCAGGTGAAACTGCGCGTCGTCGGGTTCGAATTCGGGCCGTTCCTCGTTCATGAAGCGGTCGAGCCGCAGGCGGTAGCAGTGGCCCTCCGAGTGCGATAGATGCGCCAGCACTTCAGCCACGGAGAACCGGTTGGGAGCCGGTTTCCAGCGCGCGTCCTCCTCGCTCAGTTCGCACATCAATCCGCGCAGAATCTCGGGGGTGGCTTCCAACTGCCCCACGGCAGGCAGTCCGTTTTCTTCCATCTGTCTATCCTACGATGATCGGCGTTACTTCCCAATATAGTGGTGTTACCGGAAACCTCACCCCTGGATGCCCTCTGGCCGCATCACGCCCGTTGCTCATACTGAGTTCGCGCGAGCCGCGTCTTAGGCCGTGAAAGTTTGGGCTGGCGATCCTTGAACGCACGCTGCCCCCGGCTGCCAGCGCCGCCGGCGTGTGACGCAGTATTTCGCGCTCACCGGGTGCCCGCCCCCCTAGACCCTCCCGAAGTCGATGAATCCCTTTCCCGGGTCCGTGCTCAGCAGCTCCACCTGCACACGGTCGCCCACGTCGAGGCCCTCTTCGCCTCGCATCAGGCGCCCTTCCACCGGCGGATTCAGGACGCGCACGAAAACGCCCTTGGGCGTCACACCCGTCACCACCGCCGCGAAATCCTGGCCCACGCGGCCGGCCAGCGCCACCGCCGCAATGCGCTTGGCCATGGCGCGCTGCACCTTGCGCGCGGCGTCTTCCTTCAGCGTGACGTTGCGCGCGATAGCTTCGAGCTCGTCATCGTTATACGGCGAAGGGCCGGGGCGCGCTTTGAGCAGCCGGCCCGTCACCAGGTCCGCGAAGCGGCGGTTGGGCGCGGTCGAGTGCGTGTAGTCCTGCGCGGCGAGTCCGAAATGCCCCTGCGGAGGATCGCCCGGCCGCATCACCATGTATTCGCCCGGCCCCATCAGTTTGAGCACCGCCAGCGAGATGTCCGGGTAATGCAGCGGATCGGCCTGCTTGCGGCGCGCCAGAAACGCGTTCAGCGCGCCCGCATCGGGCTCCGCCGGCAGCTTTTCGCCGTACTGTCCGGCCAGCTCCACGATGCGCGGCCAGCGCTCCGGCGCCTTGACCACGCGCCGGATCGACGCCACTCCCGCCGCGCGCAGCGTCACCGCCATGGTCTCATTCGCCGCGATCATGAAATCTTCGATCAGGTGCGCCGCGCGATTGCTGGCATGCGCTTCGATATCCTTGATCTGCCCATTGGCGATTACCGGCTGCGCCTCCAGCCGGTCGAAGCTCAGGGCGCCCTTGCGGAAGCGCGCGTCGCGCAGGGAGCGCGCGGCTTCGTCCTGCAACTTGAGCTGCGCCGCCAGCTCCGCGGATGCCGCAATCTTGGGCGGCGGAGCGGTCTTGCCCTCCAGCCACGGCCCCACCGATCCGTACGCCAGTTGCGCTCGGTTGCGCACGCGCGCCCTGTAAATTCGGCTCGTCGCGATGCCGCCATCCGCCGCCACCAGCATGTCGATCGCGGTCGCCGTGCGGTCCTGGCCCTCCGCCAGCGAAGTCAGGTCCGTCGATAGCCGCTCCGGCAGCATGGGGAAGATGTGCACGCCGGCGTATACCGTGGTGGCTTCCCGCGCGGCGTGACAATCGATGGGCGTTCCCTTGGGCACCGCCGAATCCACATCCGCCACCGCCACCACCACGCGGATGCCACCGGGCGCGCGCTCGGCCCACTCGATCTGGTCAAGGTCCCGCGAATCGTCGTTATCGATTGAAGACCACAACAGCTTCGTGAGATCCTGTAGCCCCGGCTCGGGTTCGGCGCGGATGCCGGCGAGCTGCTGGGCAACTTCGGGTGGAAAGTCCGGCTGGAAGCCGTGATCCAGCATCTCCTGGCGGGCGGCCGCCTGCAGATCGAAATCGTTCATAGCCGCCGCAGCCTCCAGGCCAGCAGCAGCCATGCCGCGATGAACGCGAGTCCGCCCACGGGTGTGATGGCGCCCAGCACGCGGTTCCCCGTCACAGCCAGCAGATATAAGCTGCCGGAAAAGATCACGATGCCCGCCAGCAGCAGCCAGCACACCGCATTCGCGCTTTCCGGCGGGAAGGTGCCGGTCTTCGGCAGCACGGAGACGATCAGCATTCCCAGCGCGTGCACGAATTGGTAGAACACGGCTTTCTCATAGACGCCCATGCTGTAGGCGTCCAGGCGCCCGCGCAGCCCATGCGCGCCGAAGGCGCCCAGGATAACCGCCAGCGCCAGCAGGATGGAACCCGTCGCACTCCAGTTCAACGCTCGCCTCCGCTCGATCTTAATGGCTCATGGCGTAAACGATGTAATTCACGCCGATGCGAATTCCCAGGTCCGAGAACTTCGCGGGATATTGCGGATTGTCCGCGTGCTCCCAGGAATCGCCCAGGTCCATGTTAAAACACATCGCCACCATGATACGGCCGGAATCGTCGTAAATTCC
>CAYRWE010000237.1:0-7904 GCA_964427655.1 uncultured Solibacteraceae bacterium | reverse complement strand
ATTACCAGGGGGAAGCCGGCCGGCGGCAGCTTCAGCACGAGCACGGCATCGGCGCGCAGATCCTCTCCGACCTGGGATTGCACACCATCCGGCTGCTGACCAACCATCCGCGCAAAATCGTTGCGCTGGAAGGCTTTGGCATCGAAGTCATGGACCAGGTGCCAGTTCCCAGGTAAGCCTGGGCAGCCCGTCGGAACTTCAGGGCGGCCGGGCGCGTTAATAACGGAGAGAGGCCGACGTCCTGAATCATATGAACGCACGAATTCCGACCGCCGTGGCGCTTGTCGCCGTTTTCTGTGGCGTGCTTCCCGCCCGAGCCGCCGATCAGCAACTGCTCAACCTGGTGATGCCCGATGTCAAAGTGATCTCGGGCATTAATGTGGACCAGGCCAAAACCACCCCGTTCGGCCAGTACCTGCTTGCTCAGATCACCGGCCAACGGCAGCAAAACCTGCAGAACCTGATCAACCTGACCGGGTTCGATCCTACTAAGGACGTGAGCGAATTGCTGCTGGCCAGCGATACCGTGGGGGCCGGCGCCACGCCCGCGGCCCACCAGGGATTGGTTCTGGCGCGGGGGATCTTCGATTCCGCCAAAATCGCGGCCGCGGCCACCAACGGCGGCGCCACCACCGAGACGTATGACGGCGTCACCATTATCGAAAGCCCCAAGCAGCAGGGCGGATTCGCGTTTCTGAGCGACACCTACGTGGTGGCCGGCGATATCGCCAACGTCAAAGCCGCGCTCGACCGGCAGAAATCGCCGACCTCGCTTCCGGCCCCGCTGGCCATCAAGATCGGCACCTGGAGCACAACCGAGGATGCCTGGGTCATCTCGACGGTCCCGCCTTCCTCGTTGAAACCGCCCGCCACGGCTCCCAATATCCCCGGGCTGGGGGCGAATGGCGGCGCGGCGTTTCAGAACATCGTGGATGCCGCCGCCGGCGTGAAGTTCGGCGCGAGCGTGGTGGTGACCGCGCAGGCCGAGGCGGATAACGCACAGGATGCCACCAGCATCGGCGGCGCCTTAGAGTTGCTGGTCAGCCTGGCCAAGATGCAGGCCTCGCAGAACGCGCAGTTGGGGGCGCTGGCCAACGGGCTGAACGTGACCACCGCGGGCACCCTGGTCAACGTCACCCTTACGGTGCCCGAAGATCAGTTGCAGCAATTAATGACACAGCCCAAGCCGGCCGCCCGGCGGCGCGTCAGGCAGATGTAGTCCCGGCGGGACACAAGTCCCTGAAAAACGGGCATCGGTGGCAGTGGTCGCCCTCGCGAAGGGGAAATTCCAGGCGGGCCTGGGCTTGCTCGAAATCGCGCACCACGGCTTCGGGCGGTTCGAGCAGCGAGGGCGCCAGATCCACTTCCACCAGCGCGTTTGGCCTTAGAAAATGCAGCCAGGCGCGGTCCGGCGGCCGCCCGGCGATGCGTTCCACGGCCATGGCGTAAAGGCGCAATTGCAGAGCATAATCGCCTGCGCGCCTGTGGGCCTCCGCGGCCGAGACAGCATCGGTTTTATAATCCACCAGCACCAGTTCCCCGCCCTCCTCGAACCACAAATCCACCTGCCCGCGCGTCACCAGGCCCTCCACGGCCATGAGGAAATCGAATTCGCGCTCGATGCGGCCGGCGCGCGCCACGCGCTTCCCCAAGGGACTCCGCCGGAAAGTCTCGGCCAGACGCACGGCTTCCGGGTCCGCATCCGCCAGTTTCGTACCCGCGAGCAAGGCATGGACCTGGCTGCCGAACTCGGCCGCCGTAAGGGCCCCGGCTTCGGCCGTCTCCGCGGTGCCGCGCGGGCGGCCCTCGAAGCCCAGGTATTCGCCCAGATAATAGGCGCGGGGACAATTGGCGAACTTGGCCAGCGCCGTCACCGTGGCGTTGGCGTCGGGCTGGCCGGCGAGGGGCAGAGGAGGTGGCAGGGCGGCGGCTTCGCGGGGAGCTGGCGCGGCTAGGGGCGGCGCCGCCGTAATGCGAACGAGCGGCTCGGGAGCGCGATCGGTCAGCAGCAGGCGCAGGTTCCAGGGCTTGCCATCTGGCGCGGTAAGCGTCACAACAGGGCAAGCTAAAGCATGCCCCACCTCTAGGTTGCGGACCACCAGTTCGGCCCAATTCGCGGGCTTCCGGCCGTTCCCGGAAAAGCTCAGAACCAGGTGCTGCTCGGCGCGCGTCATGGCGACATAGAGCAGCCGGTTGCCCTCTTCGGCCTCGCGCTCGTGACGTTCCTGGCGCAGGGCGTGCTGGAAGAGATCGCCCTTCTCCTCGCGGCCGCCGGACTTGGCGGGGTTGCGCCAGCGCGCGCCCAGCCCAACGCGCGGCGAGAAGGCCACCACTGGCGGATCGGTATCCGTGCCTTTGTGCAGGGCCGCCACGAAGACCACCGGAAATTCCAGCCCCTTGGCCGAATGCACGGTCATCACGCGGACGGCATCGGCTGAATCCTCGGGCGGCGCGTCCGGCTCGCGCGGATTCGAAGCGCGCACCCACGCCAGTTCCTCGACAAACTCATCGAGCGACATCCGCCCGGCGGCCACGCGCGCCTGCGCCAGAAACTTGTCGAGGTTGGCGGCGCCGCGCGCTCCGGCCTCGGGGCAATAGCCGCTTTCATCGAGCGCGGCCATCAGGAGGCGGTCGAAGGTGACGTACTCGCGGCGCAGGCGCCACTCGTGCAGGCGGTCGCGAAAACGGCACAGGCGCGCGTGATCCTCGCGGTCGAAGCCGGCGGCGTCGGCGGGGCGCAGACGGGCCAGCGCATCCGCCATGTCGCCGCTCGCGCTCTTCAGCCGCAGCAGGGCTTCATCGGAAACGGCCACTAGCGGCGAGAGCAGCACCGTCACGAGCGCGATCTCGTCGCGCGGATTGGCGATGACGCGCAGCAGGTGCACCGCGTCGTTCACCTCGCGGGCTTCGTAAAAGCCCCGGCCACGGTTCACCAAATAAGGGATGCCGGCCTCGTCGAAGGCCGCCGAAAATTCGCCGATCACCTCCGTGTTGCGCACCAGCACGGCGCAATCCTGGAATGCGAAGCCCTCGCCGCCGGTCAGCTCCTCGATGCGCCGAGCCACCCAGCGTGCTTCCAGGCGCAGAGCGTCGTCAATGTCCGCCGCTGAGACGCCGATGACTTCGACGCACACCGGCCGCTCGGTCTCGAACACGCGAGCGGCCTGGAGCGGGCGCGGCTCGAGGCCCTCCGCGCCGGCGGCAATGGTCTCGACCGCGCTCAGTATCTCCGGCCGGCTGCGGAAGTTCTCCGTCAGTTCCACCAGCCGGCGCCCACGGCGCGCCACCGCGTCTCGGAACTCCGCAAACTCCCGCGGCTCGGCGTGGCGGAAGCCGAAAATCGATTGATTGATGTCGCCCACCGCGTACAGGCGGTCGGGCGGGCAGACCAGCTTGAGAAGGTGCGCCTGCTGGCCGTTGGTGTCCTGCAACTCGTCCATCAGGACGTAGTCGAACTGCTCGACCACGCGCGTGCGCACGTCCGGGCGCTCTTCGAGCAGGCGGACGGCAAACTCCTCCAAATCGGCGAAATCGAGCAGCCCGGCGCTGCGCTTGCGCGCGCGATAGAGGCGGTCGAAGCGCGCCAGCAGGTCGATCAAGGTCTTGCGCTCGGGCGCGTAGAGTTCGGTGATGAAGCGGTAGGTTGATTGGCCGATGGCTTCCCGCAGTTGCCGGACCAGCTCGTAAGCGGCGGTGCCGCGCTTGCACTTGTTCAGATTGCACAAGAACTTCCCGATGGCCTCGAGCCCGGCCAGCGGTCCCGGCGCGCTCCGGACTCGCCCGGCGGCCTCAAGAACGCCGGCCAGGTATTGCTTCTGCGTGGCCGTCCAGCCCGCCAGCGAATCGCGGCGCAGCGCGTCGAGCGGCGTAGCGATATCCGCCTCGTCGGCGGGCGTGGCGAAGGCAGCCAGATCCTCCACGCGCTTCCCCGCCCCGCGCATGGCGTCGTAGGCCGAGAGCACCGCCGGCTCGAATTCCGGCGACGAGAGGCCCCGGATCAGCGCCCGCACGGCCGCGGGCCGCTCGCCAAACAACTCTTCGAGCGCGGCGGCGATGGATTCCTGCCGCATGCGCCAGGCTTCCAGCTCGTCGGCCACACCGAATTCGGGATCGATGCCGGCGAACACGGCGTGCTCACGCAGCAGACGCGCGCAGAAACCGTGAATAGTGGAGACCCAGGCGCGCTCCAGGCGGGCGCGCCGCTCGGGATTGTCCGCAAAGGCGCGTGCCAGCTTGTCGCGCATGTTCCCGGCGGCCTTCTCGGTGAAAGTGATGGATAAAATGCGCAGCGGATCGGCGCCGGCTTCCACCAGACGGCGGAAATATTCCACCAGCACAGTGGTCTTGCCGGAGCCCGGTCCGGCCACGATGCAGGTATCCTGGCGGCTGCGGGCGATATCGAGCGCCGCGAGCTGCGCGGGGGTGAAGCGCACTTCGCTCATGCGCCCTCCGCCATTTCCCGGCCGCGCCGCGCGGTGCGGCGGCAGGCATCGCGATAATCGCAATAGCGGCAGCGATCCGCATCGGCCGGCGCGGGCTCCACGCGGCCGGCGCGGATCTCCTCCACGGCCCGCAGGGTGCGCGCCAGGGCGCTATCGAGCCAGCCTTCGGGGATGCCCCGGCCCTCCAGCAGCGCGCTTTCGCTCCAGCCCTCGTAGGCCACGCCGCCTTTCAGGGCCACATAAAACATCCCGGCGGGCGTAGCGCCGAACACACGCTCCGCCGCGAGCAGATAGAGCGGCGCCTGCAACAGCGTTTCGGAATCCAGGCGGGCGCGCGTGCGCTGCGGCGCACTGTACTTGTAGTCGATGACATAGGCGCGCCCGTCCGCGGCCGTATCCAGGCGGTCGATTTTGCCGGAGATATCGAGAACGCCTTCGAGTGGCAGCACGAAGGGCACTTCGGTGCGCGACCGGAAATCGGCGCGCGGCCACGGATCGGCGGCGGCAAAAGCGCGGAGGTCGTCCAGCATGGTATTGCGCAGGCGCTCGGTATGATATCCGCCGGGGATGTGCCGGTCTTCGATCTCGCGTTCGAAGACGCGCTCGAAGAGCGGCTCGATCTCCTGAGGCTGCTCCCACCACTCGGCCAGCACCGCGTGCACGATGTTGCCCTGCGTGAGGAAATCGAAGCGCTCGGTGGGGCGGCAGGGCGGCGGCGCCAAGCGCAGGGTGCGCCCGGCGAAGAACTGGAACGGGCACTCGAGATACAGTTCCAGGGCCGTGGCCGCCAGGCGCGCGGTGCGGGTACGCAGCACGTTCAGAAGGTCCGGCGAGCGGATGCCGCGCGCGGGCGGCGGTGGCGCGAAGCGGGTGCGCGGAGGGGCGGCCGGTTGCGCGGGCCGCGGCGCGAGGCCCAGGCCCTCCAGGTAAAGCGAGGGCAGGTGGCGCTCCCCTCGGGCATCGAACTCGGGATAGGAAAGCGTCGCGGAAAAGGTGGCGCAGCTCAGGGCCGCATCGAACAGGGCCCGCTCCTCGCGCTCGAACTCGGCCGCCGTGCGCACGCGTATACCGTGGCGATGGAGCGCCTGGCGGGCGGCATCCGGGAAAAACGGATCGAGCGGGTGAACCTGGGGGAACTGCTTCTCCACCATCCCGCACACGAAGACCACCGGCAGCACCCACTGGCGGGCCTCGTGCGCGCCCAGTACGTGGACCACGTTGCGGCGGTCGTCCGGCAGGCGCAGGGGCATCAGGCGCAGCACGGATTTCACCGCCCGCCAGAATTCTTCCAGATCCACGGCGCGCTGCGGGTCGAGCGCTCCGGCGGCTTCACTGAGGGCCTCTTCGAAGCGCTTTAGAACAGCCGCCTGAGTGCGCCAGACTTCATCGAGCGGCGCGGCGATCTCGCCCACCGCCGGGCGAAACAGATCGCGCAGTGTGGCCAGGCGGGCGGCCCAATCGCGCGGCGCGAGCGAGAACGAGCGCCACTCCTCGATCGCCGCCAGCGCGTCCAGCAGGCGGCCCAGCTTACTTTCGCCGGCGGCTGCCTTAAGCGCGCCCAAGCCGGCATTCGGGAGCTGGTCGCGCACCGCGAAATCGAAGCGGTCCATGGCGCTCGAATCGGCCAAGCGCGGCGCCAGGCGCAGCACGGCCAGGGTGCGTGCGTGATCCCAGCCGCCCAGCATGGCGTCCACCGCGCCCGCCAGAAAGCGCGTCACCGGGTGGCGATCGAGTTGCGAATCGAAGTAGAAGCGCGCCGGAATGCCGAAACGCTCGAGCGTGGAGCGCAGGATCGGCACATAGGTCTCGGCCGCGCGGACCACGATCGCCATCTCGCGCAAGGGGCGCCCGGCGGCGGCCTGCTCCAGGATGCGGCGCGCGATCTCTTCGGCTTCGCGCTCGATCGAAGCGGCCCGCACCAGCGCCAGCATGGGCGCAGGGCGCGTGCCAGTGGCCCGCTCTTCCCGGAACCCGATGGCCAGCAGGCGGGCGCGAGCCGTCTCGGTGGCTTCGCCGGTTCCCAGCGTCACGGTCAGATCCGCGTGCCGCGCCAGGGCCGCGATCACGGCCAACTCTGGCTCCGGCAGGGCGTGGAAGCCATCGAGGCATATGGTGCGCACGTCCAGGCCGCCCGCGGCGATGCGCTCGGCGGCCAGTTCCAGGCGCCGGGCGCGCAAGGCCAGCCCGCGCCGTTCCAGCTCCTCATCTACTTCCCTATAGACCGCCAGGAAGGCCTGTGCCAGAGGCGCATCGGGCAGGTGCTCAGCTAAACGCGCGCTGCCGCACCCCGCCGAGGAGAACTCGGCCACCGCGCGCGCGAGCGACGCGCAGAAGCCGGGCATTCCGGCCACGCGTGCAAATTCGGGCCGCCCGAGGCGCCGCGCGGCTTCTTCGACCATCAGGTACAGCGCCGTCTCGGAGACCTGCGGAGTGTCTTCCACCCAGGGCTTCACGAAGCCCGAGAGCGTCTGCACCATCCCGCGGCGCAGCACGAAGCCTTCGCGCGCCAGTTCGTTCGCGACATGCTGCGCCAGTGTGGCGGTGGGGACCAGCAGGCGCACCGAGCCATGGTGCGCGCGCAGAGCCTCGCGCAGCCGCTCGAGAACCAGGGCGGTTTTGCCCGATCCCGGTGGTCCGGTGACCAAGCGCATGTGCTTCAGTGTAGCGCAGGCGAAAGAAATACGAAAGTGGCGAAACGGCCCGTCAGCATCGGTGAGCGGAAGGCGTGCGAAAGCTCACCGACAGTCGGGCGGGGAGTTTTTCCACGCATACTTTTGACTTCCGCAACACCTTATGGTGTACACTGAGACTGACGAAATTGCGCTTGTCTTTTGTTGAAATCAACCCGCTTTCCGGCCAGAGAGTCTCCCCGGCCTCCCGGTGCTTCACCGACCGCCTTTGTCATCTTACGTCTAACGTCTGACCACCAATGTATCCGAGAAATTTTCCGCCTCGCAGGCAGAACCGCAGAGAGAATGTAAACGAATCGATCCGCGCCCGTGAAGTGCGCGCGGTCTTCCCCGATGGAACCACGGAGGTCATGCCCACTTCGGCGGCTCTGCGCAAAGCGCAGGAGCTCGGCCTGGACTTGGTCCTGGTGGCTCCCAGTGCCGTGCCACCGGTGGCCAAAGCCGTGGATTTCGGCCATTATCAGTACGACCAGAAGAAGAAGCAGCACGACGCCAAGAAGAAGCAGCACGTCGTGCAGGTCAAGGAACTCAAGTTCCGCCCGAACACCGACGATCACGATTACGACTTCAAGAAGACCCACGCCATCCGCTTCCTGCAGGAAGGCAATCGCGTCAAGGCGGTAGTTCAGTTCCGGGGCCGGGAGATCGCCCACGCCGATCTGGGCAAAAAGCTGCTCATGCGCTTCGCCGGCGATCTGACCACCTACGGCACCGTCGAAGGCATGCCGCGCCTGGAAGGCCGCAACGCCCACATCCTGATCAGCCCGGTGAA
>CAYRWE010000236.1:0-7938 GCA_964427655.1 uncultured Solibacteraceae bacterium | reverse complement strand
CGGTGGGGTTGGCAAGCCCTTTGCCCGCGATATCCGGAGCGGTTCCGTGGACCGCCTCGAAAATGGCGTGGCCGTCCCCCAGGTTGGCGCCGGGGACAATGCCGAGTCCCCCCACCAGCCCGGCGGCCAGGTCCGAGATGATATCGCCGTACAGGTTCGGCAGCACCAGGACGTCCAGCGTCTCGGGACGCATCACCAGTTGCATCGAGGCGTTGTCCACGATCAGCTCGCCGTACTTGATTTCGGGGAAACCGGAGGCCGTCGCGCGGCAGCACTTCAGGAACAGGCCGTCGCTCAGCTTCATGATGTTGGCCTTGTGGATGGCCGTGACCTTCGCGCGCCCCTCGCGCCGGGCCCACTCGAAGGCCGCCTTGGCGATGCGCATCGAGGCCTTCTCGGTGATGATCTTCAGGCTTTCCACCACGCCCGGGACTACCTCGTGCTCCAGGCCGGCGTAGAGAACCTCGGTATTCTCGCGGAAGATCGCCAGGTTCACGTCCACGTCGCTGAAGCGCGTCTTCAGGCCCGGCAGCATGCGCACCGGCCGGAAATTCACGTACAGCCCCAGCTTCTTGCGCAGCGCCACATTGATGCTCTGGTGGCCGCCGGCGATGGGCGTGGAGGTGGGCCCCTTCAGGCCGGTGCGCGTGACCTCGAGCGAGGCAAACACTTCATCGGGGATCAACTGCCCCAGTTCGGCCAGCGCGCGCTCGCCGGCATGCACGCGCTCCCACTCGATCGAAACGCCGGTGGCGCCGACCGCGCGCACGGTAGCCTCGGCCACCTCGGGTCCTATGCCGTCTCCGGGAATTAGCGTAATCAGATGGGCCATCGTAGCTATTATAGAGGGGGAGGCGGAACGTGATACCGGACTGGGCCGAAGAGCGCCGCCGCATGGTGGCCAAACAGATGCGCGGCCGCGGCATCCGGGACGAGCGCGTGCTGGGCGCCATCCTCGAGATCCCGCGCGAGCTGTTCGTTCCCCCCGAATCCCGGCTGTTCGCCTACGCCGACGACCCCATCCCCATCGGCCACGGGCAGACCGTTTCGCAGCCCTACATGACCGCCCTGATGGCCGAAGCGCTGGAGCTGCGGGGCGGCGAGACGGTGCTCGAAGTGGGCGCCGGATCGGGCTACGCGGCCGCCGTGCTGGGCATGCTGGCGGCGCGCGTGATCGCCGTCGAGATCGTCCCCCAATTAGCGGAGCTGGCTCGAACCAACCTGCGCCGCACCGGCCGCGACGCCAACGTGACGGTGGTCGAAGGCGACGGTTCTCTCGGATACGCCGCCGTCGCGCCCTACGACGCCATCTCGGTGGCCGCCGGCGCGCCCGAGGTGCCGCGCGCGCTGCTGGCGCAATTGAACGACCCCGGCCGCCTGGTGATCCCCGTCGGCGAGCGCCGCGACCAGGAGCTCCTGGTGTTTTCGCGCCACGGCGGCGCAACCGAGACGCGCGTAGCGACGCTGTGCCGCTTCGTGCCCTTGCGTGGCGGCGAGGGCTGGCAATAGATGCGCCTGCGCACGGCCAAGGACCGGCTGAAGATCGAACACAGCATCATCGATGGCGTGCGCGACATTCTGGAGGAACTGCTCAAAGCCAACCCCGCTATTCGCTCGGTAATTCCCGGCGTGATCCGCCCCGTGCGCGACGCCCGCGGCAAAGTGAAGATGCGCGTGACGGTGCCGACACAGAACGGATGGAAAGCTATCGCGCTGAGCGCCGGCGCCCGCCAGGAGCTATTCATCAGCACGGACCTGCCCCAGGAGGAAGTGGAGCAGGCGCTGAGGAAGGCGGGGGCGGTGGTGGAGTAGGGGAGGAAGATTTAAAAGGGGCAAGTGGGTGTGGCCGGCGAACCGGCGACTCGCCGCGAGCAGCGCCTTCCCGGTGACCAGCATTCGCGATACTAGAATCTGAACCGCAATGTTCGTCGTTCATGTTCTATCCCCTGCTTTACCAACGGGATGAGTGATCCCCCCACCCTGGACCGCTGTAGGGTCCTGAATAAACCGATTGAAAAACTGTAAACTTACGTGTAAAGTTGAGATGTGGAGACTCGAACTGAGCGCTTCGTGCTTGAGCGTCCGCCAATCGCATACGTCATTGCCCAGGTGAAGTTTTCTGCCGTAGCTGGCATGGAGAAGTACATCGCTGCCGTTCAGGAAGAACTGCGCAAGAACAGTCTTCCTCGCCTGGTGACAGGACAGCTCACGAACATACGTTTCGCTCCGTCGATGGCGGCCGAGACGACCGTCACACCGAGATGGGAGTTTCAGGATAGAAACAAAACATCTGGCGTGATACTCTCCACGGATTTTATAGCATTGCATCTTACGAACTATTCGGGGTTTGACGACTTCTGCCAGCGATTCAGACGTGCGCTCGACGTTGTTCATCGGATTGTGGGTGTAGAGCTGATTGACCGAATTGGTCTACGTTACGTTGACCTTATCCGGGGATCGGAGGGCCGTGATCTGAGGGAATATGTGAATCCCGGTCTTATGGGGATCCCGGACGATGCGGTAAGCGCAACTAAATCATCCTGCTTTGTCAACTACGTTGCGCAAACCGCATCTGGCACGCTGTCTATCCGTGCACTTCAACGGGACGACGGACAGGTCCTTCCACCGGACCTGCAGCCCGGCACACTGGCGAGTGCCACTATGGGCATTTCTGTAGGAGATAAGGCTCTGACACTCGATATCGACAGCTTTAGGGATTTTCAAGATAAGCCTGACGAGTTCTCTCCAAGGGTTGCTGTCGATTGGCTTTGGCGGCTTCATGGCGACGCCATTCGTGCTTTTTGTTCCGCGGTGACAGCGCCGGCAATGGCGGAATGGGGGTTCAAGCGGACGGCATGAACGACCACGAAAACGATGTGCTTTGGGCGGACCCAACGTCAGTCACATTCGGCCGACGCACGCGGGCCCTTTACCCGGCTTCGCCTGCGGAGGTGTCGCATGACGATGCGCGTTGGGAATGGGCAAGCCGGATTCTTCTCCCCATTACTGGTACTAGTGTTCTTGGGCTCATGTTTATCGCCGGGACTGGCGGTACGGCGTCGGCTAATGCGCTTTCCGTCTCGATGAGCCGGGCTCTGACGGGATCCACTTGCAGCATTTCCTCGGTTCTCGCTCGCCGGGAGCCTAACGGTGCCTCCCATGAATCCCTTCCTGAGTTGACGGAGATTCCGGAGCAACTTGCGTTTATTCAGTATCAATTCTCGATGAATGTATCCGAGCTCTCCGATGGGCTGAACGTTTCACGACCGACCGTCTATGCCTGGCTCCGCGGCGAGTCCGATCCGCATGGCCGAAATGCGAAAAGAATCGACAGCCTCTACCGTTTGGCGTGCGAGTGGAGGCTGATGTCGGCCGTTCCGATGGGACATTTGCGTCGCCAACAGTTTCCCGACAGCAGTCCGTTCGTTACGCTCATTTCGGCAGACGACA
Source organism: uncultured Solibacteraceae bacterium (assembly GCA_964427655.1). Taxonomy (GTDB): domain Bacteria; phylum Acidobacteriota; class Terriglobia; order Bryobacterales; family Bryobacteraceae; genus CAVQNQ01. The sequence goes on along the minus strand of CAYRWE010000236.1, from coordinate 4,488 downwards.
TCGATACGGCGAATCTGCGTGCAGTCCTTCAAAAGGTATCGAGGCTGGCAGCCGAAGTCCAGCGCAGGAGCCGCTCCGAGACTGAGGCGGCCGCTTCTAAAGGATCCGAGGAATCTCTCGAAGATGACGATAGCGGTTCTATCTCCGAAGAAAGCGGCTATTAGATAACTGAGCAGCGTGTCCGACTTGTCAAACCCTCGAACACACCAATGGCGACAAGGCGCTGCTATTCCGCATGATCTTCCGGGCCTAAACATCGATACCCTTGGATTCTCGCCGCCTCCCGGTCCTGAAGATTCCTTATTACTCATAAGCCACGACTGTGATATCTGCCATTGGTCGTTCGAGGAGGAGCCAGAGGTAGAAGTTATTCTCGCACGCTCTCTTCCTGATGGCGCCCTTAATGGGAACTATCAGGATTGCAGAAACCCCCGAATGCTGCAATTCCACAACCGCGGGAATCTATTCCAGTGCACAATGAGAGACCGGCGTAGCATTGAGCGCCATCTGCTGACAAGGGACGAGTTTCAGCCGAATTCTGTGTTGGAACATCACGCATTGCGATCTGTCCAGAGATGGCTGCACCGACGCTACGACCGTCCGAACTTTCCAACTGCATTTAACAATCGCACAGCTGACGCGAGAACCTTGCTTATGCAGAAAATGAAGAGAGTGCATGATGGAACATCTGGGATATATTTGGAGCTCAAACCTTACTCCGAATTAAATGACACGGCGAGTTACTCAGTTTTGGCCTACTTAATCGGTCCGGATAACCTATCCAATGAGCGGGTTGCAAACGCCGCGAAAGTAGTAGCGCTGCTGTACAAGGCCTTCTCCAAATGTCGCGGCGTTGAACTCACGGATGTCGTTCAAAGGACCGAGGCAGAGGTGACGATGGCACGTCTTAAACAACTGAGGCGCTGGGACTACCACGACTATCTCAGCGTCAGAGGAGACAACGAAACTGAGCTTGAACCTGCCGAGTAGGTACGATTCACTGCTCGATCGGATCACGACCAATCCCGATGTGCGGTTCGGGAAGCCGTGCATTCGTGGTCAACGAATCACCGTCCAGGAGGTTTTGGAGTGGCTCTCACGGGGGCAACGCAGCAGCAGATCCTGGGGGATCATCCCCAACTCGAACCGGATGACTTCTCGGCCGTGTATGCCTATGCCGCCGACCTGGCGGCGGCGAGCAAAGTTCCCGACTAAGTGATCTGGCCCCAGGGTTGCCCGGCGGACTCCCTCCTACCGCCCCTCCTTCTCCCTCCACAGCACCGTCATCGCCAGCGCCACTCCAATCCCAATCGACACCTCCGCGAAGCGATGCCATGCGATCTGCCAGGCGGGACGCGTCCGTGGCACTAACAGCACAATCGCCAGCGCGACTCCCCCGAACCGGTAGGCGCTGCGGTCCGAGTGCACTGCGGCCGACAGCAGCCCCAGGATGAAAACGCCTGCGCCGAATGTCAGCGCGTGAGGGCTGAAGTAAGTGGCCAGAATCGCACCCACGGCCACCCCCAGAGCGGTTCCGGCGAGCCGCTCCAGGGAAACGGCCAGCGCCGCGCCCAAGGACGATTGCGTAATCACCAGTGTGGTGATCGGCGCCCAGTAGGCTTCCGGCAGCCGGAATAACCGCGCGATCGCGAGCGACACTACCGCCGTCACCGCCGTTCGCGCGGAGTGCACCACCACCGGCCACCACGAGGGGTGAGGCCGCAATCCCGCGCTACCGCCCTGCTCCGCGCCCCGCTTCCGCCAATTGGTAGGCGCCTTCCCACGTGCATTCGAGTTCCGCCGGGGACGTCATGCGGGTGCGGAACTTGCCGCCTCCTGTCAAGCCGTTGAACTGGCCGGTCCCACCGGTAAAGGTAAAGGTCCCCTGCAGGGTCATGCCGCTGCCGCTGGTCGTGACTTCGGCCTCGAATGTGCCCCTGTCGATGGTGCCGTCGGCATGCCTGTCTATGAAGTAGCCGTGCTGCGTTCCGTTTCCCTCGATGGTCTCGCCGACGCCCCAGTACGTGATCCTGGCGTCATTCCAAAGCGCATCGCTCGACTTCTGCGGGCCCTCGATCTCAACGATGCTCACTTCATGCCTGGGCGTTTCGTTTTGCGGAATTGTCGTCGCCCAGCTTACCCGTCCGGAGAACGATCCTTTGATCTGTTGCATGATTTGCTCCTTAGAGACCCCTGAGTGCCACTTCTTACGCTGGTTGTCTGCGATTGTGTACCGGTTCCGTGCGGCAAGTCAAAGGATTTGGCCGGCGCCGGGGAGATCGGAGTGCGATTCGGCACCCCGCGCCGTGCCCGTGTGCAGCGCCACGATGCCTCCGGTGAAGAACTCGTAGCGCACCTCCGCGAAGCCCGTCCGCCGCATCGCGTCCGCCAATTCCGCGGCGCCCGGAAAGCGGCGCACCGATTCGGGCAGGTAGCGATAGGCCTCGCGCGAGCCCGAGATCGCCCCGCCGATCCACGGCAGCACGCGGCGCGAGTAAAAGTTGTAGAGCGCCGCGAAGAGCCGGTTGGGCGGCTGCGAAAACTCCAGGATGGCGGCCATCCCGCCGGGCTTCAGAACGCGGCGCATCTCGGCCAGGCCGGCGGCGTAGTTGGCCAGGTTGCGGAAGCCGAACGCCACCGTGATCAGGTCGAGCGCGCCATCGCGCACCGGCAGGTTCAGCGCATCGGCTTCGAAAAGCTGTGGGGCATGCTTTAGCTTGCCCATTTTTTCTCGCGCCCCGGCCAGCATGGGATGGCAGAAATCCGAGCCGGCCACGCGCGCGCGTCCGCCTTCGGCCAGCGCTATGGCTAGGTCGCCGGTGCCGCAGCAGATGTCCAGCACGCGGGCGTCTTCGCGCGCCAGAATGTCCCGCACGCGGCGCACGGTGCGGGCCCGCCAGAGCCGGTCGATATTGAAAGAGAGCAGGTGGTTGGCCAGGTCGTAGCGGTGCGCCACGCGGGCGAACATGCCGCGCACCTGGGCGGCGGCTTCGCGCTCGGTGCGCGCGCCTTGCGGTGTAGCGCCCATCATGCCGTGCCCTTCATGCCAGCGCGAACCGTATGGCCTCCAGCACCAGGCTTTCCTCCACGCCCGATACCACGGCCGCTTCGCCCACGCGCACCGGGAGCACGAAATGCACCTTGCCGCGCACGGTCTTCTTGTCGTGCACCAGGCGCGCCAGCAGGTTTTCGGCGGGGATGCCGTCGAGCGTGGGGATCGGGCCGTAGCGCTCCAGCAGATCGAGGATCTTCGCGCACTCGCGCGCGCAGGCGCGCCCGGTGGTCTCGCCCAGACGCACGGCCGCGCGCATTCCGAAGGCCACCGCCTCGCCGTGCAGGAAGCGCGTGTAGCCGGTCTCGGCCTCCAGGGCGTGGCCGAAGGTGTGGCCGAAATTCAGGATGCGGCGCAGGTCGCCTTCGCGCTCGTCGGCTGAGACCACTTCGGCTTTCATGCGCACGGAATCGGCGATGATGCGGTCCACCGCCAGCGGATCGCGCGCCAGCACGGCCTCGCTGTTCCCGGCCAGGAAGTCGAACAGGCCGGCTTCCCGGATGATCCCGGCTTTGACGATCTCCCACAGGCCGGCCCTGTATTCGCGCTCGGGCAGCGTGTCGAGCACCGCCGGATCGATCAGCACGGCCAGCGGCTGATGGAACGCGCCCACCAGGTTCTTGCCGGTTTCCAGGTTCACGCCGGTCTTGCCGCCCACCGCCGCATCTACCTGCGCCAGCAGCGTGGTGGGAATCTGCACCACCGGGATGCCGCGCATGAAGATGGCCGCCAGGAACCCGGCCATATCGGTGACGATGCCGCCGCCAAACGCCACCACCACCGATGACCGGTCGCCGCCCCGCCGCACCATCTCCTCGGCGAGTTCTTCGAGCGGCGCCAGGCGCTTGCGCTCCTCGCCGCCTGGCAGGAAGAGCCGCTCGTACTCTAAGCTCCCCATCCCGTCTTCCAACCGGTCGCCCTGATAGCGCCACACGTCGGTGGTGGAAACCACGAAGACGCGGCCCGCCTTCGGGGGCACCGATTCTCCGGCGCGCGCCAGAATGCCGCGCTCCACCACGGCTTTATAGGAAGAGTTCGGCGTTTCCACGCAAAAAGAGGGCATACGAAATTTGTAACACGCGTAGACAGTGGCATCGGGGCCGCGCAAAGCGCACGCGACATCCGGAACTGTTTATACTAATAGTATCGATCTACTCCCCGTCCGAGGCATTCGTAACGGTCCGTGAGCCTCATGGGCGGCGGCCCTGTCACCGGCCGGAGCGTGGGCGATCGCGTAGCTGTCGCGAAGCGCGACGGTATTCCATAATTCCGGAAGGAAGCGCAGAAATGAAACTTGCAGAATCCATGAGCCGCCTTGGCACCGAAACGGCGTTCGAGGTCTTGGTTAGGGCCCGCGCGTTGGAGGCGAAGGGACGCAGCATCATTCACCTGGAGATCGGCGAGCCGGATTTCGATACTCCGCGCCACATCGTCGA
>CAYRWE010000235.1:0-7940 GCA_964427655.1 uncultured Solibacteraceae bacterium | reverse complement strand
GGTTTAGCAAACCGCTGCTTTCGACCACTCAGCCACCTCTCCGTGTCTATCGCACTTGAGTTCAGTGCGTTCGGGCCGATATCACAACATTATACTGTGATTTGCGCCTTCCGTGGAACGATTGCCACTACTTTGTCACTGTTGCCGAGCCGCTGCATGGCCCGACGATCAGAGGCGATCACCTCGGTGGCCGGTTTTGCAGCACCAGCGAGGCCCGTCTGCCGGGCGGCCGAAGAGATCATGAGGTGTCATACCTCGGGTAAGGCCCGCTCAGATTCATCGCTCGGAAGTTGGGCGCGGTGGGGTACCCTGGAACCAGGGAACATGCGAACCATTTCAAAGCGGACGCAATATGGCCTGAAAGCCGTACTGGCGCTGGGCCGGCGATATGGCGAAGGGCCTGTGCTGATCGCGACGCTTTCGAAAGAAGAGGGAATCCCGCTGAAGTTTCTCGAGGTGATCCTGCTCGACCTGAAGGGACAGGGGTTGCTCGAAAGCAAGAAGGGCAAACACGGTGGATATCAACTGAGCCGGCCGCCTTCCACCCTCACCGTGGGATCGCTGATTCGTATGCTGGAGGGTCCCCTGGCGCCGCTGCCCTGCGCCAGCGAGACGGCATACAAGCCCTGCGACGAGTGCGGGGACGTCGAATCCTGCGGCACCCGGATCATCATGCGGCAAGTGCGGGACGCTATGGCGGACGTGCTCGACCGAACGACCCTGGCCGATTTGATCCGCCGCTCGGATGCGGCCCGCACCGCCAAGCTCCCTGAAGCCCTGATGTACTACATCTGAGCGCCCGCCACCGCGCGAAAGCCAGCCCGAGCGCATTTCTCTTGACATTCCTCCAGTTCTAGATTATTTCTATAGACAATGGTACCTTTTCTGCGCAAGCAGCCATCCTCAAAGAGTACCTTCCCCGTGATTTGCCCGGGCGCGCGCACCTGTTGCTGTTGTCGCCGCTGATTCGCAACCTATCTCCGGTCCCATTCGGGACGATTATTCGAGTCGTTTACGGGTTATAGGAGAATGCGCATGCAGGCGACAGGCACGATTTTCTTTTCCCACCCAGGCCACCCGGCCGAGGCGGCGCCCGGGCAACACAATCCGATTCGACCGCTGCTGGAGTTGACGCTGGTGCAGACAGGCGCCCAGGGCGGATATGTGTACCGCTCCGAGGGCGGTGGAACCAGCGCGGAGCTGATGGCATGGGCCGGCTTGGCTCCGCACGACGCGGCCGGGCGTCATCCGGACAAGGCATATCCAGCGGTATGGACGTCCGCGCAGTGCACGCCAGTGGTCCTGCATGAGAACGCGTGGAACGACTGGCGATTCCGCAGTCTGGTGGAATTCGAACGGCATCGTTTCGAAGGAGTGGCTTCGGTGCCCCTGATGGACGGCGAACGACTGGTCGGGGTGGCCAACTTTTGCCGCTCGCGTCGGCTCACGTTGGCGCCGCGGGACCTTTCGCTGCTGCTTAACTTGGGCGTTCCCCTGGGTAGCCTGCTGATTGGAGCGGCGGTCCGGGCGCGACTCGAATCGGAGTTGCAGCAGACCAAACAACAGCTCGAAGACCGCAAGCTCCTGGGCCGGCGAAGGGTCTGCTGCAAGCACGATACCGGTGGACCGAGGAGAGGGCGTATTTGCACATCCGGCGTCTGAGCCGCCAGCATCGTCTTCCCAAGCGGGACGTCGCCGCCGAGATTGTCGAGGCTGCGGGGATCCATATGGTCCGGCCGCCAGATCCCCTGGATGCAGGCGAGGAGTCGCCGAGTCGAGCGGGAGGCCGGCTGGCGGCGCGGGCGAAGTCTGATTCTCCCGACATCTGGCGTATAGAAACCCGAGCGGATCTGCCGCTCGAATAATCTAGATAGGGATAATAGAGATTTATTGTTAATGCGTATCTTAAATAAAATCAATCAGATAAGGACAACTAAATGAGATTGCCAGACGAATTCCTCTTGCAATTTCGGGCTAGCATACAATATTCTATGGGAATCATGGATAATGCAGTTTTGAGGTTAGTCGCTCAAGCCACACGAGCGCGCAGGCCGGCCGCCCTTTTGCTCGCTGGGATGATCGGCGCCGGCGCCGCGGCGGCTCAGAGTCTGAATTGGGAAGGGCAGACTGGCGTCTTCATCACGCCACTGGCCTATACGGCGGCGTCACCCGCCAGCGGCTTCGGTCACCCGATTGTGGCCTATCACTTCTTGAATGCCGGCAGCGTGCTTGGCAACTTTAATACCATCTCTGTTACCGAAGGTCTGGCCGGACGTGTGGAGTTCGGGTACACGCGCGATATCCACCAGCAAGGCAGCTCGGCGGCCTTCAGCCCCTTGTGGGACACGGGCTTCAACCTGGTGCACGCGAAAGTAAACTTCGTGAAGGAAAATGCCGGGAAGAACGCCTGGCTGCCGGCATTCTCCGCGGGTTTTGTGGTGCGCTCGCAGGATCGCAATGTCGGCGGGTTGCTCATCACGCCCCACAAGGACTATACCAACGCCGATTACTACCTCGTGGCTACCAAGACGATCACCCAGACCAAAGTGCTGCCGATCGTATTGAACCTCGGATACAAGGCGACCAACGCTTCCGTCTATGGCCTCACCGGGAATGCGCCGGGATACCGAGGCCGGCTCTTCGGGGCGGCGGGATTCGTCATCAAAGGACCGGCTAAGTGCACCATCATTCTAGCGTCGGAGTTTTCGCAGGAGCCGCGCGAGGTGCAAAACCTGCCGGGCGCGATCGTACCCACGACGATCACTTACGCCGCGCGACTTGTCCCCTCGGAGAAGTACAAGTTCAATATCGATTTCGGAGTGGCCCAGGCGGCCGGCACGATCGAACCGGGCGTGAACCTGGAAGCGCGGCATCAATTCGCCCTGGGAATCTCCTACGGACTCTAGACGGCAACAGCGGATAAATTCACCATGTCAGACGAACAACAGAAACCCGGACTCGGCACGCTTGCTCTGCATGCCGGCCAGGAACCCGACCCCACCACGACGGCGCGGGCGGTCCCGATTTACGCAACATCAAGCTATGTTTTCAAGGACGCCGATACGGCGGCGAATCTTTTCGGGTTGCGCGAGTTCGGCAACATCTACTCGCGCCTGATGAACCCCACTAACGATGTGCTGGAGAAGCGGCTCGCCGCGCTCGATGGCGGCATCGGCGGACTGGCCTTCGCTTCGGGGCAGGCGGCCATCGTGGCCTCGATCCTCACCATCACCCACGCCGGGCAGAACTTCATTTCCGCCACCAGCCTGTACGGAGGCACCTGGACGCTCTTCACCCAGACCCTGAAGAAGCTGGGAATCGAGGTGCGGTTCTTCAACTCCGATCACCCGGAGGAGATCGACAAGCTGGTGGATGAGAACACCCGCCTGGTATACCTGGAATCGGTTGGAAATCCCAAAAACGATGTGCCCGATTTCCGGGTTATCGCCGACACCGCTCACAAGCATGGATTGCCGGTGATCGTGGATAACACGGTGCTGACGCCGGCTCTGTTCCGGCCTTTCGAGCACGGCATCGATATCGCGGTCTACTCGACCACCAAGTTCCTCGGCGGGCACGGAGTGCACATCGGCGGCGCCATTGTGGACAGTGGCAATTTTCAGTGGGCCGACAATCCCAAGAAGTGGCCCGAATTCACCGAACCGAGCGATTCGTACCACGGCATTGTCTTCGCCGAGGCGCTTAAGCCGCTCGGCAACCTGGCATACATTATCCACATCCGCACTCACTGGCTGCGCGACACTGGCGGCACACAGAGCCCCTTCGCGGCATTCCTGCTGCTATTGGGCGTCGAGACCCTGCACCTGCGCCTCGAACGCCACACACAGAACGCGCAGGCGTTGGCGGAGTGGCTGCTGAAGCATTCCGCGGTGACCTGGGTCAATTACCCCGGCCTCTCCAATCACCCGCACTACGCGAATGCGAAAAAGTACCTGCCCAAGGGCGCGGGAGCGATCTTGGGATTTGGCGTGCGCGGCGGGAAAGAAGCCGGCGTCAAATTCATCAACAGCGTGAAGCTGGCCAGCCACCTGGCGAATGTCGGGGACGCCAAAACCCTGGTGATCCATCCGGCGTCCACCACGCATTCCCAGCTCACGGAAAAAGAACAGGCCGAGACCGGAGTCACTCCGGACTATGTCCGCGTCTCGGTGGGAATTGAAGACATAGAAGACATCAAGGCCGATCTGGACCAGGCCCTGCGAGCTTCTCAGGAGTAAATACAGATGGCACTGTTTGAAGATAACTCACTTAGTATTGGAAAAACTCCGCTCGTCAAGCTGAATCGTATTGTGAACGGCTCGGGAGCGAAAATATACGGCAAGATCGAAGGGCGCAACCCGTCCTATTCGGTGAAGTGCCGGATCGGCGCCTCCATGATTTGGGACGCCGAGCAGCGCGCGCTGCTGAAGCCCGGCGTAGAGCTGGTGGAACCGACCAGCGGAAATACGGGGATCGCGCTGGCGTTCGTCGCGGCGTCGCGCGGTTACTCGATCACATTAACCATGCCAGAGACCATGTCGCTGGAGCGGCGCAAGGTGCTGAAGGCTTTCGGCGCCAACCTGGTGCTCACCGAGGGCGCGGCGGGGATGAAAGGAGCGATCGCCAAGGCGGATGAGATTTACTGCTCCGATCCCAAGCACTACGTGCTGCTGCAACAGTTCAAGAATCCGGCCAATCCCGAGATTCACTTCCGCACGACAGGTCCGGAAATCTGGGACGATACCAACGGAGAAGTCGATGTTGTGGTGAGCGGCGTGGGAACGGGCGGAACCATCACGGGCGTTTCGCGCTATCTCAAGAAGACGCGCGGGAAGGCGATCACCTCAGTCGCGGTGGAACCCGCGGGCAGCCCGGTGATCACGCAAACGCTGGCGGGCCAGCCGCTGAAGCCGGGACCGCACAAGATTCAGGGCATCGGCGCGGGGATCATCCCGGACACGCTGGATCTCTCGGTGGTGGATCGCGTCGAGCAGATCACCAACGAAGAGGCGGTGGAGACGGCGCGGCGCCTGGCGCGCGAAGAGGGCATCTTGAGCGGCATTTCGAGTGGGGCTGCGGCGGCCGTGGCGGTGCGTCTGGCACGGTTGCCCGAGTTTGCGGGGAAGACGATCGTGGCCATCCTTCCGGACTCGGGCGAACGCTACCTAAGCTCGGTGCTGTTCGAGGGCATCGTGTAATCCGAACGAGGCGGGCCGCGGGATGCCCGCCTCCGCTTCGCGCGCCAGTATATGAACATTTCATCCAAGGGCCAGTATGCACTTCAGGCTATATTCGACCTGGCCTCGCAGAATTCCGATGAACCGATCAAAATTGCGAGCATCGCGAAGCGGCAGAAGATACCCCAGAAGTTTCTGGAGCTGATTCTGTCGGCGCTGAAGCAGGGCGGCTTCGTGGAATCGCGCCGCGGTGCGGAGGGCGGCTACCGCCTGGCACGGCTCCCGGAGGCGATCACCGTGGGAGAGGTGCTGCGGCTGATCGACGGCGCGCCGCCGAAGGAGAAGGGCGGCAAGCACGAGACGCCCTTCAGCGATTTATGGCGGAACGTGGATAAGAACGTTGCCACGATCCTGGACAGCAGCAATTTCGCCGCGATCGTTCGCAAGTGGGAGGAGAAGCAGGGAAGCTACGTGCACGATTGGGAGATTTAGTTGCTCTCTGTCGCGAGAGGGATCGCTCGGGGCCACACCAATCGGCGAAGCGTGTGGCTCACTGCGATCCGGCGATGGTTCGACGCCCGCGTCGGGCATGGCGTTGGTATCTTCACGAACACTTCAGATTGTGCCGATGGCGAAGCCCCGATTCTCGATAGGGATTTTAATATCCGATTACAGAGAAGCATCTTGATTGGATAACGCAAAGTTGGCGAAGCTTGTTGACTTACCTTGGCTTTCGGCTCCGGAGAGATTGGAGAACCCGGCCTAGGATGCTCTTAATCGAGTATCTCCATCGATTTTGATAAGTCGGCCGGCTCCGGTATTTTCAGCATGCGATCCCTCGGGCTGTCGGTTTGACAAGAATCCGGTGTATGGCCTACTCTCTATCTGTGAGGTGGCCTTTTATCACGCTGCGCTGTCGGTGTGGATGTCCCACATCAGGATGCGGCGGAACAATCCGGCGCCCGTCCGGCCTGTGGATGCGGTTTCGATGGGAAATCCGGCTGACCGGGTCTACTCCCGCCCTGTGGGCGCATAGTAAATCGTAAATTTCGTAAATAAGGAGATAACGTTGTGGCCGATGAGAATGCTTCGCATCAGGCTTTAGGCGAGCAAGCCGCATTTCAACTAGCAAATGTCACAAAGACGCCGCCCCAGTACGGAGCCATCACTCCCCGCTGGCTGGTTCGCTTTCTGGATTGGAAGCCGCTCGAGACCGGGGTCCTTCGCATCAATCGGGTGGACGAGAACAAAGCCATTGAAGTCACTTGCGGCCAAGTCGAGGAATCGTCTTTACCGGGAACGTACGTTCAGTACGAGGAAAACCCGAAAGAATACCGGCTGAGCGCCATCAATGCGGTGCTGAATGTTCACACCCGCATTTCCGATCTGTTTAGCAGGCCATACGACCAGATCGGAGAGCAGCTCCGCCTGATCCTGGAGAACATCAAGGAGCGGCAGGAAAGCGAACTGCTCAACAACGCCGATTACGGCTTTCTGCACAGCGTCCCGGCGCAGCAGCACCTGAATACCAGAACAGGTCCGCCGACGCCGGACGACCTGGACGAATTGCTGACTAAAGTCTGGAAGGAACCGTCGTTCTTCCTGGCTCACCCTCGCTCGATTGCCGCGTTCGGCCGCGAATGCACGCGCCGCGGCGTTCCCCCGCCGACCGTTACGCTGTTCGGAAACCCATTTCTCACATGGCGCGGCATCCCCTTGATCCCTACGGACAAGATCAAGGTGAAGAACTCCGACAACAAGACGAAAATCCTGCTGCTGCGGGTCGGCGAGCGAAAACAAGGATGCATCGGGCTGTTCCAGGCTGGTCTTCCCGGCGAGCAAAGCCCCGGGCTGTCGGTCCGCTTCATGGGCATCGACAAGAGCGCGCTGGCCTCGTACCTGATTTCGCTGTACTGCTCGACGGCCGTGCTGACCGACGACGCCATCGGCATACTCGATGAGGTCGACGTGAGTAACTACCATGAGTACAAATGATGCGAGATGGGGCGGCCTGCCGCCGGGGCTGCCTGATCCGGAGGTTCTCGCGCGAATGGCCGCCGAGATTTTCGGCGCTTTTCCTGGGACGACCCCGCCTCAGCCGCTGGGTGGTCCGCACAACGCCAGTCTTCAAGGGGCGTCGGTAACTCCGGCTGTGCCGGCAGCGAGCATTCCGGTGGAATCGAGAGCCGCCGCGCCGGTCTCCCAGCCGGCGGCATCGGCAGTGCCGTCGATACCGGGCGGCGCCGGAGCCTTTGATTCCTCCGTTCCGCCGGCGTTTTCCTTTCTGCACGAGACTCGGCCGCTCGTTGGTGGACCCGCGCCTCCAGCAGGCGCGGCGGTTCCTCGACAACCGATACCGGCAGTGCCGCTGGGCAGCGGGGCCCCCGATTCCTCAGTTGCGCCCCTAGCCGCGGCGTCGCCAGGCGTCGGCGCGCCGCCCATGCCGACGGTTCCGGGCGGCCTCGGGCCGGTTGATTCCGCGTTCCCGGCTTTCTCCTTTTTGGAGGAAGCCCGGCCGCTATTCTCGTATCCTCCTTCGACCCCGGGGCCGGTCCCCGTGCGTGAACCGGCCGGCGCGCCAGCGGAGGCCAGGCCGCTGAAGTTATCGTCGCAGCCGTTCGACGTGGAGACCATCCGGCGGGATTTTCCGATCCTGCTGGAACGCGTGAATGGCCGCCCGCTGGTCTGGCTGGATAATGCCGCGACCACCCAGAAGCCGCAGAGCGTCATCGACCGCCTCAGCTATTTTTACGCCCACGAGAA
>CAYRWE010000234.1:0-7945 GCA_964427655.1 uncultured Solibacteraceae bacterium | reverse complement strand
TGTAAAGACGCTGCGCTAACGATACTCGTTACTAGTTAGGCCGCACTACACTAGGTACACCAGCGTGTTTATCTATGGCGGTCAGCAGTGATCGCTGCTGTGATCCTTCAATGGGAGGCTAGAGATCGATGGTTCAGATATCACGGGTTGTGTTCTGTTGTATTCTACTCATCGCCCCAGTCATGGCCGGCACATCGATGGTAGTCGCGCCGAGTTCGATCGCAGGCGTGGATGTATTGGTACCGGGAACAGCTGAGTTCGAGGGCGCGCTGACGCGGCTTCTCGGGGGTCATCATTTCGATGGCGTAAGGGACTCGCTGCCGTATTCGGTTATCGTTCGAAACCGGACCGCGCGGCGTATTGTCCTTATGGCCGTGCTGTTCGAGGTTCAGCCGACGCCGGGAGCCAATCTGAAACGGACACTGAAGCGAGTCGGCAACCTGGAGGCCTTTGCTGACGCCGGGGTGGGTATCAAGGCGGGTGGGCTGTGGTTTGTTTCGTTAAGCAACGCCGACGGCGCTGTCAATGGGCACGACGTGGCCGCTTATGCGGGGTCCCGCGGTTCTCTGGCGGCGGCAGAGATGAACAACAGGTTGGCTGATTCCGCGAGCATTGCATGTTCCTTGGATTGTATACTTTTCGAGGACGGGTCCTTTGTGGGCCCTGATCGCGGACTGGCGGGCAAAGTTCGAACGTACGACCGCCTCATGAAATCGATCCTCGGGGAGACAGAGATCCTTGCGCATGTCAGCTCAATGCGAGGGAACACATTCGAGGAAGTGAAGGCCTACCTAACGCATCAGGCTGGGCAAGGTCAAAGTGACCCCTTGGACATGTATGCGCAAGCCGTGGCTGGCCGCGCGCGATCGATGCTCAGAGCGCTGGAGATCGCGGGTCCGACTGGCCAGGTGGAGATGTTTGATCAGAGTGATGCCAGACTCAGGCTCCTCAAGAGCCTACCGAAGATAACGAGGCAATAAACGTAGGATTGCGGAGGGATCATGTTTGCAAAAGTCGCTTTCGCGGGTGCCCTATTGTGCATAGCTATTCAGTGGCTTACCCGAGCCGTGCTGGGCGCAAAGCCCGTACTTCTTTTCTGTCACACCCCCGTGTACGGACGCTCAGACAAACTCTGTCTCGGGGTACGTATCCTGCAGCGTTACGGGGTACTGTACCGATATGTCAAAACAATCGCTCCAGGCCTTCGTAGCGTGGAGCTGCGCGCCGGCCCCATGGACTTCATCAGCGGCCACTTGGGCCAACCAAAGCGGATGCAACGCTTACTCTGCCATCTGGGCCGAAGCGACCACAGGCCCGGGTTGGACCACGGCATATGATGTTAATGCGATGTGCTTCTGCGACCTCGGCTGCCAGATAGACCAGGGTTGGAATGTCTCCAACTGCAATAGCGGGAGCATCGGGGAGTGACGAGCAGGTGACAGGAGGAGATCCCGCCGCGGACCCCCCTCTTCGCCGGCCCGCGAGCTTGCGCCGCCAGCGAGCAAAAGCCAGAACCTCGCTCGCATCCGTCTTCTTCAGGCGGTCGGCCGCGATCAACTTCCTCTGTACTGTGCACGCCCGGCCAAGGCTGCTGAGGACGCGAAGGGCGCTGTGACTATTGCAAGAATCGGCCTCTTCTCGATGGCGTCCGCGGGCGTTGCGATCCTTGGGTTTGGTGTCGCGTACCGTGCATACCCTCAGGCGCCAACGACTCTATCTGTGGAACCGTTCACAGCACAGGGCACCGAACTCATGCACTGGCCCGCAGGCGCCAAGGCGCCGATCAGGTTGCAGTTCGTCTACGCACGCAGGCGGGACGGGTCCTTCGCCCGAGAGTCTACTTGGGTCAATGAGCGTGGCGACACTGAAGTGAGCCGGTACATGTTCGATCCCTCGGCCCACCGGGAGATGTCGCTCGATGGTCTTACAAAATCCAGCATGACGTACCAATACACCGCCGAGGAGTATCGACGAACGGTGGACAACATGGGGCAGGAAAACTGCCCCGCTGAGGTGAGAGAGCCGGGGGCCAATACCCGCACCATTCTCGGGCACCCGGCCGTTGAGGTTAAGACAACGTTGCAGAATGGCACGGTGCTTGACGAGTGGCGCCTGGTGGATCTGAACTGCTTTATCGCGGCGAAGACGGAGACAGCGTCGTTTGGGTCTCGGAACGAATTCGTCGTGACGCGCTGGGGGACCCTCCGGCAGCCATGTTCACAGCACCCGGCGACTATACCGAACGCTCCCCGCAGGAGGTCGAGCGCCTCTATACGGAGCGCCTTGGGCGCGGCTACATGGGGGAGAAAGCAGTCGAGCGGCTGGAGCAGCGGTATTGGAAGCGTCGCCCGGACACTCAATAGCCGCAACGCCCCGCCGGGCCGCTCCGCTATGCTGGAGTTTCATGCCCGAGGGGTCGTTCCTGTACTGCGACGTGAGCCTGCCGATCCCGCTCGATCAGCCGTTCACCTACGCACTGCCCGAGACGCTGCGCCACCGCGTCCAGCCGGGCAGCCGCCTGTTGGTGCCGTTCGGGCCGCGCAAGCTGACGGGCGTGATTCTGCGCTGCCACGATGAGCCGCCCGGGATGGCCGCGCGCGAGGCCTTCCGCCTGCTCGATTCCGAGCCTGTCCTCGATGCCGGGCTGATGGCGCTGGGCCGCTGGATCGCCAGCTATTACTGCGCGCCCCTAGGCGACGTGCTGCGCGGGATGCTGCCGCTGGGTTCCGAAATCCGGCGCGGCAAAGTGTGGTCGCTGACCGATGCGGGCCGCGATGCCGCGCGCCAGCTTCTGCTCGATTCGGCGCCCGACGATCTGGTGGCGCAGGTGCTGCGCATGCTTGAAAAGCGCCCGCTTTCGGCCGCTTACCTGGCGCGCGCCATGCCGCTGGCCGATAAAGCCGTGCGCTCGCTCGACCGCCGCGGCTTCATCGTAGCCGGCGAAGTGCACGTCGACCGCGACCCTCTGCGCGCGCCTTCCGAACGGCTGCGCATCGAGCTCAAGGCCGCGCCGCCCGAAGTCAAACTGAACAAGCCCGAGCGCGAGCTGCGCGCGTTTCTGGAGCTGCACCCGGGGTCGCACAATCTCAAAGATCTGGAAGAGATGGTGAAGGGCGCGAGCGCCGCGGCGCGCTCGCTGGCCCGCAAGGAGCTGGTCACGCTGCGGCCCGAGCTGATGCCCATCGCCTCCGCCCCCGTACGTGCGCGCCACACGCTCAACCCGCACCAGCAGGCGGCTTTCGAGGCCATCCAGGCGTCCATCCAGGCGCATCGCTTCGAGACGTTTCTGATGCACGGCGTGACCGGCTCGGGGAAGACCGAAGTCTACCTCAGCGCCATCGAAGCCGCCCTGGCCGAGGGCCGCGGCGCGCTGCTGATGGTCCCGGAGATCGCTTTGACCCCCGCCATGGCCGGCCAGTTCTTCCTGCGCTTCGGCGACCGCGTGGCCATCCTGCACAGCGCGTTCACCGACGTGGAGCGCTCCGATCAGTGGCGCCGCATCCGCTCCGGGGCCGCCTCTGTGGTGGTGGGAACGCGCTCGGGGGTCTTCGCGCCGGTGCGCAACCTGGGGCTGATCGTGGTGGATGAAGAGCATGACGGCAGCTATAAACA
This sequence comes from uncultured Solibacteraceae bacterium, assembly GCA_964427655.1. Classification (GTDB taxonomy): domain Bacteria; phylum Acidobacteriota; class Terriglobia; order Bryobacterales; family Bryobacteraceae; genus CAVQNQ01. The sequence goes on along the minus strand of CAYRWE010000234.1, from coordinate 4,333 downwards.
GGAGGAGATGCCGCGCTATAACGGCCGGGATGTGGCCATCGTGCGGGCCCAGGCGGCGGGCGCGTGCGTGGTGCTGGGTTCCGCCACGCCCAGCCTCGAGAGCCGTTACAATGCCGCGCGCGGCAAGTACACCCTGCTCGAATTGCCGTGCCGCATCGAGCAGCGGCCCATGCCCACCGTCGAGCTGGTCGATATGCGGCAGGAGTTCCTGGAGACGCGCAAGCAGGCCACCTTTTCGCGCAAGCTGATCGACGCCATCGGCGGCCGCCTGGAAGACGGCGAGCAGACGATTGTGCTGCTCAACCGGCGCGGCTTCTCGAGTTTCGTGGCCTGCCGGGCCTGCGGCGAGCGCGTCCAGTGCATTAACTGCTCGGTCACTTTGACCTATCATAAGCGCGACCGGCGGCTATTATGCCACTACTGCGGCTATGCCGAGAAGGTGCCGTCGGTGTGCCCCAAGTGTTCGAGCGAGCATATCTATTTCCTGGGCCTGGGTTCGGAGCGCGTGGAAGAGGAGCTGCACCAGTCCTTTCCTGCCGCCCGCATCGCGCGTTTGGACCGCGACACGGTGACCGGCAAACGCCAGTACGAAAGCATCCTGGCGGACTTTCGCGACGGCCGCTACGACATTCTCGTGGGCACCCAGATGATCGCCAAGGGGCACGACATCCCTAACGTGACGCTGGTGGGGGTGGTCTCGGCCGACGTAGGCCTGGCGATGCCGGATTTTCGGGCGGCCGAGCGAACTTTCCAATTGCTGACCCAGGTGGCCGGACGCGCGGGGCGCGGCAGTTTGCCGGGGGTCGTCCTTATACAGACGATCAATCCGGATCATTACGCCGTGCGCATGGCCGCGGCGCAGGATTATCAGGCGTTCTATGAAAAGGAGCTGAACTTCCGGCGCATGATGCACTACCCGCCCTTCAGCGCGATGGCCAACGTCCTGGTTCGCGGCGAAAAGCAGGATGCCGCCATGCGCATGAGTTCGGAGCTGGCGGTTCTGCTGGTGCCGCCGCCGGAAAAGCTCAAGGTGATGGGCCCGGCCGAGGCGCCCGTGCCGCGGCTGAAGAACGAGTATCGCTACCAATTTCTGGTGAAAGCGGCCAGCCGCAAGGCGCTCAACGAGCTGCTGCGGAGCATCCGAGCGTTCGCGCTGGAGCGAAAGTGGCCCGCCACGGCACTGGTAATCGACGTCGATCCGCTCTCGTTGATGTAAGGCTGGGCGATGTACGGCTGGGCGCGTGGGGGACGCCAAAAGCTTGGCGGCGAAGCCGCGCGCCCGGTCGGAATCACCGGCTGGAAAAGAAGCCATTCACCCGCTCCAGCGTCCGTTCGGGCGGTCCCGAGGCGCTATCCACCACCGCCACCGAGACCTGCAATGCGGGACGAACGGTCTTGCCCTCGTACACGCAGGTGTAGACGCCCGAGAGATGCTCGGCCACCCATTTGGCTTTGGCGATGGTATCGAGTTTGTTCGCGGAGAGCATAGCGACGAATTGATCCTCGGCCCAGCGGCCGATCACGGCGGCCGGCGGAAGACAGTTCCGCAGGCGCTTGCTGACGGCCCCCGCCAGCTCGGCGGCCACGTCGGGCGCCTGCATTCCATTCACCTGCATAAGCAGCAGGCAGAAACTCCCCGGGGCGCTGTTGCGGATGCGGTCCTCGATCTGGCTGCGGCGCAACAACTGCGTCAAGCTGTCCACCGCGGCCGCGGCTTCCAGCGAATCGATGCGCCGTTGTAACACCCGGATTTCGGAATGCAATTGCGAAACCGTGAACTGATGCTGCTTGTGGATCTCCTCCAGGCCATTTTCGATGGCATCCACGGCTTCCAGCAGCGCGGGAGCTACCGTCGAGGCTTCCGGTGAGCCACCTACGGCGCGCAGACGGAGCAAAGCCTCCTTCACGTGCTTCTCGTGATCGCCCGCCGAGGAACACAGCGAATGCACCAACTCCTGGAGAGCCTGAGCCGAGCCGGCCAGTTCCTCGCGCAAACGGCTGAGGTACTCGCCGGCCTTGTCCCGGTAGTCCCGCAACAGGGCGCGCAGCGTGGCGCGGGACCTGTCGAGATCCTCCGGGCTGTCGCCAGCCAGCTCCGAAGCCAGCGTTTCGAGGTGTCTGCGAAACGGAACGGTCAGCGGCTCTTCGATCTCGATCGCATAGTGAGAGGCGTTCCGGATGGCGGTCACATAGCAATCCAGTATCAGAACCCGCAGCCGGTCGGCGCGTTCGAGCGCCTGCATCGACTCCTGTATCGAGATCATACGAAGCGTTCTGCTAGAGGTATCGGCGGAGCGGGAATAATCTTTAGTATTGATTTTCCCTTTTTATTCGCCCAGAATAGAAAACAGAGGATTCCGATGGCGCTCACCAAACGGCAGAAACAGGTGCTCGATTTTATCGCCAATTTCGTGGACGAGAACGGCTACTGCCCCAGCTACGACGAGATCGCGCACGGGCTGGATCTGGCGTCGCTGGCCACCGTGCACAAACATATATCGGTGCTGGAAACCAAGGGCTACCTCAAACGGGGCTTCAACCAGAGCCGTTCGATCGAGCTGGCTCCCAAGTATCTTCAGGAGCAGAGGCGCACCAAGCCGGCGGGGGCCTTCGAGATCCCCCTGCGCGGACGGATCGCGGCCGGGCTTCCAGTCGAGACGGTGGAGCAGCACGACGTGCTCGGCTTCGCGGATTTCGCCGCGGCCAAGGGCGCGTTCGCGCTCGAGGTGCGCGGCGATTCCATGATCGACGACCACATCTGCGACGGCGATTACATCCTGCTCGAACGCGTGGCCGAGGCACACGACGGCGAGATCGTGGTCGCGCTGGTCTCCGGAAGTGAAACTACTTTGAAGCGGTTCTACAAAGAACCCGGGGACATCGTCCGGCTGCAACCCGCCAACCCGGCGCTAAAACCGATCCTGGTTCCGGCGCGGGATGTGCAGATACAGGGCAGGCTGCTGGCGGTGCTCCGCAAGTACCGCTAGCGATCAGGCGGTCACACCCGTCGCGCGGGCACTTAGTTCCCGCTCGGCACGCTGCCAGTCTTCCGCCGCGGATCCGCCCTGGCGGCCGCGGGCTTCCCAGTAAGAGTAAGCCAGGCGAGCGATCTCATCCCGACTAACAGGTTTCGGCGTGGCACTAACAGGAACAGGTTCAGCCGTGACGGACGGCATTTCGGAGCTTGAGGATTCGGGTTGTTGGACGGGCGGGGCGGAATATTTGGAGCGCGCGGCGCGGGCCGGCTTGTGGCGCGGCGGGACGGCGGCCCCGGTGGACAAAACCAGATCGTTCTCGGATTTATGCTTCCTTGCCATTTGTGGTCTGATTCTCCCGGTTTGGTGTTTCGTCTACTATTTTAACCGATATGAGTAAGAACATCCCATTAATACTTCTTATCAAATCTATTACCATGGTGACATTTACGACCACATCGCGCGCGTAGTGTATAGTGTGGGTAGATTGCGAATCGGCCTAATTACGGTGACCGCGCTGGCCTTCGCCGCGCAAACCTTGGCCGCGGCTCCCAAGGTTGTGGCGGTGAAAGTGGACGGGATGGTGCACCCGGTCACCACCGAAATCGTGCGCGCGGCCATTGCGCAGGCCAAGCAACAGAATGCCGACCTTCTGCTGGTCCGCCTCAACACACCCGGCGGCTTGATGGATGCCATGCGCGAGACCATCGAGGCGATCCTGGCTTCGCCGGTGCCGGTGGTCACTTATGTGGCTCCCAGCGGCGGGCGCGCGGCCTCGGCGGGCTTCTTCATCCTGGAATCCGGCGATATGGCGGCCATGGCTCCGGGGACCAATACCGGCGCGGCTCACCCGGTAGCCCTGGGCGGCGGCGAAATGGACGCCGTGATGAAGCAGAAGGTCGAGAACGATGCCGCCGCTTACATGCGCAGCATCTGCGCCAAACGCGGGCGCAATAGCGCGCTAGCCGAAACGGCGGTGCGCGAAAGCAAATCGTTCGCCGACCGCGAGGCGCTCGACCAGCACCTGATCGACCTGATCGCGCCCAACGAGCCGGCGCTGCTGACGGCTCTCGATGGCCGCACGGTGACGCGCTTCGACGGCTCCACGCACACCTTGCATACGGCCGGCGCGGTCATCGAGGAGTACCGACCGAGCGCGCGGCAGAAGTTCATCTCGGCCATCGCCGACCCCAACATCGCGCTGGTGATGCTGGTGATCGGAGCGCTGTGCATCTACGTCGAATTCACTTCTCCCGGAGCCATCGCGCCCGGAGTGGTGGGCGCCATCCTGGCGCTACTGGCGCTTTCGGCGCTCTCCGTGCTGCCCATCAACTGGCTGGGCGCGGCGCTGCTGGTGC
>CAYRWE010000233.1:0-7979 GCA_964427655.1 uncultured Solibacteraceae bacterium | reverse complement strand
GGTTTTGAGCCTGCCGGAAAGGACAACTATCGCTCAACTTCGGAATTCAGGCTAATGCGGTTGAAGAAATCGAGAATCAGCAGCAATTCCTTTTCGCTATAGGCCGAGGCCGCGTTCGCGAGCAGCTCCCCCTTCGACCGGTAGCGGGCCTGCAGCTTACGGAGCCGGGCCGCCACCGGGCGGATGAGGGTGCTGCGTCGGTCGGAGGGATTCGGTTCCCGCTTGATGTAGCCGGCCTTTTCGAGCCTATCCAGCACCACCGTGGCCCCGCCGGTGGTGAGGCCGGACCAGCGCGCCAGATCTCCCGGAGTGGCCGCCTCGCGCAGCTCCAGCAAGTGAAGGAATTGCAGATCCGTGCCGTTCAACCCGAACGAAGCCGCTACCTTCTCGTTGAACAGGATCGCGCCGGCGATGGATTTGCGGACTTCCCGGTCCAGAGATTCGATCAGTTCCGAACGCTTGAGGCTTGACATCGGATAGCATTGTAGCATAGTTTAAAAGCATCTTACTTTGTAAGGTAACTCTATGAGCACAGCAACCATGAAGGGATACAAGGGAATCGGCATGGAGGGGAGCGTCGCCAGATGGTACGCCAACAGCACGCGCGGCAGCCTGGAGGAGTTCAAGGCCGCGGCGCGGCAGGTGGCGGCGGAGCTTCGGCCCGGCGGCCGGGTTCTGGAAGTGGCGCCGGGACCGGGCTATTTCGCCATCGAACTGGCCAAACTTGGCGATTTTCGCATCACGGGTCTCGATATCAGTAAGACGTTTGTCGGGATCGCCGCGCGCAACGCCGAAGAGGCCGGTGTTGAGGTGGCCTTCCGCCAAGGCAACGCGGCGGACATGCCGCTCGAGAGCGAGAGCTTCGATTTCGTCTTTTGCCGGGCGGCGTTCAAGAACTTTACCGAACCGGTGCGCGCCTTACAGGAGATGCGCAGGGTGCTCAAACCCGGCGGCAAGGGCCTGCTGATCGACCTGCGGAAGGACGCCTCCCGCGATGCGATCCACAAAATGGTGGGCCAGATGGGAATGGGCTTCGCGAGCAGGATCTTCACCCGGCTGACATTTCGTTTCATGCTGCTCCGCCGGGCCTACACGGAGAACCAGTTCCGCGATTTCTTCTCGCAGGCGAATTTCCGGAAGGTGGAGTTCCAGAGCACTGCGACAGGGTTTGCGATTAGGTTCGAGCGCTGAGCGGTTTCAATGTTTAGAAAAATCCTTCGCGCAGGTTGATGCCGTATTCGACCCAGGCCTTCAGGCAGCACGCCCAGTTCATCCAGCCCTGGCAGTTGCCGTAGGAGCTGTTGAGGCCGCCCTGCGTCGGGCGCCATCCGGATTCCGCGATGCGCACCAGGGTCGATTGGGGCGCGAGCGATTCGAAATTCATCTCCACGGTGGTTGCGTACTCGACGGGCGGGGGCAGGCGCTCGCCGAGTGGCTGCTCGTAATCGCGCGCGGCCCATTCGAGGACGATGCGCTCTCCGGGAGTCGCGCTCTTCACGAAGGCCGGGGCCTCGCCGGGGAAATCGGCGAACTTCCAGACCACGCGCGCGCCCTGATCCAAGGGGCCGCTGGCCCCTCCGGTCGCAAAATACCGGCTGAGCTTGTCGGGATTGTAGACCGCATCGAAGACTTCGGCGCGCGGCCGGGCGATCTTGACGCGCACTTCAAATTTGAGTTCCATAACTGCCTCCACGCGGCCCGCCGGGGCACTGTGGGATAATCGGGAGAGTCAATCCCCGACATCCCATGGATCGCGAATTCATCCGCAACTTCTCTATCATCGCGCACATCGACCACGGCAAATCCACGCTGGCGGACCGCCTGCTGGAAGTCACCGGGGCGCTCTCGCAGCGCGAAATGATGGAGCAGGTGCTCGATACCATGGACCTGGAGCGCGAGCGCGGCATCACCATCAAGTCCCACGCCGTGCGGCTCAACTACAAGGCCGACGACGGGCGCATGTACCAGTTGAACCTCATCGATACGCCCGGCCACGTGGATTTCTCCTACGAAGTTTCGCGCAGCCTGCAAGCCTGCGAGGGCGCCCTGCTGGTGGTGGACGCTTCCCAGGGCGTGGAGGCGCAGACGCTCGCCAACACCTACCTGGCGCTGAACCACAACCTCGAGATCATTCCGGTCATCAATAAGATCGACCTGCCGGCGGCCGAGCCGGAGCGCATACGCGAGCAGATCGAGACCATCATCGGCCTGGATACACGCGACGCCGTGATGGCCAGCGCCAAGCAGGGCGTGGGCGTGCACGAGATTCTGGAGCACGTGGTGCACCTGGTGCCGCCGCCCAAGGGGTCGCCGGACGATCCCCTGCGCGCGCTGATCTTCGATTCGTGGTTCGATTCATACCGCGGGGTGGTCATCCTGGTGCGCGTGGTGGACGGGCGGCTGCGCAAGGGGCAAAAGATCCGGCTGTGGTCCAACGGGGAGGTTTTCGAAGTGGAAGGGCTGGGCTACCAGTCCCCCAAGGCAACCCCCTGCGACGAGCTTTCGGCCGGAGAAGTGGGCTTCGTCTCGGCCACCATCAAGACCGTCTCGGACGCCAAGATCGGCGACACGGTGATGGACGACGAGAACCCCGCCGCCGAGCCTCTGCCGGGCTTCGAAGAGATCAAGCCGATGGTCTTCGCGGGCCTCTACCCGGTGGAATCGCACGAGCACGGCCTGCTGCGCGACGCGCTGGAAAAGCTGCGGCTCAACGACAGCGCCTTCAGCTTCGAGCCGGAGAACTCGGTGGCGCTGGGCTTCGGCTTCCGCTGCGGCTTCCTGGGGCTGCTGCATTTGGAGATCGTCCAGGAGCGCCTGGAGCGCGAATTCGATATCGACCTGATCACCACCGCGCCGAGCGTGCGCTACCGCATCACGACGACGACCGGCGAGGTTCGCGAAGTCGATAACCCCACCAAGTTCCCCGACCCCTCGGAGATTCGCCAGATTGAGGAGCCCATTATCGACGCCTCGGTGATCACGCGCGAAGAGTACCTGGGCGGCATTCTCAAGTTGCTCGAAGAGAAGCGCGGGGAGCAGAAGAAGTTCGAGTATCTGGGCGGCGGCCGCGTGCTGCTGACTTATGCGCTGCCGCTCAACGAGATCGTGCTGGATTTCTACGACCGCCTGAAATCCTGCTCGCGCGGCTACGCGTCGCTGGATTACCATTTCGCGGGCTATCGCGTTTCGCCGATGGTGAAGCTGGACGTGCTGGTGGCCGGCGATCCGGTGGACGCGCTCAGCATCATTGTGCACAAGGAATTCGCCTTCGAGCGCGGCAAGGAGCTGATCTCGCGCCTGCGCAAGCTGATCCCGCGGCAGATGTTCGAAGTGGCGCTGCAGGCGGCCATCGGCAATAAAATTGTGGCGCGCGAGACCATCTCTGCGCTGCGCAAGAACGTTCTTGCTAAGTGCTACGGCGGCGACATCTCGCGCAAGCGCAAGCTGCTCGAAAAGCAGAAGGAAGGCAAGAAGCGCATGAAGCGCGTGGGACGCGTGGAGATCCCACAGGAAGCCTTCCTGGCGGTGCTCAAAGTGGGACAGAGCGATATCCCCGAGTAAGCCTGAGGCTTTTTTGGATGACCCAAGTTGGTGTGTCCGGCCGCTGGACGAAGCTGCCCATCGTGCTTCTGGCCGTCATTTTAGGACTCCTGATCGCCCTCCCCGCTGCCAACGTCTGGCCGTTATTGGTTCTGAATGTTGGCGTGCCGTTCGCCGCGATCGCCGAGTCGATGTTCCTCGCGGTCTTTGTCTGGTGGGTGAGTGGCGGAGGTCCGTCGCGGAAGACGAAGACCGCCCGCGCCACGTGCTTCCGCCGCGGCAGGCTTTCACCCACTCAATGGACTTGGGGTGTTCTTGCCGCCATCTTCTTCGCCGCGACGGTTCATGCCTCCATCGTCCTGCTGTTCCGGCTGGTGCCCTTTCCGATAACGGCATTCCGGCGGGGTTATGATTTCTCTTTCATTCCCACGCTGCCTTTGAAGTGGCTCGCGGTGGGGGTCTCAGCGGTGTCGGCGGGAATTTGCGAAGAGGCCGGCTTTCGTGGCTATATGCAAGTCCCCATCGAACAGCGCTACGGGGCGCCGCTGGCGATTCCGATCTCCTCAATCTTCTTCACGGCACTTCATCTCACGAAAGGCTGGGCGACGGTCGGGATGATCCCCATCGTGTTTGGCGCGGGCATACTGCTGGGGCTTCTCGCCTGGGCCTCCGGATCGCTCCTCCCAGGCATCATTGGCCACATAGCGATGGACATAGGGCTGTTCGCCTATTGGTGGACGGGCATCGCCGGCGATTTCGCCGCGCGGCCGGTCGGCGACACTGGAGTAGATGGACCGTTCCTTATCGCGTGCGCCGCATTCGCGATATCGCTATTTGTCACGCTCTTCGCGATACGGAAACTTTCGCGAAGAGGCTTGCCGCCGGTTTGAACCGGGTAGGCTATCATTTGACTGATGGGCATCGACGAAGCGCTGATACAGGAGATTGTGCGGCGGATCCTTACGGTGATTCAGCCCGACCGCATTATTCTGTTCGGCTCGGCCGCCAGGGGCGAGATGACGAGGGATAGCGACATCGATCTGCTGGTGCTGGCGCCGCCGGAAGCGAATACGGTTGACGAGCGCGTACGCATTCGCCGCGCCATCGGCGATATGAGCTACCCGTTCGACATCTTCATGACGACACCCGAGCGGTTCGAGGAGTCCAAGAACATCTTCGGCGGACTGGCGTATCCGGCTTTCAAATACGGACGCACGATCTATGAAGCCGCCTGAGCAGGTTCTACGGGAACTGGTGGAACAGTGGCTCGCCAAAGCCGATATGGACTACCGTGCGGCGGTGCGTCTGAGCGCCGACTCCGACCCGCTCCGCGAGCCGATCGCCTTCCATTGCCAGCAAGCTGCCGAATGCGACCGATCGCACCGGAGTTGGCGGTGGTGCTGGAAGCGACCGACGCGCTCAGTCCGTACGGCGTGGACATTTGTTACCCCAACGATATGCCTTCAGTCCTGCCCGGCGAGGAGCGGCAACTTTTGGCCCTGGCCATGCAGGCTGGCGGAACTGAAGCCGTATCTATCGGGCGGATAGGCCCGCGCGGACCGTCTACTTCGGGAAGACCGGCGGCAGCGCGCGCACGATGCGCACCGTCTCCGTGCTGACCCCCAACATTGTCTAGTCAATTGCAGAGTGCTAACATTCCGTTGCTCGTTACGATTCCTACAAGGACGTGCCATGACTGAATGGGTAAAGCGCGAATACGGGAAGGGATTGATTGACCGAGCCGGACATCTCTTGGTCCCCTGGTGGAAGGGCGGACCGAAACCCGAGGAACTTGGTAGAAGCTACATCATCATTCAGAATTGGCGAACATCACATGCCCTCCCGTTGAACGTCTTTCAAGCGGTCTTACGTTCCCGTGCGAAGAGAGTTGAGGAGCGCGTCATCGTTGCCCAGCGCCTTAAGCGGTTCTCATCGATAATGGCTAAGTTGGTGCGTGAGCCCTCGATGAAACTATCACAAATGCAGGATTTGGGAGGCTGTCGAGCTATCCTGTCAAGTGTCCGTGAAGTAGATGATCTCTATGCGATGTATCGAGGGAACGACCCACTATTTGCGGATGCAACTTCGGTAAAGTGTTATGACTACCTTCGTCATCCGAAGCCAGACGGCTATCGAGGCATTCATGTGGTTGGGCGTTACAACGCCAGATCTATTGCTCGTGAGTCCTGGAACGGACACCGTATTGAGCTTCAATTACGTACGCGATTGCAGCACGCATTTGCAACGACCGTTGAGACCGTCACGACTTTCACTAGGTCACCCTTGAAGTTCGGATCTGGGCCCACCGAATGGCGACGGTCCTTTTCTTTAATGGGATCGGCGCTAGCGGTTCGCGAATCGACCTCCCTGGTAAGTGACACTCCAACTGACTATAAAGAGCTGATTCAAGAGTTGCGAGAGTGCACTAAAGCGCTCAAGGTCCGAGAAAGATTGCGTGGTTGGGCGGATGCTCTTCGCGCGCTGCCTCGAAGTAATCTGAAAGGATTCAAGTGGATCTTATTGGTTCTAGACACAAAGGCACACACGATCAGAACGCGAGGGTACTCCGTCAGGCAAGAAGCTGCTAAAGCAATAGAAGAAATCGAACAATCCAAGCAGGAAGAGCTAGACGCGGTGTTGGTTTGGGTTGGGTCCATCAGTGATCTACGGGCCGCATACCCAAATTACTATGCCGACACCAAGGAATTCATCGAGGCTCTAAACGTTGCACTTGCCACTTTTGGCAAGCGATGACTCTTTGGGATACGGTGTTGAGTAACATATTGGTAGCCGTCCTGGACGACTAGGCGGACGATGTACTGCGGGTCGTCCTCGCGATTCGGGTCGGACTTTCATTCGAGGGCGGAGCGGTTGCCCAGCCGGTATTCGAAAACAGCGGGATGCCGGCAAGGGTGAGCGAGCCGTTGACGACGAGCGCCGTCTTGTCTTTGCTCAGACGTATCCTCCCAACGCGGTAGCTCATCGGCTCGGCTGGATTTTCGACCCACTCGACCGGTGGCGGACTCCGGCGCTTATCCCTCACCGCGGCGGGTGACCAGGACGCGCGAGGGGTAGAATCCCTGGCGTACAGCGCGGTCTTCGAGGATCTCGAAGCGCGCCGATTCCACCAGCTCGGGGATGCGCCGCTCCACTTGGCGGCCCCAGAAAGCCGGCGCCAACTTCCCTGCAATGCGGTACATGACATTGAACACCGGCGCGTTCTGGCCGATCAGCACCAGCGTGAGGCGGCCGCCCTCGCGCAGCACGCGGCGGAACTCGAGCAAAGTGAGAACGATATCGTCCAGCGAAAGCAGCTCCAGCAGGTAGCAGGAGAAGACCGCATCGAAGGTCGCGCCGCGGAAGGGCATGTGGCGGGCATCCACAGCCTGGCAATGGGCGCTGGCCGAGGGGAACTTGCGCCGGGCGGCCCGCTGCGTGCGCGCGGCCATGTTCGGCGAAAGGTCGATTCCGATGCTGGCGCCGGAGCCATTGGCGCGCACCAGGCGCCGGAACATCTCGCCCGAGCCGGTGGCCACTTCGAGCACGCGCATGCCGTCGCGAATGCCGGAACATTCCAGGGCGCAGCGGTGCGCGCGCGAGTGGTACAACATGGTGGATACCGGATAGACGGCCGAGAGGCGGTCGTAGACCTTCCGCGTTCTGGCGGCCAGGGTGACGGGCGGCGCATGGGCCGGCCAAGCTTCGATCGATCCTGCCAGTCTGTCGAACATTTCTCCTCGAATCACTCGGAAATCGGATGGCTCAGGAAGCCACGGGGGCCACCGCGGCCCACTCGGCCTGCACTTCGGGTACTTCGATCTCGATACGCGTGCCGTGGCCCGGCTGGCTTTCCACCCACATACGGTACTCGCCGCCAAACAGCACCTTGAGCCGCTCGTTGACGTTGCTTACCCCGATGCCGCCCTGTTCGAGCAGCGTTTCGAGGCGCTCTTCGGGAATGCCCACGCCATCGTCCTCCACGGAGACGTGCAGCTTGGAGGCGCGGCGCTCGGTGCGGATGCGAATGGTTCCGCCTTCCACTTTGCTGCTCAGGCCGTGCTTGATGCAGTTTTCCACCAGAGGCTGAAGCATCATACTCGGCACGGCCATATCCAGCGTATCGGGGGCTACGTCGGTTTCGAAGCGCAGCTTATCCCCGAAGCGTACCACCTCGATGGAAAGATAGTCCTCGATGAAACTGAGCTCGTCGCGCAGGGCGCTGAAATTGTCGTGCTTGCGCAGCAGCCGGCGCAGCACTTTCGAGAGCCGCAGCACCATCAGGCGCGCCTGGTGGGGATCGGTGCGGATCAGCGAAGAGACCGAGTTCAGGGTATTGAACAGAAAGTGCGGATTGATCTGGCTGGTGAGCGCGGCCAGGCGGGCCTCCACCAGCAGGCGGGCCTGCTCTTCGAGTTTCTTCTCGTTGCGCGTGTTGTTCC
>CAYRWE010000232.1:0-8062 GCA_964427655.1 uncultured Solibacteraceae bacterium | reverse complement strand
ATCGCCGAGAAACGCGGGCTGCGGCGCGTGAACTGCACCATCCGCGCGGTCACCGAGCTGCACAGAAAGCGCCCCAGGAAGATGCGCTTGGCCAGACGCGCGCCCAGTTCCAGGTCGGCCGCGAAATCGCGGCGCAGCAGTTCGCGATAGTGGCGCAGCTTCTCGGCCACCTCGCCGACTTCGGAAAGCAGCGCGCGCACCGCCAGGTCCGCCGAGCGGATGGCGTAATAGAGTCCCTCGCCGGTGACCGGATCCACCAGGCCGGCCGCGTCGCCCACCGCCATCCAGCCTTCGCCGGCCACGCGATTGTTTAGCCACGAGGCGGCGTCGAGCGACGGCAGCAGGTGGCTATAGAACGATTCGCCTTTCCAGGCGATGCCGCGCTCGGTCATGAAGCGCTCCAGGCGCTGGCGCAAGGCGCTGGCCGGCTCGTTCTTGCCGCAAATGCCGATCGAAAGATGGCCACAGCGCGGGAAAATCCAGATGTAGCCTTCCAGGTTCGGCAGAAACTGGATATCGATGCGCGCCTGGTCGCCGGGAACGTAGTAGCCCAGCGCCACCATGGCGTCCTGTGGCTGCAGCTCCGTGCCCACCTGCCGCAGCGGATTGCGCGCGCCCGTGGCCACGATGCAGAAATCCGTGCGGGCCGTGCCCGAGCTGGTACGCAGATCCCATCCCTCGCCGCGCCGCGAGATCTCGCGCACGCGCGCTTTCTCGATCCGGGCGCCCGCCCGCTCGGCGCGCTCCAGCAGCATACGGTTCAGATCCAGCCGCGAGTAGATCAGCAGCGGATCGGTCAGCTTCAGAAGTGCCTCTCCCGCCCGCGGCTCGGAGAGCATAGTCTCGGTCACAAAGCGCTTGGGGGTGGAATTCTCGATGAGAAACGGATATTGATGGTAAGCCTTATACGTCAGCCCGCCGCCACAGGGCTTTTCCCAGGCCAGCTTCTCGTCGAAGAGCTGCACCTGGAGGCCGGCCGCGGCAAGCCTCTCAGCCGCGAAGGCTCCCGCCGGACCACCACCCAAAATGGCGACGCATTTCATTTTTTCTGGCCGGTGGGGGGCAGATCTTCGGGAGCGGGCATGGCGCCCGGAGAGGCCGGCACAGCCGGCATAGCCTGCCCGGCCATTCCGCCGCCATGCGGATTCGGCATACCCGGCGGTACGGTGCCGCCGCCGTGAGGAGCACCGGCATCCTGGCGGCCCACTACCACCCACTGGTCCGCCTGCTGCTCCAGATGATAGGTCATCGACATACCGCCGCCGCTGGTGCCCTTCGGGGTGATCGCCACGGTCGCATCGGCGCGGTTGCCTTCGAACCGGACGGAAGTCATCTTCACGTCCATTGCCTTCACGTTCAGGCCGGCTTTGGTCAGGTGATCGAGCACGCCCTGGCGCACCGCATCGCTATTCTGCGTTTTGCGGCCGCAGCCGGTCAGAGCCAGGATCAGGAGGAGAGCGGAGGCGATACGCACAATCTCGATTATAACGTTCGCGGTGCGCCCGGTATAATGTCCTGAAGGGATCCAATGTATTTCACGCGGATCGCGTGGCTGGCGCTGGCTGTGCTGGCGGCAGCCGGAATCGCCGCCGCTCAGGTGACCCTTTCCGGCCGCGTGGTGGACGAAAATGAGGCCCCCGTGGCTGGCGCGCGCGTATCGGCGCATCTCGGCGACCAGCCCGCCATCGAAGCCAAATCCGGGCCTGCCGGCGATTTCCGCCTTTCCCTGCCCGCTCCGGAAACCTACCTGCTGGATGTGGACCGCGCCGGCTATTTTCAGTTGACCAATCGGCCCGTCGCCGTCACCGGCGCCGCCACCGAAGTCACCCTGGTGCTCAACGCCCAGCATGAGGTTTTCCAGAACGTCACCGTGGGGGCGATGCCCACTCCCGTCGACCCCGAGCAGACCCAGCGCGAACAGCAACTGAGCGGGACCGATGTCAACAATATTCCCTACCCAGCCAGCCAAAGTCTGCGCAACGGCATGCGGCTGATCCCCGGGGTGATCCAGGACCCCAGCGGGGGCATCCATTTTCACGGCGGCGACGAATCTCAGACCCGTTATACCCTGGACGGCTTCGATATCAGCGACCCCATCGACAACCGCTACTCGACCCTGCTGGCCATCGAAGGCGTGCGCACCGTGGACGTGGTCTCCTCGCGCGAAACGCCGCAGTATGGCCGCGGCTCGGCCGGCACGCTGGAGATCCACACCGATAACGGGACCGACCAATTCCACTACACCGCCACGAATTTCGTCCCCGGCCTGGATTTCCATAGCGGCACACGAATCGGCGACTGGACCCCCCGCGCGGGCTTCTCCGGGCCGATAGAAAAAGGGCGCGCCTGGTTTTCCGACAGCTTCAACGGGGAGTACAACAACGGCTTCGTCAATGGCTTGCCCAGCGGCCAAAATACCAACCCCGCCTGGACCGCCGGCAATCTCTTCCATACCCAGGTGAACCTCACGCCCTCCGACATTATGTATGGCGATCTGCTGTCGGATTTCGACCACCAGGCGCACTATGGCCTGGGCGTGCTCGACCCCATTTCCACCACCAGCGGACAGAGCGACAGCGAGTGGCTGGCCGCGGTGAAGGTTTTGCATTCCTGGTATAGCGGGGCGGTTCTCGAGGGCGGATTTTCCTGGCAGCGCGTCTACCGCCGCCGTGTACCCGAAGGCAGCGAGACCTATATCATTTCACCCTCCGGCCGGAGCGGGAATTACTTTCTCGATTCCAACCAGGACGGCCGCCGCGCCCAGATCTTCGTGAACTACTTCCCCCAAGCGTGGCACCGTGCCGGACGCCATCAGCTTCAGATCGGCGCCGACGCACAACGCCTGGATTACACCGCCTGGATGCACCGCACGGCTTTCGAGGTGATCGGCAATGCAGGCCTCCCGGTCTATCTCACCACCTTCCGGGGCGGCGGCGATATTTCGCACCCCAACGCCGTGGCGGCTTCCTACATCAACGATCACTGGCAGTTGGCCGAGCGCGTGACGGTGGATCTCGGGATTCGCCAGGAGTGGGATGAACTGGTGCGCCGTGCGGCCTTCGGCCCGCGTATCTCGGCCTCCTGGGCACCTTTCGCCGACGGCCACACCAAGGTCACCGCCGGTTTTGCGCGCGTCTACGACGCCACCAGCCTGTCGCTCTTCTCCCGCCCTCTCGATCAGCAGCCGGTCACCACTCCCTATTCCGATACGGGCTTTCCGGAGGCGCCCCTCTACACCACCTTTCTGGCTGGAGAAAATCTGAAACTGCCGGGCTTCGATAAGTGGAGCGGCGGCGTGGAGCGCCAGTTCTGGCACACGATTACGGGCAGCGTCGAGCTGCTGCGGAAGCGCGGCACCGATGGTTTCGTGTATTCGCTCGTGGGCCCGCCGCCGCCGGGAATCGCCGCCCTCGGGCCATCGGCATTGAGCTATGGTTTCGGCGGGACTTACCAGCTCACCAACCAGCGCCAGGATGCCTATGACGAGGCCTCCTTCACCGCGCGCCAGACCTTCGGCGATCAATACGGCTGGATGGCCAGCTACGTCCGCTCGCGGGCCGTTTCTTACGCCGTGCTGGATATCGGCGTCGATCAGCCGCTCCAAGTGGCCGACAACTTCGGGCGGATGCCCTGGGATACCCCCAATCGCCTGATGGGTTGGGCATACCTTCCGCTGCCTTTCAAAGACTGGGCGGTGTCCACCCTGGTGGATTACCGCAGCGGTTTCCCCTTTTCGGTGACCACCGACAACGGAACCATCGCCGGCCCCGTGGATTCTCACCGCTACCCGGATAACTTCGATCTGAACGTCCACGTAGAGCGCCGCTTCACGTTTCGGGGATATCGCCTGGCGATCCGCGTGGGCGCCAACAACCTGACCGCGCACCACAACTACACCGCCGTGGGAAACGTGATCGGCTCGCCCGAGTATCTGGAGTATTACGGGGACGAAGGGCGCCATTTCGTGGTCCGGCTGCGCATGTTCGGCAGGGCCGGAAAGCCGTAGACGCGGCCGAGCGCCGCGGAAGCTTCAGGAGCCTGTGGCGGCGTTCATCCATTCGCGCAGGCCGCTCTCGTCCGCCATCCCGGCTTGGGCGCGTTTGATTTTGCCGTCGGCTCCGATCAGCACCAACTTCGGCACCCCGCTAACCTTGTAGGCCTGTGCCGCCGCGCCCTCGGTATCCTCGAGCGACGTCACATCGATGTGATTCGAGCGCAGATAATCGCGTCCGGCATCGGCATCGCCTACGTCGATTGCCACCACCGCCACGCCTTTGCCGCGGAATTCGGGAGCCATCCTGTCAATCAGGGGGAGTTCGGCGCGGCAGATGCCGCACGAGGGCATCCAGAACACCAGCAGCAGCGGCTGCCCGCGATAAGATTGCAAATCCACGTGGCCGCCATATGTTTCGCGAAGCGAGAGGGCGGGCGCAGGCCGGCCCAGGCTCTCGTCCCGCGTAAAATACACTCCCGCCAGCACCAGCCCCGCAAACAGGACCACCGCTCCGCCCGATTGCTGTGCCATCGTACTTCACACTATGGAGGGTTTCGCGCAAAGGACAAGTTAACTTTCGACTACCGGCGTACTAGCTCACATAGGGCGATTTCACCCATACGATCCGTCAGTTTTCACCCAATTGGGGACTGAGGCAAAATCCGTCACACCCTGAGGGCTTTTCCAACACGAACATTGCAAAAGGGTTGCAGACCTGATTTCCCGCTTCAGTGTTTGGTCTGACAGGTGCTTTGGCTCCACGGATCGGTAGCTTCACCATCGATCAGCGCCTGGGTTGTGTCCCAAGCGTCGACGTTTTTTGACCTTTTAAGGTCTTTTGGGAGAAAATGATGCGGATCCGGTCTTCGGCTTTCGCGGCTTTGGCAGCCAAACGCCTGGCTCTGATTTTGACTCTGATCGCCATCTCGGTGGCGCTCGTGAGTGGAGCCAGGAACACAACCTTCTCGGCCCACGATAAGGCTTATTACGCGCCACAGGCGATCGTGGAATACGTCAATCCCGGGCTGGTCTTCAGTGTCGTCAAGGCGTCCATCGCCTCCGACGGCACCATCAGTGTGGATTACAAGGTTACCGACCCCTCGGGCCTGCCGCTCGATATCAACGGCATTCAGACCCCCGGTGCGATCAGCCCCCGTTTCCTGGCGGCGTATATCCCCAACGGGCAGGAGCAGTTCGCATCGTATATCGTCAGCACGGTCACGGCGGTTACGGGCGGCGCGACGGCCACCCAGGCGGCCGGCGACTCCGGGGGCACCACCTCAACGGTGGCCGTCGGCGAGTACGTCTACACCTTCAAGAACAAGGCGCCCAGCGGTTTCGACCCCAACGCCACCAATCGTGTAGGCGTTTACGGGTCGCGCAATCTGACCCAATGGGACCTCGGCACCAACTACGCTTCGGCTACCTACGATTTCGTGCCGTCGGGCGCTTCCAAACCGGCACCGCGCGATGTCGTGCGCGACGCGGATTGCAATAAGTGCCACGACATCATGTCATTCCATGGAGGCTCGCGCGTGGGAACGGCTCTCTGCATCATGTGCCACCAGCCGCAAACCGCGGACCCGAACACCGGCAACAGCCTGGATTTCAAGGTCTTTATCCACGAACTGCACATGGGAGCGAGCTTGCCCTCGGTAGTCGCCGGCGGAACGTACCAGATCTACGGGCATAACGGCTACACGAATTACTCGACGGTGAAGTTCCCCTCGACTTCGCTGTACGAGCCGCTGGCCTGCGCCGAAACCTGCCACAATCCCAGCAACGGCGCGGCGCAAACCAATGCCTGGCTCACCAGCCCCACCCGCGCGGCGTGCGGCTCCTGCCACAACAACGTGAACTTCGGCAGCGGCCTGAACCACGTCAATCTCCCGCAAACCAGCGACGCGAATTGCTCGCAGTGCCATGTGCCGCAGGATGGGGGCGAATTCGACGCTTCCATCATGGGCGCGCACACGGTGCCCGACCAGTCGAAAGCCATCAACGGCCTGAACTTCACCCTGGTTTCGGTGGCGAACGGCGGCGCCGGACAGAAGCCCACCGTGACCTTCACTGTCCGCGACAACAACAAAAACGGGATTCCCATGAGCTCGTTTACGACCGGCTCGAACTCCCTTTCGCTCACCATGGCCGGGCCGACCACGGACTACGGCTATACCAGCTTCGGCTCCGACGTAACCACTCCCGGATATGTAAACGAGACTGTCGCCGCGACCGCCTCCTGCACCACCGACGGCACCTGCTCCTACACCTTCAACCACGCGGTTCCGGCCAAGGCCTCGGGTACATACGCGATCGGGATCGAAGGCCGGCTGACCGCCACGTTGGAGCCCGGCACTACCATCCAGCAGACCGTGGACTACGCCGGAAAGAACCAGGTCATCTACTTCTCCGTGGATGGCTCCACGGTTGCGCCGCGGCGCACGGTGGTGGCACTCGCGAATTGCAACAACTGCCACACCAATCTGGAATTGCACGGCAGCCTCCGCAACAATACCGAGTACTGCGTGCTATGCCATAACCCGAGCAATACCGATGCATCGACGCGCGCTCAGGCCACCAACGCGGCCGATAAAGCGGCCCCGCCGCAAGGGATCAACTTCACAATGATGGTTCACAAGATCCATACCGGCGAGACTCTGGCGCAGGCGGGCCTGACTTATACCATTGTGGGATATGGCGGGAGCCATAACGATTTCAGCACCGTTCTGTATCCCGTCTTCACGCCCAGCGGTTCCCCGCCGGATACCGCCAAGTGCTATATGTGCCACACCGGCAGTTCGGAAGAGAACCTCCCGATCGGCAAGAATCCCGTGACCGATCCCGAGGGGCTTGAGAATCCGACTCCTGCTACCACGTCGGCCTGCACCGCGTGCCACTTCCAGTCCTCGGTGTATGCGCACGCCAATGTCAACACCGACCCCAAATTCGGCGAAAGCTGCAGCGTCTGCCACGGCTCCGGAGCCGCCTACGACGTAGATCAAGTCCACGCCGGCCAGTAGTCGTTCTCCACGGGAACGCCTGGACAAACCCGGGCGTTCCCGATCTTCCTACATCTAGTCGACGCCCTTGGTGGCCGTGTCGTCCACGGCCCGGTCGGCGTAAAGTTCCTCGTCGGTGACCGTCTTTCCAGTACCCGCACCGCGCACACGCGGCCGTGGCTTGTCGGTGTTGCTGAAATCCCCCGCCTTCTCTCCCGCGGCGCCGATATCCTGCGCTCCGGTCTCCCGCAGAATGTCTTTGGCCCGTTTCACCCAGTCGCTGCTGTCGCAATGCACCGAGAGCAGGATGCCGCCCTCGCGCAGCCGGCCTTCGAAGCGCTTGGCTTCATACTCGGGGATGCCCATCCCCACGAGCGCGCCGATCATGCCGCCTAGCGTGCCCACGGCGCCCGCTCCCGCCAGCGCAGCCACGATCGGTCCGGCCGCGATGAAAGGGCCGAGGCCCGGAATCGCCAGCGCGCCGATGCCCGTCAGCCAGCCCAGCACTCCACCCGCGATCCCGCCCGAGACCGCTCCCGCCGTGACGCCTTCGGGAGCCTTGGTGTTCTTCTCGTGCGCGAATTCCTTGGTGCCCGAGTTATCGGGGAACAGCACCGAGATATCCGCGCTGCGGAAGCCCGCGTTGCGCAAATGTTCGATGGCCTCCTCGACCATCGGCCGGGTGGCATAAATTCCGAAAGCCGAAGTGTTCTTTCCTGCCATAGCCAAACTCCTCTTTTCCGCGGCGGCAATAGCAGGCCGCCCCTCTCCGGGAGAACGAGCAAAGGGAGGGCCACGGGTCGCGCGCCACGGTGCTCTTCCACACGAGCGAAACCGTCCGGTGCGGCTTTCGCCGCGCCGCAGCGGGGCGTGCCCTTTGACACGCTCGCGGTAGAATGTATGGCGAGCCGTATGAAAACACTAGCCACTCGCCGCGGTTTTTTGAGCGCCGCCGGAATCGCCGGATTGAGCGCGGCGGCGCCGCCGCTCGCCGCGCGCATCGAGACCACGCCCTGGGGCATCAAGCTGGGAATCGCTTCCTACTCGCTGCGCAAATTCGACCGCGCCA
>CAYRWE010000231.1:0-8075 GCA_964427655.1 uncultured Solibacteraceae bacterium | reverse complement strand
TAAGCGACGTCTACGGCACCTTCGATTCCAATTCGTTTCCGGACACGAACGGGCAAAACGCGGTGCTGAGCGGTCCGCGGGAGAGCCGGCTGAACGAATGGTTCAACGTGGCCGATTTCAGCCAGCCGGCCCCCTTCACGTACGGCAACGCCGGGCGGACGATTCCCGCCGTCCGCGGCGATGGCGCTAACAATCTCGATTTCTCCGTTTTCAAGAACAACACGTTCGGACATGAAGGCCGGTTCAATCTGCAAATCCGCGGCGAATTCTTCAACGTAGCCAACCATGTTCGCTTCGGGATGCCCGGCTTGGCTTACGGCAACTCAACCTTCGGCGTGATCAGCTCGGCGTGGAACACGCCGCGCCAGATTCAATTGGCCATGAAACTCCTTTTCTGACGGCAAGAACTGTCCCGGCCCGCAACCTGGTCTGCCAGGGGAGCGGGCCGGGACGTATTCAGGTTCGCCCGCGGGCTTCCCGCCCCGCTCCCTCCCTTCGCATCCCGATATAATAAGATTTTCCAATCTGAAAGATCACTCAATCTAAAGGAGCATTCATGGCTGCGAAGCGTATCGGCATTCTCACGGGCGGCGGCGATGTGCCGGGGCTGAATTCCGTGATCAAGACGGTGGTTTACCGCGGAGCCGAAATCGGCTGCGAGGTGGTGGGCATCCGCCGCGGATGGGAGGGGCTGACGCACGTCGATCTGCAAGACCCCGCCAGCCGCGCCCGCTACATCCTGCCCCTCAACCGCGAAAATACGCGCACCATCGACCGCACGGGCGGCACCTATCTGCACAGCTCACGCACCAATCCCTCCAAGATGAAGAAACTCCCGCCGGTGCTCGAAGGGCAGGACTTCACTAAGAAGGAAACCACCAAGAAGGGCGTCACCTCCTCGGTTTTCGATGTCACCAAGGCGGTTCTCAAGAACATCGAGACCATCGGACTGGATTACCTGGTGGCCATCGGCGGCGACGATACCCTGAGCTACGCCGCGGAACTCGACCGCCAGGGCATGCACGTCATCGCCGTCCCCAAGACCATGGACAACGACGTGCGGAATACCGAGTACTGCATCGGCTTCTCGACCGCCATCACGCGCGCCATGGACGCCATCGACCGGCAGCGCACCACGGTCGGCTCGCACGAGCGCATCGGCGTGTTCCGCGTCTTCGGTCGCGACGCCGGTTACACCGCGCTCTACACCGCCTACGTGACCTCCGTGCGGTGCTGCATTCCGGAATATAAGGTGGAGCTTCCCAAGCTGATCGAGCTCCTCAGCAAGGACAAGAAGAACAATCCCAGCAACTACTCGCTGGTGATCCTCTCCGAGGGCGCCGAGTGGCAGGGCTACACCGTCAAGGAATACGGCGAGCCGGACGCCTTCGGCCATCGCAAGAAGATGAGCGTGGCCGAAGATCTCTCGAGCGAGATCAAGGCCGCCACGGGCGAAGAGACCATCGTCAGCGACCTCACCTACGAGCTGCGTTCCGGCAGCCCCGATTCGGTGGATCGCATGGTGGCCGCCACCTTCGCCGGCATGGCCATGGACGCCATCGGGGAAGGCAAGCACGGCCTGATGACCGCCATCAACTGCGGTTGCTACGCCATGGCTACCATTCCCGATCCCAAGCTCGGCCCGCGCCGTGTGGACGTGGAGAACATGTACAACACCGAGCGCTACCGCCCGCGCTACGACCACAAGCTCGGTCTGCCCGTCTTTCTCACGCGGGCGTAATTTGAACTGGAGAAGGCTCTTCCAGCGGCCTCCGCGCGCGCAGCTCACGCCCGAGCTGCGCGCGCGCATCCAGGCCTCTTTCGACCATGCCGCCGGCGACGAGGAGAATTTTCCAGCGACCATCGACCCGCGCATCTACCATGTCAAGCTGATCCGCGAGCATCTGGGCGATCTGTCCGGTAAGCGCGTGCTCGACGTGGGCTGCGGCAAGGGCCGTTTCGCGCGGGTCTTCAAAGACCAGGAGCCGCTGGCCGAAATCTGGGGGCTGGATATATCCGACGAGATGCTGCGATTCGTCCCGGCCGGCATCGCGACGCGCGCCGGCTCGATGACCGAGATCCCCTTCGAGGACGCTTTCTTCGACGCCGCCTACGCCACCGAGTCGCTGGAGCATGCCGTGGAGATCGAGCGGGCGGTCGCCGAGATCTGCCGCGTGGTGAAGCCCGGCGGCCGCATCGCCATCATCGATAAGAACGCCGAGAAATGGGGCCGCCTGGAAACCCCCGAATGGGAGCGCTGGTTCACTCGCGGCCAGCTCGAGCGCCTTCTCGGCCGCCACTGCCGCGAGGTTTCCAGCCGCTACATTTCGTATTGGGAGGATGTCGAGCCGGACGGGTTGTTTCTGGCCTGGCTGGCGGTGAAGTGAGGAAGCCGGACGAACCCGATGCCACGGCCACGGCCGCCAACCGCGTCGATCAAAGAACTTCCTGGATAAAATATCTTGCTGAACTCATTCTTGAGCGGCGCATACTTTGGCCGGGGCGCGCACTGCACATACCGCCTGTTCTCACCATGGCACCGCCTTGCCCAAATGAAAGAATCCGCCGGTAGGACCGTCGTCGTCTAAGAGCGCCAGTTCGACGCCAGTCTTCGCGCCTTCGGGAATCTCCATCGGAGCGGCATCCGTGCCCATATCGGTTTTCACCCAACCCGGGTGCGCGGAATTCACTTTGATCTTCGTATCTTTCAGCTCGTGCGCCAGGTGTATCGTGAATGAATTCAGCGCCGCCTTCGAAGCATCATAGGACAGGGACTTGAAATTGTAGATGGGGCTCTTCGGGTCCGCATGGAGCGTTTGCGACCCCAGAATACTCGACATATTCACGATCCGTCCCGCACCGCTCTTCTTGAGCAACGGTAACAGAGCCTGCGTCAGTAGAACCGGCGCGAAAAAGTTCGTCTCGAAAGTCCCGCGAATCACGTCCTCATCGGTCGTACTCACCTTCCCACTGCCCAACGCCTCCGCCGAAACGCCTGCATTATTGATCAGAATATCCAGCCGTCCGAACGTCTCTTCCAGAAACGTAGATGCCGCCGCACGATCTTTCTTGTCGGTAACGTCCAGCTTCAGGAACTGGACATCCAGCCCCTCACCTCCGAGTTTCGCGGCCGCAGCTTGGCCCTTCTGCGGATCGCGTGCCGCCAGCAGCACGCTCACGCCCGCCCGCCCCAACTGCCGTGCCATCTCGAACCCCAGGCCTTTGTTTGCGCCAGTGATCAGAGCGATTTTCCCTGCATTCGCCATGGCTACATAGATCGCAAAGCCGGGCTGAGGATTCACCCCGGCGGTAGCCATGACGAACACCTCTGGAACGCCCTTCACACCCGTACACAAAGCCGGGAGACTGCGTCTCGGAACTCGTACGGAAAGCCGTTCGGGAGCAGAACCCCGGCAGATCTTCCGGACATCACCGCCGGCGCACGATGAGCAGTGTCATGTCGTCGACTGGCGGACGCGTTCCACGGAACCGGGCGACATCCCGCAGGACGCTGTCGGCCATCGCGTCCGCGCCCTGGTCGAAGCGCTCCCGCAGCGAACCGAGCAAGCGCTCCTCTTCGTACTCTTCTCCGGCCGGATTCTGCACCTCGGTGATTCCGTCGGAATATAGCGCAAGACTGTCGCCGGCTTCGAGCTGGAGGTGCCGCACCGTATAGCGGCCGCCGCAGAATAGGCCCAACGGCAATCCCGTGGAATCCAGCCGCTGGGTGGCGTCTGGCCGTAAGAGCAGCGGCGCGCAGTGGCCCGCGTTGCAGAGTTCGACCCCGCCCGGCGTCGCGCGGCCACACGCCAGAGTGGCATAGTGGGCCGGGTCGGTGCTCTCGCAGAACAGCCGGTTGGCGCGCGAGACCACGTCCCCGAGCGATAGATCCAGAGATAACAAGCTGCGGAAAATCGCGCTCAGGTGCGTCATCAGCAGCGAGGCCGCTACTCCCTTTCCGGCCACATCCCCGACCGCGAAAAAGAGGGGCCGGCCATTGTCCGGAGCGATCAGTTCGCAGTAATCGCCGCCCACCATGCCGGCCGGTTGATAGCGGTACTGCGCGTCCCACTCTTCGAGCGCGATGTTCCTCGGCGGCAGCAGCTTCGCCTGGATCTGCGTGGCCAACTCCAGATCCTGCTCGTGCGCGCGCATCTCCGCCTGGGTGAGGTGGTCGAGACAGAACCGGATCAGCGGATTTTGCACGAGCCTATCCGCTTCGATTGTGTCGTGGCAACTCTCACAGAGGCCGTATGTGCCCTCGTCGATTCGCCCCAGCGCGGCATCGATTTCGGAGATGAGATCGTTCAGGTAGTCGGCGGGAACGGAGTTGGAGGCCGCCTCCAGCCGGGCGCGCCGTTCGAGGAGCCGAGGCCGGAAAGTGTGAGCCGCGGATGTGAAAGCCGGGTTCATCCCGAAGCCCTCCCAGGCTTATATTGTCTCGCACCGCTGGGCCGGTCAGACAGGCCCGGCCGGCCGTGCGCCTCCGCCGCCCCTTGCGAAACCCGCCGCGCATATGCAATCTGGAGAAGGATGCCCGAGTTGCCGGATATCGCGGCCTACATCGCGGCGCTGGAACCGCGGGTGACGGGGCTGCCGCTCGAACGCATCCGGCTGGCCAGCCCGTTTCTTCTTCGAACTACGACTCCAGAACTCTCGGGAGCCGCCGGAAGAACCGTGCGCGAGTTGCGGCGCGTCGGAAAGCGCATAGCCATCGGCCTCGAAGGCGACCTCTGGCTGGTGCTGCGCCTGATGATTGCCGGCCGCCTGCATTGGAAGCCCGCGCACGCCGCGCTCAAGGGTCGCCAGAATCTGGCGGCGTTCGATTTTCCAACGGGTTCGCTCACGCTCACGGAGGCGGGCGCTAAGAGGAGAGCGTCGCTGCACGTGGTGGCGGGCGAGGCCGGCCTGGTCGCGATCGACCCCGGCGGCATAGACGTCCTCGCAGCCGATCCCGCGTCCTTCCGCGCCGCGCTGACCCGCGAAAACCGGACTCTGAAACGCGCGCTGACGGATCCCCGCATCGTCAGCGGCGTCGGGAACGCGTATTCGGATGAGATTCTCCACGCCGCCCGGCTCTCGCCCCTCGCCCTCACCAGCAAGCTAACGCCCGAGGAATGGGATCGCCTCTATGCCGCGGCGCGCGGCACGCTCGATCTCTGGCTCGAGCGCCTGTGCGCCGAGGCACGCGAACGGTTCCCGGAGAAGGTCACCGCGTTTCGCGCAGGCATGGCGGTTCACGGTCGCTATGGAAAGCCGTGCCCGCGCTGCGGCGCGGAGATTCTCCGCATCCGTTACGCGGACAACGAAACGAACTACTGCGCGCCTTGCCAGACCGGCGGCCGAGTGCTGGCCGACCGCGGCCTTTCGCGGCTGCTGGGCGCCGACTGGCCCCGCACGCTCGACGAGCTTGAGGATTTGCGGCGCCGTTGAACTGCGGGCGGCTCCGGCACGGCCGCCCTCAGACACTTCCGATCAACACGAGATTTCCGGGTCCAGCCCCGGGAACGGCCTTCAACGGAACGGATCGGTCGAAAGTGGCGAGCCGGCCGTGATTCCGAACAGCCAAACCAAGCAAATAGGCATCCGTGATCTTCTGGTGGCCGCCGATCGCCGATGGCCTGAAGAGCGGTTCATCGGTGAGCGAAACCGAATCCTCCCAGAAATGGTGATCCGCCGTGGCGCAGAAGCTCCGCAGGCGGCCTGCCACCTCGGCGGGAGTCGCTTCCACGGTGGGATACGCGGGGTTACTCAGGACGCGGATGCAGCCGTTCACCGTGATCGGGCAGGTCGCCCAACCATGCTTCCGGTTGCGGCCGAACCAGCGATGCGCCTCTTCGTGATTGGCGTGGGCCGGATCGAAGAGAGCCACCAGGACGTTCACGTCCAGAAGGGCGATGCTCACTCGCCGTCTCGCAGTTGGCTTACAATCCGCAGATCGGGTTTCGAAACGCAAGCCTTCGCCTCGAAAAGCTGAGCCCCGTTGCGAACCTTGAGGGGCGCGGCGCTAGCCAGCGACTGGCGGGCCAACTCCGAGATAACCTGTCCGAGCGTCGCCCCTCGTTGCTGAGCCAGTTGCTTGGCGGTGCTCAGGAGATCGTCGTCTAGATCCAACGTCGTGCGCATACTATTCAACACAGTAGCACATCACCGATCAGTATGGCTGATGCTTGATGCACGTGCCCGCGGCACCACGATCCGGCGCGCGCCAAGGGCCGCGCGTGCGACGTAGCGTCGCCGGGCAGGCTTGGCCCCCCGCTTGCATCGACCTCTCCCGAAAGGGACAAAGAACATGCGACGAATTCTGAATGCATTACTGCTCGCGGCCGCTTTGGTGAGTTTCGGCACTCTGGCGCGGGCGCAATATGGAGCGCCGGGCGGGCCGTACCAGCCTGATTCGGTGAGCGCTTTGGTGGAAAAAGTCCACTCAGACCTGGCCCACGGCTACGGGCGGTGGCACATTTCGGGCGGCGACCGCGACCGCCTGAATGGCGCCGAGAAACAGCTCCGCAATTTTGCCCGCGACTGGCAGCACGGTAAATTCGACAAGGACGATCTGGACCGCTCCATCGCCGCGATCCAGCACGTACTCGATAACAACCACCTCGCGGGACCCGAGCGCGACGACCTGGGGCACGATGTGGAACAGTTGCGCGGGATGCGCGAAGCCTACGACCGCCACGAAATCGGCCGCTCGTAAGAGCCGTCCCGCCGCTCAATTCCGATGCGGTGCGCCCGGCCGGCGCGCCGCGTCTCTATTCCTACCTCGTTTCAGCCGCGCGTCGAGTGACGGCTTCCCGCCCTCAGGTTAAAATAGGAAGAGGAGAAGTCCCCCCGTACCGAGACCTTTTCATGATTGTCGATACCATTCTAGCTAAAGTCTTCGGCACCAAGAACGAGCGCGAGGTCAAGAACATGCGGCCGCTGGTGGCGGCTATCAACGACCTCGAGCCGGCCATGCGCCAGCTCTCCGATATCGATCTTGCGGCTAAGACTATCGAATTTAAAGAGCGGATCGCCCAGGGCGCATCCCTCGACGACCTCCTGATCGAGGCCTTCGCGGTGGTGCGCGAGACCGGCCGGCGCGTTCTCAACATGCGCCACTTCGACGTGCAGTTGATCGGCGGCATCGTGCTGCACCGCGGCCGCATCGCTGAAATGAAGACCGGCGAGGGCAAAACGCTTGTCGCGACCCTCCCCAGCTACCTGAATGCCCTCGACGGCAAGGGCGTCCATGTCGTCACCGTCAACGATTACCTGGCCAAGCGCGATTCGGAATGGATGGGCCGCATCCACCGTACCCTGGGCCTGCGCGTGGGCGTGATCGTGCATGACCTGGACGACCAGGAGCGCAAGGACGCCTACGGCTCCGATATCACCTACGGCACCAATAACGAGTTCGGCTTCGACTACCTGCGCGACAACATGAAGTTCCGCATCGAAGATTGCGTGCAGAAGCCATTCAACTACGCCATCGTCGACGAGGTGGATTCCATCCTCATCGACGAGGCGCGCACTCCGTTGATCATCTCCGGGCCGAGCGAGGAATCCACCGACAAGTACTACCGCATCAACCGCATCATTCCCAAGCTGGTGCGCGGCGAGGTGATCGAGGGCCGCGAGCCGGGCGAGAAGTACACCACCGGCGATTACACCATCGACGAAAAGCACAAATCCGCCGCGCTCACCGAAGAGGGCGTGCTCAAGTGCGAGAAGCTGCTCGGCCTGGGCAATCTGTACGACCCCGCCAACATCGAGTACAACCACCACGTGCAGCAGGCCCTGCGCGCCCACGTGCTCTATCAGCTCGACCGCGATTACGTGGTCAAGGATGGCGACGAGGGGCCCGAAGTCATCATCGTGGACGAATTCACGGGCCGCCTGATGCCCGGGCGGCGCTGGTCGGATGGCCTCCACCAGGCCGTGGAAGCCAAGGAAGGCGTCAAGATCCAGCGCGAAAACCAGACCCTGGCCACCATCACCTTCCAGAACTACTTCCGCATGTACAAGAAGCTCTCGGGCATGACCGGCACGGCGGAAACCGAGGCGGCCGAGTTCCAGAAGATCTACAACCT
>CAYRWE010000230.1:0-8100 GCA_964427655.1 uncultured Solibacteraceae bacterium | reverse complement strand
GGCACCGAGAATTCCTTCTCGATGCGCTCGCGGAAGACCGGTCCGGAATTGTAGGCGCAGAACGGGTAGATTTTGCCGTTGGGAGCGGCGTAGTGGATCACGCAGCGCTTCACGCGCTCCACATCGTAATTGTAAGAATCCATGAAGTGCATGCCGGCCACCATCAGCGTGCGGTAGGTGAAGCCATCGGCTTCTTTCTCGCCGCGGCCGTACTTCTTGTCGGTCATGCCTTGCAGGGTTTGCAGAAACTTCGTGAACGTCAGGCCCTGGGGCGCTTTTTCTTCGTGGAAGAACTTGCGCAGGTTATTCCAGGCCGAAATCTTGGTAAAGAATTGAACCCGGCGCTTGCCGGCCTTGCGCGCCAGCAAGTCCATTTCCTGGAGCATGGGGCCGACGTCCACGAATTGCGTCACCGGCGTGGCCTTGCGGTTCTGGTCCACGAACAGGTAAGTGCCCAGCGAGCAGTGCGGATGGCAGCTTAGCGTGGTGGTTTCGGCGCCGCGCAGGGCGCCGAGCAGCCTGGAAAACGGCGTGACGAAGGAAAGCGGAAACCAGTCATCCAGGGCATTGGCGATGCCGGTCTGCTCTTCCACCGCGTGCGCGAAATCGGAAAGCGTGAAGCGTTTCGCCTCCAGTTCATGGCGCGCGATGCGGCCCGTGAAGGCCACCGGCTGGAAGCTGATGCCGCTCGAGCACTCGATGTATTCGAGCGCCAGACGGATGATGTCGCCGATCTGATGATCGTTCAGCCCTTTGACGATGGTCGGCACATAGACGACCTTCAGCCCGGCCTTCTTCACGTTCTCGATGCACTGCAGCTTCTTTTCCCAGAGACTCTCGCCGCGTGTACGCCGGTAAATGTCGTCGCACACGCCGTCGAACTGCAGATACAGTGTGTGCAAGCCCGCTTCCTTGCACCGCTCGGCGAACTCCAGGCTGGTGAACTTCAGGCCGTTGGTGGCGATCTGCGTATGCGAGAAGCCCATCTCCTTAGCCAGGCGCAGCACGTCGAAGAAGCGCGGGTAGATGGTGGGCTCGCCGCCCGAGAACTGCACGATGCGGCAGGGGGACGGCCGCTCGTCGCGGAGAGCCTGCAGCATCTTGCGCACGGTCTCGAAATCCGGCTCGTAGAGATAGCCGGCTGCGTTGGCGTTGGCAAAGCATACCGGGCAGGTCAGATTGCAGCGGTTGGTGAGGTCCACATTAGCCAATGCGGTGTGGCTGGTGTGCATATTGCACATGCCGCAATCGTCCGGGCAGCGGGTGGCGTTGGAGACCGCCGGATTTTCCAGGCCGCGGTTGTCGCCGAAGCTCCACTGCTCCATCTTGAGGTACAGCCGCACATCCGAGAAGATGATGTCCCGAAAATCGCCATGCACGTCGCAGCGCTTCTGCATGACGACCTTGCCGCCTTCCTCAAAGATCGTCGCGTCAATGAGTTGCGAACAATCGGGGCAAAGCGACTGGGTATGCTTGGGGAGTCCCGTCTGGGCACGTTGGATGGGGGTGCCCGTATGGGTAGTTTCGGGTTGCAATACCTGGAATGGCGCCATGCTTGCCATTCTAGGCAGCCCAGCCCCGGAACACTAGAACCGGGCGCCGAAATGGGAAAATTCCGGTTGGATGGCGGGTTTGCGGGGCTGAACGGGGACGGTCCGGCTGGCGCGCCTCGCGATATCCTGCAAGTTGAGCTTCCCATTGGACTTCCCCCATTCCGCCGCGGCCTTTGCAGCGGCCTTTGTAGCCGGCGCCATCAATTCGGTGGCGGGCGGAGGCACGCTGGTGTCGTTTCCCACCCTGATCTGGCTGGGGCTCGATTCGGTAGCCGCCAACGCCACCAGCACGGTGGCCATCTGGCCCGGCACGGTGGGCAGCCTGTGGGGATACCGGCGGGAATTCCGTGCCGCCGAGGGCCGCTACCTGGTGCTGGTGGTGCCCAGCCTGGTGGGCGGCCTGGCCGGCGCACTGCTGCTGCGCTGGACGCCGCCATCGGTCTTCGACCGCCTGGTGCCATATCTGATCCTGTTCGCCACGCTGCTGTTCATGGTCCAGGAGCCGCTCCAGCGATGGCTGCGGACGGCTGGCGCGCGCACGTCCGCCCGCTGGCTCGCCGGCGCGATGGCGTTCCAGCTACTCGTGGGGCTGTATGGCGGCTATTTCGGCGCAGGGATCGGCATCCTGATGCTCGCGGCGCTCGGCATCGTCGGGCTGGACGATATCCACGAGATGAACAGCCTCAAGGTGGTATTCGGCGGCTCGGTGAACGGCATCGCAGCGGCGTACTTCATATGGGCGCACATGGTGCGCTGGCCCTACGTAGTCCTGATGGCTGTGGGAGCCATTGCCGGCGGCTACGGAGGGGCGGGCATCGCGCGCAAGCTGGGACAGACGGCCGTGCGCCGTATTGTCGTCGCCATCGGCTTCGGCGCGGCGCTTTCGCTGTTCATTGGAAAATAACACGGTTCCGCGCGTACGAAACGTTCCCAGTTGAACCTGCGACCTGCCCGGTGATCTCACCAATCCTCGCCCCGTGTTCTTTGACAACCAATCGGCCTCCTGCAACTCTGGGATCAAGATAGTTGCCTGCATAGCGTGAAGGAGGGGCGATGCAGACCTGGGTAGCAGTGGGCGTAGTGTGTCTCACGATTCAGCTGGCGGGCGAATTGAGCGCGGCCGAGGGCGGCTCAAAGACAGCCAATGGCCTGGGACAGCTTGCGCGGGCGCGCACCGCTTTCAGCGCGGGCCGTTACGCGGAGGCGGACGCGCTCTATTCCGCCGCGCTCCGCCGGGCGGATTCGGCTGGAACTGAGGGCCCGCTCCGGGCACGGCTGCTCTATGAGTTGGGCGCGGTCCGCCAGTGGGAAGGGCGTTGCGAGGACGCCTCCGATCTCATACGGCGTGGAATCGGCATCCTTTCGGCGGCGCTAAACCCCGATCGCGAGGAGCTGAGCCAGGTCTGGCAGGCGCTCGGAACGGCCTATAAATGCCGGCTCCGTTACCAGGACGAGCTTCATGCATACTCGCAGGCCTGGGACTTGGAAAGCAGCCTTGCCAATCCGGATCGCAGCCGGCAGGTTGAGATTCTCGCCGAAATGGCGGCAGCCTATGAATACCTGGGGCGCAACAGCGAATCCGCCGCGGCTTTCGACCGCATTCAGGCCATGGCCGAGGGAGCCCGGCTTGAGCCGCTCCAGCAGGCTCTCGTCCTTAACAACTTGGGTACGCTGCAGTTGCTCGAGAGGCGCATTCCGGAGGCCGAACAAACCCTCCAAAAGGGCGTGGCGCTGGCCGAGAAGGCCTCCCAGCCCGCGGACCCGGCGCTGCCTTACCTGCTGAGCAATCTGGGCCTGGCGGTCTATGGTCGCAAAGCGTACCAGGAAGCCGCGCGACTCTTTGCCCGCTCGGTCGAACTGGTCGAACGGGGTGCGCGAGTGGCGCCTCGGGACGTTCCGCAATTGCTCCGAAATTATGCTGCCTGCTTGCAGAAGACCGGCCAGAAGCAGGATGCGCACAAACTGTCGGTCCGGGCTTCGGCCCTGGAGCGCAACCTTCCCGCCGAACCTCAGCGCGGCGACACCGTGAGCGTGGCCCAGCTCGCACGCGGCCAGTAGCATTCAACCGCGCCGACAAGCCGTAAGGGCCATCGAGCCGGCGCATGTCCACGCTTCCAGGGGGAAACTGCGCTCCTGCGCGCGGAATCGCCCCTGGGAGCTTTCGCACAACGGGCCGCGGCATTCGCGCGCAAACTTACCGTGCGCCTTTGACGCCGCGCTCCGAGCCTGCCACTCTTAGACAAGTTTTGTCTGCATGCGCGTCGAGGAGGGGCTATGCAGAGAGGGATTTTGCTGGGCTTGGTGTGTCTCTGCGGGTTTTCGCCGCTGGGAAGGTTGTGCGGAGCCGACGTCGCGTCGAAGCCGCTGGATTTGGACGGACCGCTCGCACGCGCCAGGGAAGCCTTCCTCGGCGCCCGTTGGGCGGAAGCCGATGCGCTCTATTCCGATGCACTCGGGCTTCGTGAGCAGGACGGAGCCTCTAATGAGCCGAGTCGAGCCGGCGAGCCGTGGCTGGCCCGCCCGCTTTATGAACTCGGCACCGTGCGCAAAATCGAGGGGCACTGCGAAGACGCGGTCAATCTACTGCGCCGCAGCATCCGGATTTTCTCGGCCGCGCCAAAACCTAATCCTGAGGAGTTAAGCCGTGCGTGGGAGGTACTGGGGACAGCCTTCGACTGCCGCGGCCAGTATCGGGACGCCGAGCACGCCTATTCGCGAGCCCTGGATCTGGAAGCCGAAGCGCCTACTCCAAACCCCAAGCGCTTCGTCGAGATTCTCTCCGGCCTGACCGTCAGCTATCAAAACCTGGGCCGCGCCAGCGATACCGAAGCGCTGTTCGACCGCATCCGGACTCTCCTGAAAGGCTCCAGCGTCAGCCCGGTCCAGAAGGCGACAGTCCTGAACAACGAGGGCACGCTGCGGCGCATGCAGGGACGCCTGCCGGAAGCCGAAGCCGCTTTTCGCCAGGGCCTGGAGCTCGTGGATGGCGATGCTGCGCCGGCCAACTCCCCGGATATCGCCGCTTACCTGCTGAACAATTTGGGCCTGACGCTCTTCGACCGCAAAGCCTACCGTGAAGCGGCTCCGATCTTTGCGCGCTCGATCGCATTGATCGATAAAGGCGCCGCGGTAACTCCGGCGGACGCTCCGCAACTCCTGCGAAACTACGCCGCCTGCCTGCAAAAGACCGGACACAAGAGCGAGGGCCGCCGCCTGCTGGCGCGCGCCGCCTCCATAGAGCGCGATTACCCGCAGGATGCCCAACGCGGCGCGACGGTCAGCGTCAGCGCGCTAGTGCGCGGCCACTAGAATCGAGCCGCCACAGCACGAAGGCCGCGAGCAAAGCCAGCACGGAATCGGTGGTCTCCGGGGTGTGCCCCGGAAGGTAGCGTTGCGCGGCTTCGAGCGCCGCCAGAGTGCACGCCACTGACGCGCCGGCATAGCCGTATGACCAGCCGGCTCGCCGCACCAGCCAAACGGCGGCCGCATAATCGAAGGTCTTCCTGAGCACGATCAACACGGCCGACTGCCAGGGCGAGCCCAGCGTGGCGGCGAAGGGTACCCACGAGATGGGAGCCGGCCGGTCGCTGAAGTGAAAGGGCGCCAGTTCGCGCAGCACGATCGCCGAACCCAGTATCCCGGCTAGCAGGACCGGCCGGCCACCCAGGCCAAGCGCGCGGTCTATGGCCAGCCATAAAAGCAGCGCCAGAGCGGCGCCCAAGACCTCGTCACGCGCCAGAACGCGCTCGGCAATCAGGATGCGCAGCGGCAGGCAAGCCATCGCCAACACCAGCCAGGACAGGCGCAGGCGCCCCACCAGGATCTTAATCGCCAGGGCGGCCGCCACCCATTCGGCGGCGCTGGCCCAGATCTCCACCGGAGAAATCGAGGAGGCGTGCCAGAAATACTCGAAGCCATTTCGCAGGCGAGTCCGGCTGAGCAGGGGGAAAAACGGATAGAGCTGATAGCCGCCCCAGCAGGCCAGCAGGAAAACCGAAGCGGGAGCGTGGCGCTCGCCCGGCTGGCGGTAGAGCTTCGCCCACACCCAGCGTGGCCAGAAGATCAGTGCCGCGCACGCGCCGGCCGCCGTGCCCGTGACGTTGGTGGCCACATCCAGCAGGCTGCACTGGCGTCCCGGCACGTAAATCTGAACCATTTCGATGGAAGCCGAGAGGACCAGCCCCAGTAAAATCGCCGGAACGGCCGCTGCGGCGCGTCGGTGCTTGCGTGCCAGTGTCAACGCGGCCGCCGCGCCCAGCGGAACATACAGCACCACGTTGACCGCGACATCCCGCAGCAGATAGCGGTCCCACTGGAAGGTCCACGAGTGCAGCAGAAAAGCCAGCGGATTGACGCGCGGGCTGAAATCGAAATGCCACGGATAGAGGGAGCCGTAAACGATCAGCGCGATAACCACCAGCAGCAGCCGGCGCACATTCTCCTCAGTGTTTGGCGAAGCGGCGCAGGCGGAAAACCTCGAGCACCGAGATGTACACGTTGACCAGCCCCAGGCCGCTGATGGCGCCGCGCAGATACAGGTTGCTCCACAGACGGCTGAGGCGGGGCGCCAGGCCGATGAAGTAATTGCCGTCCCAGTATTCGGTCCAGGGGAAGACCAGCAGAAAGAAGCCGATTTCGAGGCAAATGGCGATGAAGATGACGGCCGCCATCTTGTGATACCAGCGGTACACCGGGCGCTCTACGCCGGATGGCCCGGGAACGCCGCCGGCCTGTTCCGCCGGGGTCATGCCGCACCCGCCGTGTCGAACAGCTCCAGTTGCGCGGTGTCGTCAAGCGGGAACAGCGCGTGTGCGCGCACCGGCTCGAAGCTGAGACGGTGCAAGGGCGTCAGGCCGAATTCCTGGATAGCGTGGTAGTGCTCGGGAGTCGCATAGCCTTTGTGGGCCGCCAGCCCGTACTCGGGGTAGACCTCGTCCCAGACGCACATGCAGCGGTCGCGGTACACCTTGGCCACAATGGACGCCGCCGCGATGGCATGACAGCGGGCATCTCCTTTGATGAGGGGCCGCTGGGGAATCGGCAGATCGATATGCACGGCGTCGATCAGCAGGAAATCGGGCGCCGGTTGCAGGCGGGAAACCGCCAGCCGCATGGCCAGGCGGGAAGCCTGGTAGATATTGATCGTATCGATGGTGGCGGAATCCACGGCACCCACCGCCCAAGCTACGGCGCGCTCGCGAATCCGCGCATCCAACGCCTCGCGGCGCTCCGGATCGAGCAGCTTGCTGTCGTTGAGTCCGCGCACCGGCCGCTCGGGCGCCAGGATCACGGCGGCCGCCACCACGGGGCCGAACAGGGCGCCGCGGCCGACCTCATCCACCCCGGCCACCAAGCCGAAGCCCCGCGCGCGCAACTCGCGTTCCAGCGTCGCCTCGCAGCGGAATTTGCCGCGCCCGGACTGGGGCCGCATGGCTACGGTCGCGAACCTATTCGCGCTCTCGGAGACGGGCTGCCTTGCCCCGCAGAGCCCGCAGGTAGTACAGCTTTGCGCGCCGCACGCGGCCGGTGCGTACCACGTCGATGTGGTCGATCACGCGCGCGTTGACGGGGAAAATGCGCTCCACGCCCTGGCCGAAGCTGACCTTGCGCACGGTGATGCTCTCGCCCATGCCCGTATTATTGCGGGCGATAACGGTGCCCTCGAATGCCTGGAGCCGCTCCTTGTCGCCTTCCTTGATCTTGACGTGCACCCGGATGGTATCGCCGGGCCTGAACTGGGGGATGTCGGTCCGCTTGTTCTTCTGAATAAACTTGCTCACGAGCGCGTTCTGCATTTAAATGTCCTTGTAATCTTCTATCTTAACCGAGTCGGCCGTGGATTTGAGGGCTTCGTGTCCAGCCAATTTGGCCAATAGGTCCGGACGCAGCCGCGCGGTCTTTTCCAGGGCCGTGCGCCTGCGAAAGCGGCGGATCTCTTCGTGGTTGCCGTTGAGCAGGACCTCGGGCGCTTTCCAGCCGCGGAAATCCGCCGGACGAGTCCAGTGCGGGCAATCCAGCATACCTTCGCCGTGCCCGGTCTCCTGAAACGATTCGAAGGCCGCCGAGCTATCGTTCCCCAGCACGCCGGGCAGCAGTCGCGCCACCGCATCGATCACCACCGCGGCGGCCAATTCCCCGCCGCTGAGCACGTAATTTCCGATGGAAAGCTCGTCGTCGGCCAGGTGCTCGGCGACGCGTTCGTCCACGCCCTCATAGCGCCCGCAGATCAGCAGGATTTCGCTTTCCCGGCTGAGGCGGTTGGCGGCGGCCTGGTCGAACATGCGCCCTTGCGCCGAAAGCAGGATGGCCTGGCGGCCGGGCAAACGCTCCGGCCAGATCGATTCCACCGCCTGAAAGAGCGGCTCGGGTTTCAGCACCATGCCTTCGCCGCCGCCGAAAGGGCGGTCATCCACCGTCTTGTGGCGGTCGGTGGTCCAATCGCGCAGGTTGTGGATGCGTATCTCGACGATGCCGAACTCGCGCGCCCGGCCGACCACGCCATGCGCGAACGGCCCCTCGAAGAACTCGGGGAAAATCGTCAGCACAT
>CAYRWE010000229.1:0-8119 GCA_964427655.1 uncultured Solibacteraceae bacterium | reverse complement strand
ATAGAGACGCTGCGTTGTGGTTATCGGTTACTACTTCCGCCGCACTACACTAGTTTGGTGGTCGTGATGTCTAATCAGTTCTTGTCGAGGATCCGGTGAGAGTGGTATTCGTAGCTCACCAGCAGCAGATTGGCGAACCGGCATTTGACCACAACCTGATACGCCGACGGGAAGCCATGTGCGCCGTCGCCCGCCAGGCGGTTTCGCAAGTCCTTGAGGGCGCCCGGCGAAGAGAAGTACTCGGCCGCGCCCTGAGTGCCGGTCGATGTAATCCCCGAAAAGACCACCAAGCCGAGCTTCCCACGTTCGGATTCCCGGTTGTTCATCACCGTGACCAGACCATAAACATCGACAAACTCGCCACTTGTGTCCTTGGAAGGCGCAAGGGTCTGGCGCTTATCGCGGTCCCGGATGACAAACTCCCGGATGCTGGATTCGTAATCCACCGTCAGCGGCGCCTTTTCGAGCACGGAAGTGATTGCCGTGCTGTCCACCGGCGCCCCGAACAGGATGGCGCTGTGGTTGCGAAGTGCCGAAATCGGCGTAATTCGTTCCGGCAGCACCTGGTAAGAGGCACCCAACGACCTTAAAGTGTTCACGGCGGAGATGATACCGTTCATCGTGCCGATACCCAGCACGTTGTCGGTGAAGATCAGGCCCAGCTCCGCTCCCGGCTCCAGAGGCCGGTGCTGGCGAAAAAGGGGATACGTCTCTGGCGGAGCGGGATAAGTATTGCTGCCCGCCGCCTGGTGCGAAGCCGGACCCACCACAAGATGGAGGGGCGTCGCCGCACAAATCATGACGTCAGCATCCGTCCGGCCGAGCGGTCCCCACGCTTCTCGGACTATGGGGTCCGCAGCCGGTTTTCCGACGCGAAGTGCCAGATAGGTGATTGCGGAGCCCAGAGCCGCCGCCGCCAGGCACATCCCCAGTATCAGCCGGCCGCTCCACCCGGACGCCGCGGACGGCTTCGATAAGGGGTTGGGCGGCGCCACTTGCAGTTGACCGTTAGAGTTGTCTACTCGAATGAACTGAGGGGAATACGCTCCCTTTGGCAGGACTATCCGAACCTCGGAATCACGCAACTCCGATGCGTAGAGCGTCTCCAATTTGTGACGCAGCTCGTAGGCCCTGGTGCGAACGCCCGAGTCTTCCGCGGGAGAGTAGCCCTCCGGCTTGTGGAGTACCTCAATTCCGATGATGTACTCCGTCAGGCGATGGCGTTGGCCCTGAAGCTCCGC
This sequence comes from uncultured Solibacteraceae bacterium, assembly GCA_964427655.1. Classification (GTDB taxonomy): domain Bacteria; phylum Acidobacteriota; class Terriglobia; order Bryobacterales; family Bryobacteraceae; genus CAVQNQ01. Next base: position 6,878 of record CAYRWE010000229.1, on the reverse strand, counting down.
CTCGCAGATGAAGCGCAGAAAGGTCCGCAACTGCTCCGAGCGGGCCAGGGTGCGGCTTTGCAACGCCAGTTCCAGCGCTTCGCGTTTCTCGTCGACGGTGGGCGTAACGGGCAACTCACAGATTGTACCCCTTCCGCAGCCGATGTTAAAGCGGTCTCGTAACATGTTGGCAACCGTCGGGAGACGTTGGACGGACTTGTGCCGGAAACAGCTAAGATCAATACTTAGACTCTTACAGCGTATGCTCGCCGGCAGCTTGGAGGGAAGAGGTTTGAGCGTCCCAGCCGGGCGAACGTGGGCTATCGACGCGAAAGAGAAACGGGAGAGGATTCATGAAACTGCGTTTCCGGGAACTCGGTGCCGCCCTATTCGGCGTGATTCTGTTTGCGGCGGTGCCGGTCCGCTGCCAGCAGCCGGACCCGCCCGGACAACCCAAGGGAACCAAGCCCCAGTACGAGGCCTATCTTTTCAACCACATGGTGGAAGGCGATTACGGGCGCCTGTATTACTCGGTGAGCCTGGATGGGCTGCACTGGAAGCGGCTGAACGGCGGTAAACGCGTCTTCGAGGATTACCACGGCCACTCCACTATCGTAGTGGGCCACGACGGCCGCTATTACCTGGTCGGGAACCGCAGCGATTCGGCTCCGGACATTAACTTCTGGGTCTCGGACGACCTGATCCACTGGACCAAGTACGGCGATTACACGCCCAACCTCTCCAAAACGCCGGACTACCCGCATCCGCTCCAGCGCATCGGCGCCCCCAAGCTCGATTACGACAAGTTCACCGAGCAATACCTGCTGACCTGGCACACTCCCAGCGTCGAGGGGACCCAGGAGGATCCCGAACGCTATTGGGCCAGCCAGAGGACCCTTTACGTCACCTCCAAGGACCTGAAGACCTTTTCCGATCCTCCGCGCCGCTTGTTTCCCTGGGAAATCGCCACCATCGACGTCAGCGTCCGCGCGGCCGGCAACCGCTACTACGCCATCGTCAAGGACGAGCGCTACCCAACGCCGGAATTTCCCACCGGCAAGACCGTCCGCATCGCATCGGGCGCCAGCCTGACCGGACCCTACTCGGAGCTATCCTCGCCCATCAGCCCCAACTTCCGTGAGGCTCCCATGCTGATCCCTTCGCCCGACGGCAAAGCCTGGTACCTCTACTATGAGCAGTATCCGGGCATCGCCTATGGAATATCGGTGGCGCTCGACCTGAATGGCCCCTGGTACCAGCTCTCCGGATACACGAACGTGCCCGCCTGGAACAAGTACTCGATGCCGCCCAACCTGCGGCACGGCGGAATGCTGCCCATTACGCGGGAGCGCTACGACGCGCTGGTAGCGGCGTTCGGAATCGAGAACTGAGGAATCTATGCCGGCCGAGATCACACGCCGAAATACGCTGAAATTGTTAGCGGCTACGGGTGCCGTCCTGGGAGCCGGTTACCCGGATCTGGCTCGCGCCCAGAGCGTGCCGGTCCAAGTGCCCGCGCCGCGCGGCGACGATGTGTCGGCGGAAGCCAAGGCGCTCCGCAAAGCCCGCTGGACCCCGGAACGCGCCAACCGGCATATGGCCCGCTTCGGCGTCATCAAGGGTTGCAACTATGTCACGCAAGACGCCAGTTCCCCGCTGGCGGAAGCCAGTGAGCGGCTGGTGGACCGCGAACTCGGCTGGGCGCAGGATGTGACCCTCAGCAGCATCCGGGTGTTCATTTCGGCCATTAATTACCAGGAGATGGGCGATGGCCTGTTTTCCCGGCTGGATCGCCTCATGGATATCGCGGCCAAACATAACCTCAGCTTTATCCCGGTCCTGGTTACCAACAACATTCGCGACATGTCTTATAAGCCGGACCCGGCCGCGGCAGCCGAACCAAGACCGATCCCGGATTTTCTTCCGGGTGTGCACGGCGGACCCAAGCGGCCGCCTCGCCCCGACATCGTCAGCGCACGGCAGGACATCGAGCGTGTCAAACCGGTGGCCAAGGAGTTCGTGCAGGCCTTTTTGAGGCGCTATTCCAAAGACCAGCGGATTGTCTGTTGGGACTTGTTCAACGAGCCAGTTCCGGTAGATCGGCCCATGGTCGAATACGTTTTCGGGTGTGCGCGCGAGGTCAACCCTTCCCAGCCCCTCACCGCGACGTGGCAGGGCGAGGATCTCTCCGACGTTTACAGCTTTCATACCTACGGACTGCCCGGCAGTCCCAAGGGCGGCGAACCGGAACTGCTGCCCTTCGACGCGGAGCTGAAACAGGCCCTCGATTCCGGTCGGCCCCTGCTCTGCACCGAGTGCCTGGCGCGCACCTTCGGCAATACGTTCGAGGCCTTCCTGCCCTACTTCTCGAAATACAACGTGGGCTGGTACATCTGGGGCCTGTGCGCGGGCACCGCGCAGCACCACTATCCGTGGCGTTGGCCGGTGGGTGCGCCGGAACCGAAAAACTGGTTCCATTGCATTCTCTACCCGGATGGAACGCCATATCGGGATCGCGAAATCGAGCTCATCCGCGCCTTCAAATACAGCTCCTGAGTGCGCTCGCAAGCGCGGCCGTGCCATGGTCCGAGGTTTACAGCATGGCCCGGCAGTGCCCTCTAACCGTACAGTCCTCCGGCGAACGCGTCCGGCTCGAACTTTCCGAAATGCTATATTCGCAAGGTGGCACTCGGAGGGAAGCGCGAGCTCGTAGCTCGCGCATTGTTTTGGACTGGCGCCACGTCCCTGCTGGGCCGTCTTCAGGCGCGGGATTCGTTGCTGGTCCTGAATTACCACCGTATCGGAAACGCCGACGAAGATCCCTTCGACCCTGGCGTTTTCTCGGCTTCCGGCGATCAGTTGAACGATCAGATCGCGTATTTGAAGCGCCACGTCTCGCTGGTCACGCTGGAGGAGGCCATGGCTTTCGCTCATGGCACGCTCCAAGAGAAGGCCCCCCGGTGCCGTGTGCTGATCACCTTCGACGATGGTTACCTCGATAACTACCAGATCGCCTTCCCCATCTTGCGCTCGCATGGGGCGCAGGGCGTCTTCTTCCTCGTGACAAGCCTGGTGGGGTCCGGCTGCGTGCCCTGGTGGGATCGCATCGCCTTCGTGATCAAGACCGCCCGGCGCCGCTGCTTCTCTTTGCATTACCCCGCCGAGCTGGCCGTCGATCTCGATGCCAGCGGCGTCGCGCAGAGCCTGCGAGATGTGCTGAACCTCTATAAGAGACCCGGAAACGCCGATCCCGAGCGCTTCCTCGGGGAGCTGGACGACGCGGCGAAGGGTGACAGCATCCCGGGCACCCTGCGCCGCTTTCTGAACTGGGATGAGGCTCGCGAGATGATCGCCGGGGGGATGGCCATCGGGTCGCATACACATTCCCACCCCGTGCTGGCGCAACTGGGACCCGAGCAGCAGCGCAACGAGCTCGCCCAATCGCGCGCCCTGCTGATGGAACACCTGGGCATCCCAGCCGACGCGCTAGCGTATCCGGTCGGAGCCGCCAGCAGTTTCTCGGATCAGACCCAGCAGATAGCCCGCGAGTGCGGCTATCGGGCCGCCTTCTCGTATCACGGCGGAACGAATCTGCCGGGCATGGCGCGGCCTTACGACATCAAGCGAGTCGGCGTCGGCGACCAGAGCTGGCGCCGCTTTCGGGCGCAGACCGCCGTCTGCCGTTGTACGGGCAGCTACTGGCCTTGATGCCCGCGGCGGGTGAACCGCGGGTTTCACTGTAAAATCGATGAAGGTGGAACTGACGCTCAATCAGGCACTTGCCACAATTAAAGCGCAGCCGGAAGGGGTCTCGCGGTCGAAGATCTTCCTGGTCTGCGGTTTTCAGCCGCTGCACCTGGCGACGTTCCTGAAGGCTCATTACGCGCTGCGTTTCCCGGATCGTGCGGCGGATGTCCTGGAGGGGCATTACGGCGATCTGGATGGCACGCTGGCCGTCGCCACCAAATCCGACGCCACGGCGGCGGTGGTGGTCATCGAGTGGGGCGACCTGGATTCGCGCCTGGGTCTGCGCAGCAGCGGCGGCTGGGGCCTTTCCGTTGAAGCGGACATTCTGGCGAACTGCGGCGAGCGGTGGGCCAGGATCCTCGCGAGGTTGGAGGAGCTGGCCTCCCGGATGCCGGTGGCCGTGGTCCCGCCGACTCTCCCATTTCCCTTCCTGGGGCATACGGCCGGCTGGCAAATGAGCGCCACCGAGGCGGATTTGCACAAGCAGGCTGCCGGCTTTCTTGCCGAGGCCGCGCGGCTCGCGAACCTCCGAGTTCTACATCCGTCGCGGCTCGCCAAGGTAAGTCCCGAAGCGTCGCGCCGCGATCCGAATATGGAACTGGCGGCCGGCTTCCTCTATAGCCTGCGGCACGCTTCGGCGCTGGCCGAACAGTTGGTCCAGTTGCTCTACCCGCCCAGCCCCATGAAAGGCCTGATCACGGACCTGGATGAGACGCTGTGGTCCGGAATCGTGGGCGAAGTGGGAGTTCGGGCGGTGTGCTGGGGAGTGGGCGAACATGCTCAGATTCATGGGCTTTTCCAGCAGCAGTTGCGCCATTTCTCGGAGATGGGCGTGCTGCTGGCCATCGCCTCGAAGAATGACCCGGCGGTAGCGGAGGAAGCGCTTCGCCGCGAGGATCTGCTGATTCCCGGCACCGCTTTCTTCCCCGTCAAGGTGAGCTGGGGACCCAAGTCCCAGGCGGTGGCCGAGATTCTACAAGCGTGGAACATCGGCCCGGAGAGTGTCGTATTCGTGGACGACAGTCCCATGGAGCTGGCGGAGGTCGGGGCGGCATTCCCGGCCATGACTTGCCTGCCGTTCGACAAGCGTAATGCAGCCAAGGCCGTGGAATTGTTCGAGCAGCTTCGCGACCTGTTTGGCAAGCCGGCGGTGCACCGCGAAGACGCGCTGCGGCAGGCCAGCATCCGCGCGAGCGCGTCTATACGGGAGGCCGCCGCACAGTCCGACGACGGCGATTTCGTCCGCGCTTTGCAGGGTAAGTTGACCTTCGACACACGTAAGAGCAGCGGGAACAAGCGGCTTCTGGAATTGATCAACAAGACCAATCAATTCAACTTGAATGGTGTGCGCATCGGCGAAGGCGAGTGGCTGCGGCATCTGGAAGACGAGTGTAGTTTCGCCGTGGGAGTGGCGTACGAAGACCGGTTCGGGCCGCTGGGCACCATCGGGGTTTTGGCCGGACGGCAATGCGGCGGCCTGGTGGAGGTCACCAGTTGGGTGCTGAGTTGCCGGGCGTTTTCCCGCCAGATCGAGCACCATATGCTCGAATATCTGCTCGGCCGTCCGGGCGTCACGGCCATCCGGTTATGTTTCAGGCCCACCGAACGCAACGGGCCGCTGCAGGAGTTCCTGCGCTCGAAAGGTCTCGATTGCGGCCAGCCGGGCATTTTGGAGCTGACCCGCGAACACCTTCATACGCAATTACCCCACGAGGCGCGGACGCTAGAGTAACAAGGGATTTTGGGCAGGCTAAAGCATGCCCCACCCACGAACATGACTGACATCGAATCCAGAGTCACCACTTGCTTTGCCAACGTATTTCCCGATCTCCCGGCCGAGGAGATTCCTCAGGCAAGCCAGGAATCGCTCGCGGGCTGGGATTCCGTGGCCCACATCACGCTGCTCTCGGCTATCGCGGAGGAATTCCAATGCGAGTTGGATACGGAATTCCTCGAAACGCTCTCTTCTTACAAACTCATCGTCGAGTTCTTCGAAGCCCGCTCGGTCAATCGCTGATCCGCCGAGGTCTCAGGCCCACAAACCGCCGTGCAAATAGGCGGCGTCGCCTTCGAGCATCTGCACACGCAGGTTCCCGTCCGGCAAGCCCCGTTTGGCGCAATCGAGTAGGTGCAACTCCGAACCGCCCCGATCGTGGCAGCCGCACCACTCGAGCGACTCCCGCGTGATCGGGTCGCTGCACATGGTGGCGAACTCCACGGCCTCCGGATGCTGCCGGGCCTGCCGCATGGCGAGCAGGTGGAGCGCGCGCCAATCCGCGGCGTCGCTCGAATTCACCCACGATTCGACCAGACGGACCTGGCGGCCGGCAACGGCCAGAAGGAAGTATCCGCGCGCTTCCCCGTTCTTGCGCACCGCATACAGCTCGAAGGGAATCGCCGGACAGCGAAGATAGTAGCTCAAGCTGGCCGTGGAGCGCTCAAAGACCGCCATTCCGGGCGTCGGCACAGGCTTCGGGAAAGCGGTGGAAGCGAGCTGATCCGCCGTCACCCGGCTGGCCTCCCAGCCAGCGGGCACGGATGAGGGCGCACGGAGCGACCACAGGAGTCCACGGGCGAAGCGCGCCCCGGCCCGCCAGTCCGCGTCGCGCTCAGCCAGCAGGCGCCGGAGCGGTCTGAGCGGGCGCGCGTAGCTCCGGTAAGATCCCGAGTTCTTTGCGCCGAGCGCGGCGAAGATCTTCAGCGTCACCGCCGTTCCGCCGACCGCCATCACCGCATCCGCCATCTGCCCGATGCGCTTCATGAGCACCACGCCGCTGCCCGGCGGCTTCTCCCGCGCGCACCAGTCGATCACGCGGACCACCCGAATGCGGCGCCCTTCCCACAGGCAGGTAAGCGGAACGACCGCGCCGTGGGCCACGATCTCGTCGTCCTGCGTCAGCACATAGCCGCGCGATTCCGGCCAATCGGACCACTCATCCCAATACTTCCACCGCATGATCCCGGGTTCGAGCGAGGGGTTCTCCGGGCCCATGCCGAAGGTCTTTTCGAGCAAAGCCGAGATCGCCGCGGCATCATCGGGAGAGGTGGATCGGAACTGCAATTTCATAGGGAGCATCGGCACCGGCGGCGGGGATTGCTGGTGGCGAAGGTGGGGGTCGAACCCACACGTTCAGTGAAGAACGACGGATTTT
>CAYRWE010000228.1:4603-8141 GCA_964427655.1 uncultured Solibacteraceae bacterium | reverse complement strand
GGCCGGCCAGGTAGCCGGTTCCGCAGCACACATCCAGAATGCGCGCGCCCTCCGGCACGCGGGGCAGCCAGATGCGCTCCAGGATGGGGAACGCCAGGCCATGAAACTCCTCGTTCCAGTAGCGGTGGTAGAACCAGGCGAAATCGTCGTATTCGGCCATGGGACTGATTCCAGCATGGCATACTGAATGGACATGCGATGGACCCTCTCAATGGCAGCGTGCGCGGCCCTCTGGCTGGCGCTCGCGGGCTGTTCGTCGCCGGACGGCGCCTCGACCGGTGTGAAGAAGGAAGCTCCCGCGGCGCGCCCCGGGAACGAACAGGCGCCGGATCTCTATAAGGTGAACCTGGACACCTCCAAAGGCACCGTGATCCTCGAAGTGCACCGCGACTGGGCGCCCCACGGCGCCGATCATCTCTACTCCCTGGTGAAACTCGGCTACTACGACGGCAACCGCTTCTACCGAGTGGTGCGCAATTTCGTGGTGCAATGGGGCATCAATGGCGATCCGGACACAACCCAGCTTTGGGCCAACGGCTTCATTCCCGACGATCCCGTGAAGCGCCACAACGTGAAGGGCACCGTGACCTTCGCGGCCACCAGTTCGCGCAACTCGCGCGCCACCCAGTTGTTCATCAACCTGAAGGATAACCGTTCGCTCGATCGCGACGGCTTCGCGCCGGTGGGCCAGGTAATTTCGGGCATGGATGTGGTGGAGCGACTCTACAACGCTTATGGCGAGATGGCGCCCAACGGGCAAGGCCCCGATCCCCGCGAGATCATGCGGTTAGGGAACCAATATCTCACCGATCATTTCGCCCGGCTGGACCGCATCGACAAAGCCACCATCGAGTGATCGTGTTATATTAATTGAGACCCTGCCCCGATACGAAGGGGACCAGGAAGTTACCAATACAGGGTCAAATTGGAACGACGCGGCCCGGCGTGGGCGGAACCCTCGCCGGGTTTTTTTCTGCGGCTGCAAACGCGAAACGCCCGGCCGGCCGCGGAAGCGTACTTGCCGTCCTCGCCCGCGGGCCCCAACGCGGTCGCGCGCTTGCGCGGGCACGCCCGGAGCTTCCCCGTCATAACCCTGCCCGAATACTCAGCGGCGCCCTAGCCACGGCGTACCTGAAGGGTAATGGAGAAACGGCTCCGATCGGGTTATGCTTGTTTGTGGCCAAAAGGCTCCCGCACATCCCGGGAGCACCTAGAGGTACAACGGCTATGACAAGCGAACGGTCTTCGGTTACGCGGCGGTCGCATGCGCCACGGCTTATCGCGGCGCTCACGGTAATGTCGATCTTTTTCGGCCTTGGCTGGCCGCGCGCGTCTGCGGCCCCGCGAGACGGCCAGCGGCAGGCGGCGCTGGCGGCGGGAAACCCGCAATCTCTCCCGCTGTTAGCGAATCGTCCCGCGGCGCAGTTCGCGAAGGTGCCATTGAGCTTCGAGCCGAACCAGGGCCAGGCGGATTCTACGGTTCAGTTTCTCTCGCGCGGCGACGGCTACGCACTCTTCCTCACTCCCGGCACGGTCGTCCTGAACCTGGAGCGGCGGCAGTTGCGCCCGGCCGCGGCGGCGAAGACGCCCGAAGCCGCGTCAGTCGGCACCCTGCGCATGAGCCTGGTCGGTGCAAATCCCCAGGCCGGCGCGGTCGGGCTGTCCCCGCAGCCCGGCGTGGTGAGCTACTTCATCGGCAACGACCCGAAGCAGTGGCGCTCCGGCATTCCCACCTATGGAAAGGTCAGTTATCCCCAGATCTATCCCGGTGTGGATCTGGTCTTCTATGGGAATCAGCGCCAGTTGGAATACGACTTCGTCGTCGCTCCCGGCGTCGACCCCAGCCGCATCGCGTGGCAAATCGAGGGTGCCCGCGCCGACGTTGACGCGGAGGGCAATTTAGCACTGCGTGCGCCCAACGGTCCGGCAGGCTTCAAGAAGCCGGTGCTGTACCAGATGGATGGAGACAGGAAGATCCGCGTCGCAGGCTCGTTCGCGGTGGCCGGGGACCGCATCCGCTTCCGGGTCGGCAGCTATGACCGTTCGAAGGAGCTGATCATCGATCCCGTGCTGAGCTATGCCACTTACCTTGAAGGAGTCAGCGGAACCAGCACCGATAACATCGGGTATACGACCGGCCCCGGTAACCTTGTGGTTGGCACATCGCAGGGCCTCGCTTTGGACAGCGCGGGCAGCGCGTATGTGACGGGCTACACCAAGTCGATCGATTTCCCAACCAAGAACCCTTATCAAAGCGCGCCTCCGGCAAAGGGACCGGCAGGCAGTCCCGTCAGTCCCGGGATATGGCCTTCAGCCTTTGTGACCAAATTCAGCCCGGATGGCAGTTCGCTGGTCTATTCCACCTACCTGGGCGGCAACGGCTCCGACTATGCTTACGCCATCGCGGTGGATTCCAGCGGCAATGCCTACGTGACCGGTCAGACAAACTCGGCCAATTTTCCGGTAACCAACGGAGCGTACCAGACTGTCTGCGACCCGGATCCTAGCAATCAAGGGCCCGTCACTCCAACCTGCTACAGCTCTAACGTTTCCGCCTTTGTGACCAAGCTGAACTCCACCGGATCGGGCATTGTCTACTCCACATTCCTGGGCGGCTACGCGTACGCATATGCAACCGCTATCGCCGTGGATAGCGCCGGCCGCGCTTACGTCGCCGGCAACGAGGATGAGTATTGCTCCACTAGTTATACGTTCCAAGGCTGCTTTCCCACCACCAGCGGCGCGGTGATCGGAGGAAACACGACTGGTGGGCGCTCGCCCCAATACGCCTTCGTCGCGGCATTCGATTCCACCGGCGCCCAACTGCTGTATTCCACTCTCTTCGGAGACTTGAATGGATTTAGCTGCACCAACGGTTGCGGTGCGACCTGGGGCACGGGAGTCGCGGTGGATCGAAACGGCTATTTCTACCTGGTCGGCGAGACCATGGCCGGCAAACTGCCGACCACCGCCGGCGTTGTCCAGCCCACTGCCGCTCCTCTTGACCCCCAATATGGGGTCTATTCGCTTAATTGGCGCGGCTTCATCGCCAAGTTCAATCCGGTGACATCCGCCAGTGGGGCATCGCTGGCTTACGCCACCTACTTGGGCGGGCAAGCTAAAACAGGCGGCGACTACATCAGCGGTATCGCCATCGATAGCGCCAGCAACGCTTATATAGTCGGATACACCAATTCGAAGGATTTTCCCGTGACGAGCGGCGCTTACAATACCGTCTGCGGTCCGAATGGACAGACATGCGCGGCAGCCCACGTGACCAAGCTGAATCCCACCGGCACCTCCATCGTCTGGTCCACTTTCGTGGGGGGCGCAAAATCCGATGGGAGCGACGCGCTATTCTTCACGGGCCCCGTTCAGGTAGATGGAAACGGGGACGTCTATATCATGGGACAAGGCGGACCGGGTTTCCAGTTGGTCGATCCCGTTGAGCCCACCCCGGACGGCGGTTCCCAGCAGGTGGTTGTCGCCGAGCTTGACCCCACGGGCTCGAAGTTGTTGTTCTCTACGTATATCGGAT
>CAYRWE010000228.1:0-4593 GCA_964427655.1 uncultured Solibacteraceae bacterium | reverse complement strand
CAACGGACTGCACACTGCGGGGCCCGCCGGGCTGGCGATCGATTCCGCCGGCGACATCTACCTTGCCGGCAATCACATCGGCACGGGTCTGATCACGACTTCCGGCGCATTCCAGCCGACCTCCAGCGACAGCCTGGCGTGCTGCTACCACGGCTTTGTCGCCAAGATCTCGCCCGTCTCCGCGGGCCCCCAGATCTCGGTCGAAAACATATTCAACGCCGCCAGCTTCGAGACGGGCTCAATAGCTCCCAATGAGTTCATCGCCATCAAAGGGAGTGGACTCGGTCCGGCCACCGGCGTGGCTTCTTCCATGACCACGCAACTGTCGGGAACCAGCGTTTCCATCGGCGGGACGCAGGCTTTCCTGACCTATGCCCAGGATTCGCAGGTCAACGCGCTGGTGCCCTTTAACGTAGCGGGCAGTCAGGGCACCACGATTCAGGTCGAGTTCAACGGCGTGAAGAGCAATATCGTATCCATCGGTGTGGTGGGATCCTCGCCTGGAATTTTCACCCAGGCTTATGGACCCGGCGAGGCCTGGGCCGTCAATTACCAGGATGGAACGTTCAATTCCAGCTCGAACGCCGCCGGCCGGAACACATACATTGCGTTCTGGATCACCGGACAGGGGACCCTCAATGCCACGTTGGCGGATGGCACACAGCCCTCCGGCCCGCCATTTCCCACTCCCTTGCTCCCGGTAAGTGTCAGCCTCGGAGGAGTTCAGGTTCCCGCAGCGAATGTAGCTTTCGACGGTCTGGTGTATTCCGGGGAAGTGCAAATCAACCTGCTCATCCCGGCCGATGCTACCGTCGGGAGTGCGGTGCCCCTGGTCGTTACCATTGGTGGGGCGTCCTCCAGGACCGACGCCACGGTCGCTATACAGTAAGGTCGATACGAGGTCGCTCGTCACGGGTCGGCGATATCGCTGGCGTGCCGGCTGCATCCGCCGGTGGCCGGCGGCGCTCTGCTACCCTGAGCCTTATGAAACGCGCATCGCTGCTCTGCTGCATCTTCGCCTGTCTCTCTTTGCATGCTCAGGATCGCGTCTACGCCATCAAGGCCGCGCGCCTGTTCGACGGCGTGAGCGACCGCCTTGTGGAACCCGGTCTGGTGACGGTTTCAAACGGCAAGGTGGTCTCGGTGGGCACACCCGCGCCGGCCGGGGCCACCGTGATCGACCTGGGAGACGCCACGCTGCTGCCGGGCTTTATCGACGCGCACACGCACCTCACGGATGCGTTCAACCCGGATTATGACGGCTCCACGGTGCTGGGCATGCGGCGTCCCGTTTCGGAGCGAGCCATCCGCGCGACGGTCAACGCCCGCGATACGCTCATGGCCGGCTTCACCACGGTGCGCGACCTGGGCGGCAACGATTTCATCGACGTGGGCCTGCGCAACTCGATCGCCGCGGGCGTGATCCCCGGGCCGCGCATGCTGGTTTCCGTTCACGCGCTCGGATCGACCGGCGGCCACTGCGACGATGGCGCCGGCTTCCGCTTCGGCCTGTTCGGGCCGGAGACCGGTCCCGAGCAGGGCGTGGTCAACTCCCCCGACCAGGCGCGCTACGGCGTGCGATTCGCCATCAAGTACGGCGCCGACGTGATCAAGACCTGCGCCAGCGGCGGCGTGCTGTCGCCGACCGACGACGTGGACGTGCCGCAGTTGTCGCAGCTCGAATTGAACGCGCTGGTGGAGGAGGCTCACTCGCAGCGCCGCAAGGCTGCCGCGCACGCGCACGGGGCCGAAGCGGCCAAGCGGGCCATTCGCGCGGGGATCGATTCCATCGAGCACGGCACGTTTCTGGACGACGAGGCGCTGCGCATGATGCACGAGCACGGCGTTTTCCTGGTGCCCACCCTGACCACGCGCGTGGGCCTGATGCAATCCAAGCTCCCGCCCCTGGTGCACGAGAAGGCGGCGCGCGCTGTGGCGCAGCAGGACGCCATGATGCGCCGCGCTCTGGCGCTCGGGGTTCGCATCGCGCTCGGCACCGATGCGGGCGTCTACACTCACGGCCAGAATGCCACCGAGTTCGCCCTGATGGTCGCGGCCGGCATGACCCCGGCGCAGGCGCTCAAGGCCGGCACCTCGGTGGCAGCCGAGCTTGTGGGCCTTCAGGACAAGGTTGGCGTGCTCAAGCCCGGAATGCTGGCCGATATCGTGGCCGTCCCCGGTAACCCGATCACCGACATCAAAGCCACCAGCGACGTGATTTTCGTTATGAAGGAAGGAACGGTTTTCCGGAACGGCCGGCGCTAGGGGAGTGTCGAGGCCCGGACCGCGCGGGATGCTCAGCTATTCAGGAAGCCCAGGCTTACCGGCTGGGCGCCGCGCTGGCTAGCGGTTCATCGTGCTGGTGATGCAGCTTGCGCTTGACGTCCGGCCAGAATTCCTTGAGGATGTTCGAGAAGGTGTCCGTGCCGCACTGGATCAGGAGTTTCTGGAGGTTGTCGTTCCAGTCGCGCGTATCGGGGTAATAGGCGTTCGAAATCGCCACGGCCACGGCGTTACCACCCCATTCCGAGAAGTTGAAGGTCCTGCGGCCGGAATCCATGCGCGCTACGAAGATCTGCTTGACGGCGTACCAGGCGCGGCCTTTCTTGGTGCCCTCGCCGAGACGGAAATAGCGCGGGTCCTGGTGGAAGATCCCGGGCACCAGGCCCTCGGTCATGAGGTTGCCGACGGTCTGATCGGCATAGCCTGCCGCGAAGCGCCTGGCGTATCCCTTCATGCCCTGGCCGAATGAGGGATTTGAGTTTTCGAGCTGATAGAGCGTCGCGAAAAGACCCGCCGTCGGGTAGACCGGCCAGTCGAAGGAGTCCTTTACCGCGATCGCCATTTTCTGGTGGAATGTGATGCTGTGAAAGGGAATCGCGTTCTCGGTGGTCCGGTTATTGGGAATTACGCCGAAAATGCGCTTGTCCTCCTCGGCCTGGACCGGCGGCGCTGGCGCCTGCTGAGATCCATCGTTTCTGCCGGGATCTTGAGCATGACCGAGAATGGCGAACCAGAGACCCACGACCGCCCATCGATATCGCATTCTCTTCATTAGATGGCGAGTGCACGGGAATCGTTACCGGCGGTTGCGGAACAGCTTAAGAATGTTGTAGACTTTGGTTGTCCCTTTGAAATTTGCTCAGTGGGAGGTTCGTGCGCTTTTTTGCGAACCGCTTGCACCAATGAGGAGACATGGCACGCCAACCAGGTAAGCAATATCAGACCGCCCGGAAACAGGTAGAAGCCCGCGAGTATCCGCTCGAAGAGGCCGTCTCTCTAATTAAGAAGATCAAGTTCGCCAAGTTCGACGAGACCGTGGAAGTGCATATGCGTCTCGGGGTGGATCCCAAACACGCCGACCAGATGGTGCGCGGCACCGTGGTGATGCCCAACGGGCTGGGCAAGTCCAAGAAGGTTTTGGTTATCGCCGGTGGCGACAAGCAGCGGGAAGCCTCCGAAGCGGGCGCCGATTTCGTAGGCGGCGACGACATGGTGCAGAAGATTCAGGCGGAGAGCTGGACCGATTTCGATGCCGTGGTGGCCACGCCGGACATGATGCGCTCGGTCGGGCGGCTCGGGAAAATCCTGGGGCCGCGCGGCTTGATGCCGAACCCCAAGACCGGCACCGTGACCATGGACGTCGCCAAGGCGGTTCGCGAGGTGAAGGCCGGCAAAGTGGAATTTCGCGTGGACAAAACCGGCATCATCCATGCCCCCGTGGGCAAGGTGAGCTTCGAGGCCGACAAGCTTTCGGAGAACGCCGCCAGCCTGATTTCGGCCGTCATCAAGGCCAAGCCGGCGGTAGCCAAGGGCAAGTACGTGCGCAATACGACCATCTGCTCGACCATGGGTCCGGGCGTAGCCGTCGATACCGCGCCGTTCAGCGTAAAAGCGGCAGTCTGAAGCCCGACAGGTGTTTCCATGAAAAACAAGGACGACAAGAAAAAAGATATCGACGCTTTGCGCCAGGACCTGGAGAAGTCGAAGAACCTGTTCGTCACCGGCTATGAGAAGTTGCGCGTGTCGCAGGATTTCGAGCTTCGCAAAGTGGTGCGTAGCGCGGGCGGCAAGTACCGCGTGATCAAAAATAACCTGGCCGAGAAGGCGTCCGAAGGGACCGCCGCCGAGCAGGTTTTGAAGGACCTCCGCGGCATGACGTCGCTGGCCTACACCATGAACGACCCGGTGGCGCTGGCCAAGGCGTTGACGGTCTATGCCAAAGCCAACCCGTCCTTTACCTTCAAGGCCGGGATGGTGGAAGGCCGCGCCATCGACGTGCGCGAGATCGTCGAGCTGGCCAACATGCCCGCCAAGGAGCAAATCTTTGCGCGGCTGTTGTTCATGATCAACGCGCCCGCGCAGCGGTTGGCTTCGGCCATCGGAGCGGTGGGCCGCAATCTGGCCGTGGTGGTGGATCAGGGCGTGAAGGAAAACAAGTTTCAGGCATAACGGGCAGGCGAGTTTAAGCCGCTTCCCGGAACGGATTTCGAAAATACGAGGAGTTTGTGAAATGGCGGATATAAACGCAATTGCGGATCAGATTCAAGGCTTGACGCTGCTGGAGGCCTCTCAGCTCGTGAAGCTGCTCGA
>CAYRWE010000227.1:0-8199 GCA_964427655.1 uncultured Solibacteraceae bacterium | reverse complement strand
GCTCTCAGGCAGTTTTTCTACCTATCGACCTGTCCGAATTTCCCCAGCCACCTCTGTGATCGCTCTCCGAACGACGATCTGGCCTAAATCGGAAAACCGCCCAATGGTGTAGCCAAGGAAGCGCATCAGTCAGCCCCGCCACAATGACAGCCTCCCGGTGGCAACGCCGGTCGTGCCAGGTCGGCTGCGACGCGAACCGCTCGACCGTTGGTCGTATCAACCGGAATACGACAATTTGCCGAACGGCCTGTCTCGTAACGCTATACGGTTATAGGAAGCGACGGAGACTCGCGCTCAGCGGTTCATTCGACCCGGCTGGGACGAGCGCACGGGAAGGACCATGGACTTATCGCCCACAAACACAGCACCCATCACTCTGCCTCCCTCAAAGGTAAAGAATGGAAATCCGATCTGAAAAATCTGACCAGGCTGCGGCCTTACCGATATGTGGTAACAGCACTGGGTGACATGGATTAGCTTCGTAGCGACCGGCATGGGGTCGCTGTCTTTCGCTCCACCACGTGGCTCTTTCCTTGCATCATACAAAGAGGAAATTTCCTCTGCAGTTGGCAGTCGCCAGTCCGAAAAGCCCCCAGTCACAAGGCCTTTTACGTACTGAATTGCCTCAGCGGGGCTGAGTTCTCTGCCACTGTCTTGTGCTGCCCACATTAGCTTTGTTCGATTGTCAAGGACAGTCCCATCACTATATCCAACAAATTGTCCATCCTTGGCGGTTACTGCTGCGCCAACCGCTGGCCAATGAAGCAGAACTGTTAGGAAAATGGACGCACTCACCCCAAGAAGCAGCTTCATCTGACATTTCCCATATCGTCGGCTGAGCTGGCCCGACCGGGAGCGAACGTAGCCGCTGCCGGGCATGACCGCAACGAGTTTGGTGCCAATCACAACGATCTTGGCAGTCGGAATGCCGTCACTGCCCCGGCGCGGGCACGCCGCCCGCGGCAGCAGCCCGGTTTTCGATCGATGGCCCTGTATTCGCGCACACGTCTCCCGCCGGGTGGCCGGGCCGCTCGAACCGCCGGCCGTCGAAGGGAATGAGGACGGCCTGATGCCCCTCCCGTCTAAAACCGCTTCTCGTCGCTTTCCTGCGCCTTGGCACATCGCGGAGTTGCCGGGTGGTTGCCCCAAGCCTTCAAAGCGGACCAGCGCTGAGTTCGGTGCAGCAGGACGCTGGCGGCCTCGAACAGGTATGTCCGCAGCAGCCGGTCACCCCATTTCGAGATCCGGCCATTGTAGTCCTGCTCGCCCGACTGCTTCCGCCTCGGCGTCAAGCCGAGATAAGCCCCAACGGACTGGGCCGATCGGAACCGGGTCGGGTCGTCGATGGTATGGCGGAAGGCTGTGGCGGTTACGACGCCCACCCCTGGCACGCTCATCAACCGTCGCGTCGTCTCGTCGGTCCGTGCCTCCATGCGGACGCGCTTGTCGAGCACCGCCTGCTGCTCCTCGACCTGCTCATGCACGGCCAGCAGCCCTTCGACAATCGAGCGCAGCACGTGCTCGTTGTCCACGAGCCGGCGCACGTGGGTGCGGAACCGTCCGCCTATCGCCCGCGGGAACAGCAGGCCGACCTCCTTGAGCAGGCTGCGGACTTGGTTCTCCAGGTCGCGCCGGATGCTGACCAGTCGAGAACGGGCAATCAGCAGGGAACGGACGGCTTGCCCCGACGACGCGGTGGTGGGAAATGTGGCGCGCGTCTACGCCCGGCTGGCGTCCGATCTGCGCAACAACACCCACACGGCGCCGACCTTCGAGGACGCGGTCGAGCTCCATCGCGTGATTGCGGCCATTGAAGCGTCGTCGGATGGCGGTCACCGCGTCTCGCCAGCTGCCTCGAACCGGCCCTTGCCCCTCATCGCATAGCGCCGAAGGCCGCGCCACGTCCGGGCACCACTTTCCGCGGGCTTGCTGTCGCGCAGCATCCGGCAGAAGGCCATGGCACCCGCTGCGGCGCGCCTAACGCCACTGGGCGGACGTACAATCCGGAATACGGGACCGATCGACGAAATAGCGCGCGGGTAGCCAGCATCTTGATGCGGGTGTCGACCCACGACGGCGGGAGCCCTTGAAAGGCCGCATGTCGAGACGCGGGCTGCGGCCTGCATGGTGCCGGACCGCCTTATGTCTGCACAGGGTCGCGTTCGGGCGTCCCCTACCGCTGGACCCGCCGACCGCCGGTTCGGGTGGACAGCGGCTAGGTCGGCTTGATTAAGGGACGGCCGCACCTGCTCCAAGAGCAGACATCGGACGGGCGGTCGCCGGCAACTTCTGCCGGCGAGCTTTGGCCGGGAACCGCATCGCCGACCGGGAGATGGATGACGCCGCCGCTGTCCTACGGATGCCGCCTGGCGTATCCGTAACAAAGTACCGGCGGGTGGGCGGCTGCCCCGGGGTCTGCGACAGGGCCGCGATAGTGCGGCAAGGACCGAAGGAACTCGGAACGGTTCGCCGGCTGTAACCTGGCACTCCGCCTCGCCGCTCTCGGCTACACCGAGGTGTATTGGTACCTCGGCGGGTGGGAGGCCTGGGCGGCGGCAGGCATGCCCGAGACACCGCTGCACCTGTAGTCGTGGTGACCCTGCGCGAGGTGTGAAGCACGTCAGAGCGGCGGGTGCTGTTGTGTGCTTTCTTGTCGCCATCGGCGGGCGGACTGGTTACCGCCGGGAACCGCATCGCCGACCGGGAGATGGATCACGCCGCCGGCGGCCATCACCTTCGCCGCGCTCGACCTGGCCATCGGCTGCATCGTACCTCCTCCCGCGTTGGGATCTCGGGCGCGGCAACAGGGGAGAGTCGAAGATGTTCACCGAAACTGAACCGATTCTGGGCGGTTACAGCGACTACGTACTGTTCGGGGCGGGCGACCCAGCCGCTTCCGGGTTTCCGTTCACGCTGACGTCACTCGGGTCATTGACGATCACACCCTTGCAGCCCGGCGCCCCGTACTCTGGCGCCCCGTACTATGGCGTCATGTTCAATATGCCGGTGACCGGAGGGGACAGCGGGACGATCCTGCACCAGGGCACTGGGCTCGAGATAACGGCGCCCAATGGCGCCATCCTGGTTCAGCAGGATTTTCGCTACGACCTTCAGACCAACGTCATCTACGGCAACGTCACCACGGGCGCCGGCGCCAATCACCTCGTCTACGACGGAAACATGCCGCTCTACACGATAGCGGCCAACGGCATTGCGACGCCGACCGAGCAACTTCTGACCTACATCTACGGCTTGTTCGGAGCGCCTCCCCCGCCCCCGGCCCAGGCGGGCGCCTCCGGGGCGGTACTGCCGTCCGTGCTGAAAACCTGGTTCTCGCTTCTGGCGGCCGAGCCGGTTACCGGCAAGGGCTTCCAGCACCCATTCAGCGTCGCCGAGGACCCGATCATCGGTGGCATGACCACGCTCACCCTGACCGGAGCCGCATCCCTGCAGTCGTTGGGCATCACCGAGACGCCGCTCGGGTCGGCGTCCATGTACGCCGAGCATAAGGGTCCGGTCGTGAATTTTGCGATCACCGGCGGCACCGTGGGCGAGGACGGCACGGTGATCCTGAACGAGGGCAGCGGCCTGGAGCTGTCGAAAGGGACGAACTCGGTGGACTTCCGCGACTTCCTGTTCGACACGAAGAACGGCCAGGTCGACGCCGACGTCTATGCGAACGGCGCACTGGTCGTGGATCAGTACGGCGTGCCGGCGATCGACGCGGTGTTCGACATCGGTCACGACATGAAGCTGACCCTGACAGGGCCCGCGGCCAACGAGCTGAACAAGGTGTTCGGCACCACGGCTTTTGCCGACGGCACCCTGATCGGGACCGCCACGACGTTGCCCATCGAGCTGCCGGCGCCGCTGACCGCGCTCCTCAATTCCCACTTCTCGTAACCTTCGCTTCCGTGCCTGGCGGTTCGGGGAGGCCTGTGCAGGGCGACGATACCCTGCACGGGTGCCTTGTTGGGTCTTGCTCACCACCGAGCCCCGCGAGGCAGCGCAGATGAACAGGCCAATCCGGCCGGCAGTCCGTCCTGCCGTCGATGCCAGGGCTTCCGGTGGGGTTGTCCATGCCCGACGCGATCATAGAGACTGACCTGCCCACAGGGGCCGCGCCTTTGCCATGCTGACACCCCGGAGCAGACCTGGGGGCGAGCGCCATGAGCTTGCTTGCGAGTGTTGTAATACTTGAGGGTATCCCGGACGCGGCGCGGCGGCGACTGGAGGGTGCCAGCATGGTCCTCGATCTGCTCGATGGCGCAAAGGTTTTCGCGCAGGGCGACGCGGCCGATGCGGTCTATGCCATCGTCGGTGGCGAGGGACAGGTCCGGATTGGTTCCATCAATCGGCGCAGCAAGAGAGTGATGGTCGAGGTGCTCCAGCGAGGCGATCTGTTCGGCGAGATCGCGGTGATCGACGGCGGCACGCGCACCGCCGACGCGACCGCCGACGGCAGTGTGCGACTGGCGCGGATCGATGGCCCAACCTTCCTCAGCGTGTTGGCCGATACGCCACTCCAGGGCATAAACCTGTGCCGCATGCTGGCTCGCCGCATCCGGCGTACCTACTCGTTGTTCCTCGATGCGGCGTTCGAGCCGCTGGAGGTGCGGCTGGCACGCCAACTTCTCTACCTGGCCAGTCTATCCGGGCAGCCGATTGAGGAGACTGCGCGCCTGCAAGGTCGCCTCCGAGAGGCCGACCTGGCCAATCTGCTCGGGGCCACGCCGCGCAGCATCATAACGATCCTGAACGCTTGGCGGTCGCGCGGCCTGCTGACTTACGACACAGCAATCGGGCAATTGACCATCCGGCCCAAACGCATACGCCAGGAGCTGATCTCGGCGGTCGATGCGGTGTAAGCAACACGGAACGTCCAAACAGCGTACCACCGCGCAATGCCCTGCCGGCCGAGCGTGCTGATTGACGATCTTCTTGTGGCCGCCTGCGCCGAATCACTGCTCCGGCATGCCGGCACGGCGCAGGGCTTCGGCCAGTTTCGCGTTGGCGACCAAGGGGGACGACTTTGGAATCTCCGACATGCTACGAACCCTTCTCGGGGTGGCGAGGAATTCCTGCAACTCCGCCCGCGCCGCCGCATCCTGCCCGCTGGCACTCTCGGCCGCGATCAGCGCCAACCGGGACATTTCCGCAACCCAGCCGCTGGCGGGCGGGGCTTCCGCGATCGCCAGCCGAGCCTGGGCAATCGCCTCCGACCACCGTTCGCTCGCTGCCAACGCGAGGGCGATGCCCTCATCGCTCGCATAGACGGGGTTGGTTTCCGCGGCGAGCCGCTTCGCGGTCATGAATTCGTCCAGCGCCTCCTTGCTGTGCCCCTGGTCCAACAAGATGAAGCCAAACAGGAGATATCGGTTGCTCTCCAGCGGTTCCAACTCGATTACCCTGCGTTGGAGCGCCGCCGCCTCGTCCAGCTTGCCTTGCGCGTACAGCACGATCGCTCTTGTCGTCAGAGTGAACCTACTGTCCGGCGAGAGTTTGAACATGTGGTCCACCGCCTTCGCGGCGATAGCCAGATCAGCGTCGGGATCGGATGAAAAGCCGTGCAACACCAAATCTGCACGGTATCGCGCTTCGTATTCCAGCGCCCAGAGGTAGTCGGGATCGAGCGCCAACGCCCGCTCGATCAGCGCAATCCGCGCGAGGTCGCCCTCCTTCGTTTCATTCGCCGGAGGAGCCGTCGATAGTACCGCCAACATGAGATCGCGCTTGTCCAGGTTGTCCGGATGCTCGCGCATGGCGCGGGAAGCCTCCGCGTCCACCATCCCCTGCCAGGCGTTATAGTTGATGCGTTGGACGATACTCCGCCACCCGTCCGGACTGTCCGGCAGGTCGAACGGCGCCGACCAAACCCGACGAACATTTTCGGTATCGTAAAGGGTTGCCGATCCAGCCAGGCGCCCGTCCTGCCGCCGCACATCCCCCATGAGCGCGAAATGCACGTTGTACTCCCGCCCGATGGCGCGCAGGTCGAGCGTCTTGCCCCGGTATGCCGCGGCGATCGCTGCGGGGACCATCGCGCCGCCGCTGCTGCGGGCGATCAGGGTTCTCACGTCGCGGGTAATGCCGTCAGCTACGCTGTCCTTTGCAGGGTCGCCACTGCCGTTCTCGAACGGCAGCACGATGATCGATTGCCGCCGGTCCTGTGGGGAGTAGGCGACGAGACGCGGTGCGGCGAGGGCCGGCACGGTCGCCGGCGACGGGGTGGCGACCGCAGGGGACGCCGGGGTCCGCTCCCGCAGCCACCACGTAGCGCCACCGGCAAGGGCTACTATCGCGACGGCCACACCCGCCAGGACAGCCAGGCGCAGGCGCGCGGCGGACCATGGCGGCTGCACGGCAACGGATACCGCATCGAGGCGAAGCACGAATGCCTCGACGGGACGCTCGATGTTCTTCAGTGCAAGCGCCCCCATCGGCACGAAACCGCCGCCCAGCCGATCCTGGATGTGCTCGCGAACCGCGCGGGAAATGCATACCCCGCCTGGCGGGCAGGCGGCCTGCAGCCGCGCCGCGATGTTCACGGCCTCCCCGTGCAGGTCGCCGGCCTGCGGGATCGCATCGCCCACATCGATGCCAATCCGGAAGCGGATGCGCCGTTCCGAGGGCTGGTCGCCATCGTAAAGCGGCAACTGGTGCTGCACCTGCACGGCACAGTCGACCGCGCCTTCGATGCTGTCGAATACGATGAGCACACTATCGCCGCCGGTCTGGACGATCTGCCCGGAATGCTGGCGCAAAGCGGGACCGATCAGCGCGCGCCGAAGCAACCGCAGCCGCCGGACGGTGCCGGCGTCGTCCATCGTGATCAGGCGGCTGTAGCCGGCCACGTCGGCATGCATCACCGCGACCAGCCGGCGGGCACCCGGCGGCGACGTGTCGGAAAGCCCGGCCGGCCCGCGCACGACCTTCGCATCGTCGCGCCCCTGCTGGGGGGCAGGCGGCTGCCGGTTTGGCTGCAACTGACGGATAACCGCCATCCCTGCTCTCCGGGGTGCTGGTTGCTCTGCCAGGGGCGGCAACCTAGCACAGGTCATGCGAAACTGGTAACAATCCAAGGCTTCGGTTGCGGCCCTCCAGCCCGTGCCGGGGAAGTTGGCTGGCCGCCCGCGAAATCCTGGTCCGCGGAGAAAGGGCATGCTTTCGCTGGCACCCATGGCGGTGTTTGCCGACCTGCCGGTGGCCATTCGCCGCGGCCTGGAGATGTCGGCGCAATTGCTTGACCTCGACGACGGCACCCTGGTGTTTGCCGAAGGGGACGCCGCCGATGCGGTCTACGCGATGGTTGCCGGCGAAGGCGCCGTGCGGATCGGGTCTGCCGATTGCCGGGGCAAGAATCTGATGGTTGAGGTTTTCCGCGCCGGCGATCTGTTCGGCGAGATCGCGGTGATCGATGGCGGTTCACGAACCGCGGATGCCGTGGTCTCAGGACGGGTGCGTTTGGCCCGGATCGGAGCCGGGTCGTTCCTGGCGGCAGTCCGGGCGGCGCCGGACCTGGGGCTAGCGCTCTGCCGAATGATGGCCGGGCGGCTGCGCCGCACCTACACGCTGCTGCAGGACGCGACGTTCGAGCCGCTGGAGGCACGGCTGGCGCGGCAGTTACTCTACCTGGCGGCACTGTCCGGCCTGCCCGCCGCAGACGGGGTGCGGCTCGGCGAGCGCTTCCGGCAGCACGACCTGGCCGACCTGCTGGGCACGACGCCTCGCAGCATCATCAGGATCCTGAACGCCTGGCGGACGAACGGCGCCCTCACATTCAACGCCACGACCGGCCAGATCGTGATCGTGCCCGATCGGCTGCGGGCCATCCTGGCACACACCGGAACCACTGCACGAACCGAATAGAAGGATTAACTGCTGCTGGTCGGTCGTGGCTCCTGTGCTGATAGGGCACTGCTGGTTGCCAAATCCCGGTCGCCGCAGGGGGGCCGAGCCATCAACGGCGTTTCTCCGGTTGTCGCGGCGGGCCATTGGTCCGCCGGGGACGCCTCGTGCAACTTGACGGCTTCCACCGTGTGGACCGGCCGGGAGCGCGTGGCCACGGCAAGCGCCAGGTGCGGCGCGAATTGTCAGCCCGGCCATCCTGGAGCAAATGGCCGCTTCGGTGCAAAGAGCGGCCATTCGGTCGCGTAGCCCGAATAGCCGAGAAGGGTCGGTAGCCGCTCCACCGGCATC
>CAYRWE010000226.1:0-8205 GCA_964427655.1 uncultured Solibacteraceae bacterium | reverse complement strand
CGAAAACCCGCCGCCCAAGCCGGCCCACGCTCGGCTCCAAGGTCCGTCGGCTCACTGCAAAATCGCAACGCTCCGCCTCCAAGAAACTGCGCGGCCGGACGAGCGACGACTGAGTTGGCGCATCCTTTCGCAAAGCTTTTGTGAGGCGGTCTGGAAGGCCGCCGCAGATGCCCGGTTCCGGGATGGGGACTATCTGGAAAATGGGATCCGAAGATGACTCCTGGAAAATCCCGGAATGCGTCCCAATAGGAGTGGATGGCCGGCCGGAAGCTGAGGCCCGCCGGGCGGACCTTGCCCGCTCAACTGCCTGTTTGCCCGTGTTTCGGGGCAATGTCTCCCACCCGGCCAAAGTACAAGACGGGGACTAGACGTCAACTTGAATTGCTTCCGAGTGGGCAACGCCCCCCAAAGCGCTGCGCCTTGCCGATGCTGCGAACGAAGCGGCTACGAGCCACCTCCACGACCGCGTTGCGAAGCAAACGTGGTGTCATTGCTCGTGCGTGTGTGTGTACCAGAGGGATCGGCCCGGCACTCTTGCTGATACTGACCTCGCCACGGCGGGCGACGGCCGCAACCCCGCCCCGGTCAAAGCGCCGCGGGTTATGATAGGTCGCGTGGCTACTATATGGATCACCTATGCCTGGGCCGACAACGAAGGTCGCGATGTCGATTTCATTGCACAGGAACTCGTTCGCACCGGCGTGAACGTAAAACTTGATCGGTGGAGCTTGACCGCTGGGAAGCGGCTGTGGGACCAGATAGCCAATTTCATAACGAACCCGCGCGAAAGCGATGCCTGGCTGTTCTATTCGACCCAGAACAGTCTAGCAAGTGAACCTTGTCGTGAAGAGTTGGCATATGCACTTGATCGCGCGTTGACGAGCCGCGGAGATGATTTTCCGATTATTGCGCTGTTCCCTTCCAGCGTTGAACACAATCTGATCCCTGCGAGTATTAGAGTTCGCCTATTCGTCTCCTTGACCGACCCAGAATGGAAGGAGCGGGTAGCCGCCGCCGCTGAGCGTAGGCCTTTGTCCGTTTCCACTGCTCAGGTTCAACCTTTCGTGATGCAGAGCATCTCACCCGTTCCGGAACCATTCAAATACGCGATTGAACTTCGACCGCGTGCTGGTGTGTGGTACCCCTTTACCTTTGCAGTTCCAGCCTCTGAGAAAGACCAGGTCCGATTTGCGCTGCGTTGCGGCCCACCTCGCCGAATTCCGCACCTTGGCGGTGTTGTCTTCTCACGCGGGGAAGGGCTGAGTCCGGATGGACGGTGGTACTTCGAACTCGGGGGCGAAGCCGCATCGCCCACGAACAGCTATTATGCATTCCTGCGAGAGATGCCAAGCGCTTTGCTGTTCGGGCAGGAAGGAGCTGATGGACAGGTGTGGACTGCCGAAGGGGTGAGGATTACTGACCTACACATCGTAGACGGACCAGTTACCGTGGGCCAACGCTGATCGCCTATCCTCCGGCACGATACTGTCGGTACGGCCCAGCAGCTCAGTTTGGGCTCAGCAATCGGGCAAAGCCCCGGGTCGCGCCAACCGGAACTTCGTCCGTCCAGCTTCAAGTTGCCGTAACACGCCCATCCCGCCCATCTACCCGACGGCCCTGGGCCCCGAGTCCAATTCGGCGGCCACCCATCTACCCCGCATTTTTTCGGTAAATGAGCATCTGGCGCTACACTGGGTTCATCGGCCGCGCCGCATGGATCTCAACACCCCGCTTACAGACATCAAGGGAATTGGTCCGAACCGCGCCGCCATGCTCGAAGCCAAGGGGCTGGTCACGGCCGAGGATCTGCTGAGCTACGTCCCCTTCCGCTACGAGGACCGCAGCAACGTCAAGACCATCGCGCAGCTCGCTCCGGGCGAGATGGCCACGGTCATCGCGGAGGTGCGCTCGGCCAAGCTCTCCGGTTTCCGGCGCCGCAATCTGGGCATGTTCGAGGCCCGCTTCTCGGATGCCTCGCGCGCCATCCTGGTGGGCAAGTGGTTCCATGGCGGATATCTGGCGAACGTGCTGGCGGAGGGCATGAAGGTGGCGCTCTACGGCAAGATCGAGTTCGATAGCTACGCCGGCGAGCTCACCGTGCTGCATCCGGAATTCGAAATCCTCTCGGGCGACGACGAAGATGGCGACGCCACTCTGCACGTGGCCCGCGTGGTCCCCATCTATGAGGCCGCCGGGAAGCTCACCACGCGCCTGCTGCGCACCTTCACACATCGCCTGCTCGAATCCATGGACCCGGTCGAAGACCGCCTGCCGCTCTTCCTACGCCGGCAGCTCAAGTTTCCGGACCGCTGGACGGCCTTCCGCGAGGTGCATTTTCCGCCGCCCGATTCCGACCTCCGCCTGCTCAACGCCTTCCGCACGCCGGCGCATTTCCGCCTGATCTTCGAGGAGTTCTTCTGGCTCGAATGCGGCATCGCGCTGAAGCGCTCGAAGGCCCGCACGCTGCCCGGCATCGAGTTCCGCATCGATGACCGCGTGCGCGCGCAGGTTCGCGCCATGCTGCCCTTCAAACCCACCGGCGCGCAGAAGCGCGTGGTCAAAGAGATCGCCGACGACATGCAGGCGCCGCGCCCCATGAACCGCCTGTTGCAGGGCGACGTGGGCAGCGGCAAAACCATCGTGGCCGCCGAAGCCGCCGTCATCGCCATCGAAAACGGTTTTCAGGTGGCCGTGCTCGCGCCTACCGAAATTCTGGCCGCGCAGCACGCCTTTTACTTCAAGCAGATCCTGGGCAAGCTCGGCTATGTCACGCTGCTGCTCACCGGCTCCTTCACGGCCCGCGAAAAAGTTCAGCTCAAGAGACTGGTCTCCGAAGGCCTGGCGCATGTAGCCATCGGCACGCACGCGCTGCTCGAAAAGGACGTCGAGTTCAAGAACCTGGGCCTCGCCATCATCGACGAACAGCACCGCTTCGGCGTCCTGCAGCGCCTCGGGCTGGTGCAAAAGGCTATCCATCCCGACGTCCTGGTCATGACCGCCACGCCCATCCCGCGCACGCTTGCCATGACGCTCTATGGCGATCTGGACGTCTCCGTGATCGACGAGCTGCCGCCCGGCCGCAAGCCCATCGTCACCAAGCACGCCACCGCCGACCGCATCGAACAGGTCTACAGTTTTCTGAAGCGCCAGGTCGACGAGGGCCGCCAGGCATACGTGGTCTACCCGGTGATCGAGGAATCTGAAACCCAGGCCGTGAAGGCCGCGCAGAAGGCCTACGAGCAGCTCTCGCGCGAGGTCTTCCCGGATATTTCCGTGGGCCTGATGCACGGCCGCCTGGGCGCCGAGGAAAAGGAATCCGTGATGCAGCGCTTCAAGCAGGGCGAGATCAAGATCATGGTTTCAACCACCGTGATCGAAGTGGGCGTGGATGTGCCCAACGCCAGCGTGATGGTGATCGAGCAGGCCGAGCGCTTTGGGCTGGCCCAGATGCACCAGTTGCGCGGGCGCGTGGGACGCGGCGCCGCGCAGAGCTATTGCATCCTGGTGACTGAGAAGATGAACGACGCGTCCCGCGAGCGCATACGCACGCTGGTGGACTCGACCGACGGCTTCCACATCGCCGAGATGGATCTGCGGCTGCGCGGTCCGGGCGAATTCTTCGGCACCAAGCAGGCCGGACTGCCATCGCTGCGGGTGGCCAACATCCTGCGCGACACCGAGATCCTCGAGATCGCGCGCCGCGAGGCCGTGGATTTCGTGGCGCGCCCGCCCTCCGACGAGGATCTGCGCCAGGCGGCGGCCTACATCCGCGACCACTGGCAGCGCCGCTACGGCCTGGTGACGGTGGGCTGATGCGTGTGATTGCCGGTGAGTTCCGTTCGCGCCGTTTGAAGAGCATTCCCGGCGCGGCCACGCGTCCCACGTCCGATCGCCTGCGCGAGACGCTCTTCGACATCCTCGCGGCACGCATTCCCGGCGCGGTGTTTGTGGATGCCTATGCGGGCACGGGAGCGGTGGGGATTGAAGCGCTCAGCCGCGGCGCCTCGCACGCCTATTTCCTGGAGCGCAGCCGCGCCGCGCTGGAGGCCATCCGCGAGAACCTGGCCGCGCTGCGCTTGGAACCGCGCGCCACGGTGGCCGCCGGGCCGGTGGCGCTGACCATCGAGCGTTTCCGCGGGGATGTTGTTTTCCTCGATCCGCCGTATGACTTGGAGCGCGAGTACGCCGCCGTGCTCGAGTTACTGGGGAAAGAGCCGTCGGGGTTAGTGGTTGCACAGCACTCGGTGCGTCTGGAGTTAGCGGATAGCTACGGCGCGCTGCGGCGGACTCGGGTGTTGAAGCAGGGAGACAATTCGTTGAGCTTTTTCACTTCGGCCCCTCACTAAGAAGGTAACAGCCGATGGCGGCCGGGGCTTTCGAACGCTCCCGCTGAAATTGCTAGAATTATAAAGGAGTTAGGGTGTTGACCGAAGGTCAGTACATCACGTTCATCCTTGGATTCGCCGCCACCATCGCGACGGTCCTGATCGCGCTCCTCATCAACAACGCCCGCCTGACGGACGTGAAGGAAGCGCTCAGGGCCGAAATTGCGGCGGTAAGGGCAGATACGCGATCGGAAGTCGCCGCGTCCCAGCAGGCTATCGTCTCGCACCTTCTCGACCTCATCAACAAGATCGCGGAACTGGATAGCCGGATCACCAGGCTGGAACGCTAGTTTACCCCGTCCTCACTCCCACCTGCCCCTCTCTCTTAATTTCCGCGCTTCCTCGCACGCCATCTCTTGCAGGCGCGGTACGTCCACTTTGGCCGTGCGGTTCAGCGGCATCGTCCCCGGCTCCAGAACCACGTAGTGCAGCGGTCGCATGTAGGATGTCAGCGAACGCGCGTGGCGGCGCAGCTCGGCTTCACCGATCTCCGCGCCCGGCCGCCTTTCCACAAAGGCCACGATGGCTTCGTGCCAGATGGCGTGCGGGTGCCCCACTACGCCCACGTTGGCAACGCCCTCGAGCCCGGCGAAATGGTTCTCCACGTCGCCCGGAAAAACCTGGTAGCCCGCCGGCTTCAGCACCCACTTGGCCCGTCCCGAAAAGTGCAGGCCGCACGCGCCGGCCGAGCCCATGTCGCCGGTGTAGAGCCAGCCATCCGTGGAGAGAGCCGCCGCGGTGGCCGGCAGGTCGTTGACATAGCCCAGGAAATTCTGCGGCCCCGCGAAACAGACGTGGCCGGCCTCGCCCGGCGGCAGGGCGCGGCCCGCCGTACCGTCTTCCCGCATGGCCTCGCGGATCGAAAACGGATAGGCCGGCATGGCCCACCCGATGCCGCCCGCTACCTGGTCCGCATCCGGCGTCACGGCGGTGTAGGTGCAGAAACCGGAGGCCTCCGTCAGCCCCAGACCCGTGGCGATCGCGGGCGCCATCCCGAGCATGCGGTCGAGAAAGGCGCGCGGCACCGCCTGCCCACCGTAGACCGCCTTTTGCAGGCTGCCGAGCTTGCGCCGCGGGTAGTCCGCCGTGCGCCATTCCAGCTCGAACATGGCCGGAATCTGGCCCAGCAACGTGACGCCATACCGCTCGATAGCCTCCAGCGATTTCACCGGGTCGAAGACTTCCAGCGTGATGGCCGTGCCGCCCATGAACAGCGACGTCAGCAGAATTTCGGCCTGCCCGCCCACGTGCGAGGCCGGCAGGTTGCACAGCGCCCTCTGGTCCGGTCCGAAGCCGAAAGCCGTGCCCAGGCACAGGTTCTGGCACGTAATCCCCCGGTGCGAAAGCAGCGCGGGCTTGGGCGATCCGGTCGTGCCGGTGGTAAAGATCACCTGCGCGCCATCGTATTCGGTGACGCCCGAATCGTCCGGCATCGCCTGGCCTTCCCCGCGAGCCAGCAAGCCGGCCAGGCTCACGGCGTCCGCCGCGCACTCGCCCGCCGGCGCCAGTTGCAGAAGATGCTCCACCGAGCCGCACTTCTGGCGCACGGCCCCGGCCAAGGCGCCGAAATCCGCCGCGCCGAGCTTCCCCGGAAAGGCGTAGCCGCGCGCGCCGATCGCCTCCACCGAGCGCAGCACCTCAGCGGGCTGCAAACGCAAATCCAGGGGCGCATGGATCACCCCCAAACGGAAGCACGCGAACTCCAGCAGGATGTGCTCGTCGGCCAGCGGCAGCGAGGCCGCCAGGAAATCGCCTTTGCGGAAACCCAGGCGCGCCAGCCCGGCCGCCAGTGCTCCCGAGCCGAGCTGCAACTGCCCCCATGTCAGCCGCGTGCCGCGCGTGGCGTTGATCACCGCGGCATCGTCCGGGCGGCTGGCCGCCCAGCGATCCGCCGCGCGGTGGATCACGTGAAACTCGCGAAACGCGGTCTCAAAGCGCTCGAGTGTGACCAGCGGAATCGGAGGCGCGCTCATATCCCGGCGTTATTGGTCTTTCATCATCTTCTGGACCTTCCGCAGGTTGTCCTTGATCTCGTCGGTGGCTTCCAGCATCTGGTTGGTGTCGTAGATCACGCGCGGTGTCAGGAAGATGATCAGCTCCGTGCGCGACGTTTGAGTGGTCTTACCACCGAAAATATATCCCAATCCGGGGATCCGGTCCAAAAACGGGATGCCGGCGGTGGATTGCCCCTTGCTCTCCAGAATGGCGCCCCCGATCGCGATGGTGTCCCCATCCTGCACGGTCACCTGCGTGGAAACCGAACGGTTCGAGAACGACGTGGATTGAACCGACGTGTTGACGCCCGCGGGCGGCGCTTCCGGCGCGCTCACCTGCTGATCGATGACCATGGTCACGATTCCGCTAGAGTTGACGTGCGCCATGATCGAGAGCGTCACGCCGGTGCTCTGGCTGCCGATGGTATTCGCAAAAGCGCTGGTCCCTCCGACCTGAACGCCGCTGACGGCCTGCGAGGTAGCCACCGGCACCTGGTCGCCCACGTTCATGGTCGCCGGCACGCTGTCGGTGGCGATGATGCTGGGCGCGGAAATCACGCGCGTACGGCTGCTGTTCTCGGTAGCCTCCAGCTCGCCCAAAAGCTCATAGCTGCGCTTGAGAATGAGCGTGCCCGCGGAAACCGACAGGCCGCCGGTGGCCGCTCCGGCCGTGGCGTTGAGGGTCCGGGACACCGGGCCGGTATCTTTCTTATCGAGGTACGCCTGCACGCCTCCGGTAAATTTGCCGGTCAGATCCACTTCGTAAATCTTGGCGTCGATCAGCACCTGGCGGGGGGCCACGTCCAGTTGCCGGAGCAGATCCTTGATCTGCTCGACATCCTCCTGCGTTCCCTGGATGATCAGGGTGTTGTCGAAGGGATTGGGCACCACGTGCGGGATGCGGGCTGGCGCTCCTCCAGCAGCGCCGCTGCTGCCCAGATAGGATCCGGTGAGATCGGCGCTGCCCGGCGCACCCGTGCCGGTGCCCGTCGGCGCCACGTTTGCCAGGCCGCCGTTGTAATTGTAGGTGCCGCCGTAGCCGCCGCCCATCCCGCCATAACCCATCCCGCCGCCGCCGCCGTAGCCGCCACCCATGCCGCCATAGCCCCCGCCCATCCCGCCACCGCCACCAGCGCCGCCACCCATCCCGCCGTAGCCACCACCCATGCCACCATAGCCGCCGCCCATCCCGCCATAGCCGCCACCCATGCCGCCATAGCCCCCGCCCATCCCGCCACCGTAGCCTCCGCTGCTGGCGCCATACCCCATGCCGGCCGCGATCATTCCGCTGTTCATCTGCTGGGCCAGGTTCATGAGCATTCCGATATTCCCCGTGTAGAGTGCCATGATCGCCATGGCGACCGTTTCGGCGCGACCGTACTTCAGCCGGTATACAAAGGGCCGGTTGGAGCCGTTACCCACCTTGACGGGGATATCCAGCTTGCCGATCCAGGTCTTGACCTCTTCGAAGATGCCCGGATTGGGAGCCACCGCGATCACCGTGTTGATCCGGTCCACCGGCAGAAATTTGACCGCGGAGGTCTTTTCCGAAAGCGCGAATGCCTTGAAAACCGATTCCAGTTCTTTCACCAGCTCGCTTGGACGGCTATTGGAGATTTCGAACAGCTTCACGCGCTGGCCGGCAAAGGTATCGCTGTCGAACAGCGCGATCAGCTCCAGCGTGCGTCTGAGGTTGCGGCTGTTGTCTTCGATCAGCAGCAGATTGGCCGGATCGTAAGTCGAGATGCTGGCGCCCTCGCCCAGAAACGGCGTGATCAGCTTGACGATCTCCGTCGAGGTGACGTACTTGAGGAAGATCAGGTTGA
>CAYRWE010000225.1:0-8224 GCA_964427655.1 uncultured Solibacteraceae bacterium | reverse complement strand
CCTTGCAGGACAGATAGTTATGGAGGGTTTCCTCAACATTCGCATGAGGCCATGGTTGCGCCGCCTGATCACCCGCTCGCTGGCCATTATTCCAGCCGCTCTCACCATTTACGTGGCCGGCGACCAGGCCACCTTCGGCTTGCTGATTCTAAGCCAGGTGATCCTGAGCATGCAGCTTCCCTTCGCCATCGTGCCGCTGATTCACTTCACCAACGATCCGGCGCGCATGGGTTCATTCCGCAATGCTGCCTGGGTGCGAGTGCTGGCCTGGGCGACGGCAATCGTCATCATCGGGCTCAATTTCCGTCTGGCGGGTATGGTGGTTGCCGGTTGGCTGGCCGCGGCCGGGCCCTGGCGCCCGCTGGTGTGGATGGCGGTCATACCGGCCGCTATCGTTCTCGGCCTTCTGCTACTCTGGGTCGGCGTGGAACCTCTAATTACGCGCTGGATCCACAAGTTCGGCCATGCCCCCGTAGTTCTGCCGGAGACCGCGGGAGCCGAATCGGCCGCCGCTCCGGTCTATAAGCGCATCCTGGTTCCCCTGGATCACACCCCCCTAGACCGCCTGGCCGTCAGCCACGCGGCTGCCATGGCTCGTCTCTACGGAGCCGAGCTTTTCCTTCTGCACGTCGAGGAAGGCGTCACCAGCCGCATCTACGGGCGGGAAGCTTCCACGGCGGAAACAGAAGCCGGCGAGCAGTATCTC
The DNA here is from genome assembly GCA_964427655.1 of uncultured Solibacteraceae bacterium. Taxonomy (GTDB): domain Bacteria; phylum Acidobacteriota; class Terriglobia; order Bryobacterales; family Bryobacteraceae; genus CAVQNQ01. The sequence continues at coordinate 7,518 of CAYRWE010000225.1, read as the reverse complement.
GCACGCATCGCGCAATCGCTGCGCGATCAGGGAGCGAAGGTCGAGACCGCCATTTCGCACTCGCCTTCCCCCACTAAAGAGATCGTCCGTTATGCCCGCGAAGTTCACCCCGATCTCGTCATCATGGGCGCCCACGGGCATGGCGGCTTGAAGGACCTGATCTTCGGCACCACAATCGATCCGGTGCGCCACAATCTCGAGGTGCCCATGCTGATCGTGCGTCCGGCAAAAACCTGAGCGGCTGGGACAGGCTGTCCCAACCGCGTGTCGCAGTAACCCACAGCAGGGAGTTCCGGGTAGTGTAATGCTTTTGAAATCAGATATATCGAATGGCAGCCGGCCTGCTCTTTCCAGGACCGTGCGCCACTTCCTCCATGGGTTCGTGCTAGGCATCTGCTGCCTGGCGCCGCTCCAGTGCGCCACTCTGGAGCGGCTCTCCCTGGACGACTTGATTCAGAAATCCACCGCCATTGTGCGGGCCAAAATCACGGGATCGTCGGCCGGATTCACCGGCTCGATCATATACACCCACTACCAGTTGCAGGTCAGCGAGACCTATAAAGGTTCAACGGCCACCGAGATTGCGGTTCCCGGCGGCGTCGCCAAAGGCCTCCGCCAGATTTTCGCCGGCGCCCCGACCTTCAACGTGGGCGACGAGTATGTCTTCTTCCTGTGGACCGGCCAATCCGGGCTGACCCAGGTCATGGGCCTGACGCAGGGTCTTTTCGCGATCCCGGCGGGCACGGCGGCCGATCCCGTGTTGACGCGCCTGGCCAGCCGCGAGCTAATGCTCGAAGCGGGCACCGCCCGCCAGGTAAAGGATCAGACTCTGACGATGAAGCTGAGCGATTTGAAAGCGCAGATTTCTTCGACGCTGACCGGATCCAGCCAGGGGGCAGCCAATTGAGACGGCCGTCGCGGAGCCTGTCCCGTTGCCTGGCCGCCGCGGCGGTACTGGCGGTGGGAATCCCCGCGGAAGCCTACTATCACTACATTCACTACCTCACGCACAACGCTCCTTACACGCCCGTTTCGCAGGCCTACGATCTGACCGCATTGCCCAACAAGACCATCACCTTCATGGTGATCGATTCCGGCCCGGCCGTCTACGGCACCAACGATAGCTTTGGCTCGGTGCTCAGCCAGATCAAACAGGCCGCCACGTCGTGGAACGCGGTCCCCAATTCGGACCTGCGGGTGGCTTTCGGCGGTCTCGAGAGCGCTTCCCAGGTGGGCACTTCCAGCACTCCCAGCGCGGATGTGACTTTCCAGGACGTGCCCGGTCTGCTGGGCATGGGCGGCGTGACCATCGCGGCGAACGCCAGCGTTTCGACGGGGCAGAACGGTCCGTTCATCCCCATCTTGCGCGGCCAGGTGATGCTGACCAACAACACCTCGAACCAGCCCGGACCGAGTTATCAGGAAGAGTATTACACCACGGCGGTGCACGAGTTCGGCCACGCCCTGGGCCTGCAACACACCTGGACGGGCGCGGCCATGTCGCAGGACGTGATTCGCAACACCTCGCGCGCGCGGCCTATCGATGCCGACGACATCGCGTCCCTGCTGGTGTTGTACGGCAAATCCGGCTGGAGCGCGGCTTACGGATCGATTTCCGGCGTGGTGACGGCGAACGGCAACCCCGTGAACCTGGCTTCCGTGGTGGCCATCCCACCCACCGGCCCGGCGGTCAGCGCGCTGACGAATCCCGATGGAACCTACACGATCTCCGGTTTGGCGCCCGACCAATATCTGCTCTACGTCCATCCGCTGCCGCCGGACGCCGTGCCCGCCAACGGCACCGGCCTGACGCTGCCGCTCGATTCTTCGGGCCATGCCATGGCGGGGCCCGGCGGGTATTTTCAGACCGAGTTTTATCCGGGCACGCTCGATCCGGGGCAAGCCACCAGCTTCACCATCGCGGCGGGAACCAACGTGACGGGCCAGAACTTCACGGTGCAGCCAGAGTCCTCTGTGCCGCTCTATGACGGCATCACGTACAGCTTCCTCGATCCCACCACGGGCACATATACCTATTCCTCCCCGTCGCTCCCCATCACCCCGGCCTACGTGGATGTCACCAATCCCCAGGGTTATCTGACCATCGTGGCGGAGGCGCCCAACTCGACGTTTACGAACGTTCAGTCGGTGGGGATTCTGGGCGGAGCGATTGCCAACGCCCAGCTCGGAAGCCAGGGCGGAAATACGCTGGCGATCTATTTCCCCATCCCGTCGACATTCCCGGGGACGGGGCCGCGGCACCTGGTATTTAACTTCGGTAACGATCTTTACATCCTGCCCGACGGCATCAACCTGGTACAGAAAGGGCCGCCCCAGGCTACTTCGGTGGCTTCCAACGGGGATGGCACGGCGACCGTTTCGGGGAGCGCTTTCGGCCCCGACAGCCGCGTGTTCTTCGACGGCTTGCAGGCCGCGCAGACTGCCACGGCCAGCGGCTCCATCACGGTGACGCCTTCCAGCGGCGCGAACAACCAGACGGCCTCGGTAACGGTATTCAACAGCGACGGCCAGAACTCGACCTTTTTCGGGCCGCCGCCGACCTACGCATACGGCTTTGCCGCGCCGCAGTTCGGGTCCATCAGTTTCCCGTCGTTGCCAGCCAGCGCCGGACCGCCGGGCACCCTAATCATGGTGGATATCACCGGCGTGAATACCAATTTCGTGGATGGCCAGGTGACGCTCGGTTTCGGGACGGCCGACGTTTCCGTCCGCCGCGTTTGGGTGCTCAGCCCGACCCACCTCGTCGCCAACGTGGTGGTCGCACCCAACGCGGCGCCCGGAATGTACGAGCTGAGCGCCATTTCGGGCTTCCAAGCCATCGCCCGGCCGTCCACATTCCAGGTGCAATTGGCGAACCCGGCGCTGCCCTCGATTGAAGCCGCGGTGAACGGATCCTACCAGACGGTTTTCTATGCGGGGACCGGCGTGGCGCTGTTCGGCTCGAACCTGTCTGCATCGGGGAGCGCGCAGATCGCGCTGAGCGGCGTGAGCCTGACGCCGCTGTTCACCTCCGCCAACCAGGTCAATTTCGCCATTCCGTCGAGCTTCCAGACCGGCATGGCGGTTCTGCAATTGAATAACGGCAGTGCCAACGCCTATCCGGTAGCGATGCAGATCGACGTTCCGCCGCCGCAGATTCAGAGCGTGACGGATCCCGCGGGCGCCGCCGCCAGTCCCGGGGATGTTCTGACAGCCGTGGTGAGCGGCATCGATCCAACCGCCGCCGCCAACCCGAGCCGCGTCAAGGTGACGGTCTCCGGCCTGCCGATGACGATTCTGCAGATCGCGCCCCAGCAGGGCGGCCAGTTCCAGATCCAATTCGTGCTGGCCCAGTCTTTCGGCGGATCGCAGGTGCCGGTGGTGGTCGCGGTGGATGGATCGGGCAGCGCCCCGGCCGTCATCACCGCGCGATAACGGCGCGCACCCCGCAACGTACACTGCCACGGCGCACTGCCACGGCGTGCTACTGTGTGGCAATGAAATCGATTCTGCTTTCGTTGCTGATCGTGGGTTTCGCCTGGTCGGCGGGAGATCCGGCCGGCTTTCATTACTGGAGCGCCTCGGAACTTAAGGGCTTCAGCACGACCCTGGGGCCCAAGACCACGGCCACCACGCCGGGCACCCAGTCGCTCGCCAGTTTTGCGAACTACTCGTTCATGATGGCCTATCGCAAGGGATCGGGGCAGGCGGAGCTGCACGAGACTCAGGCGGACATCATCGTGATTCAATCGGGCGAAGTCACCATGGTTTACGGTGGCGAAGTGGTGGACGGCAAAAGCACCGGGCCGCACGAGATTCGCGGCTCCGATATTCGCGGCGGCGTGGAGCGCAAACTGGCCGCCGGCGATATCCTCACCATTCCGGTCAAGACCCCCCACATGATGAAGCTCGACCCCGGCAAGGACGTTCTCTACATGGCCATCAAGGTCACCCAATAATCCGGAGGCGGAACGGATGCGGAGGCCGGCCAAAGCATACCCCAACGATTGGAGCATGCTATAGCCGGCCACGCGGGAAGGCGATTTAGTCCCGATTCGCCGGACGCAGTACCAGCTTGAACGCCGGATTCCGGATGGCTTACCCTATGCTGGAACAGATGAGCAGCGTGTGCCTGACAATCGCCGGATCGGACCCCAGCGGCGGAGCGGGGATTCAGGCGGATCTCAAAACTTTTCATCAATTTGGCGCGTATGGTGAGGCCGCCATCACGCTGCTGACCGTGCAGAATACGGTGCGCGTATCGCGCATACAAGTGCTGCCGCCCTGGCTGGTGCTGGAACAGATCGCCGCGGTGATCGAGGACATTCCGCCGGCAGCCGCCAAGACCGGCGCGCTGGGTTCGGCGGGGATGGTGGAAGCGGTGGCCCAAGCCGCGGCCGGCTGGAGCTTTCCGCTGGTGGTGGACCCGGTGATGATCAGCAAGCACGGTCTGCCGCTGCTGCCGCAAGACGCTATCCGCAGTGTGGGAGCGAAACTGCTGCCGAGAGCGGCCCTGGTAACGCCCAACGTGCCGGAAGCGGAAGCGCTCACCGGCATGAAGATCGCTACCCTGGACGATATGCGCCAGGCGGCCGCCGCCATTCACCGGATGGGACCGGGGGCCGTGCTGATCAAGGGAGGCCACCGGACCGGCGACGCCACCGACGTGCTCTACGACGGCCGCGAGTGGCTGGAATTTCCCGGCGAGCGGATCGACACACCCAACACGCATGGCACCGGGTGCACCTATTCGGCGGCCATTACCGCCGGCTTAGCGAGCGGCCATACCCTGGCCGAAGCGGTGGCTACCGCCAAGCGATTCATCGCCGCAGCCATACGCACCAACCCGGGGCTAGGACACGGCTCGGGACCGGTCAATCATCACGCGCCGGTGTGCTGAAGGCGCGGCGTTCGGACCGGCTGCTATGCTGTGATTTCTATGACCAGAGTGCAGATCCGGTTCCGCTTGCCGAGACCGCTCGACGACACGTTGCTGGCGCACATCGCGGAAGTGCGCGCGGTTTATGGGATTCAGAGCGTGAAGGTGGCGCCGTCCCTGGACAGCCTGATGGTGGAGTACGACGCCACCCGCTTGCGCCCCGCGGAAGTGGAATCCGCGCTGGCCGGGGCGGGTATCCCGGTGATCGCTGCGTAGCGCGGCTTGGCCTACATCGATTCGTCGGCTGACGGCCCGTACAAAGCGGGTACGGGGATATCGTTGAGCCGCAGGTAGACGGTGAGCTGCCCGCGGTGATGAATGATGTGGCTCAGGATCATGGAGCGCAACACGGCCACACGCGGCATGGTAAAGATGTTCTGCCCTCCGGCTAACAGAGACCACGGTTTCAGCAGGTGCTCGTCGGAGGATTCAGCCAGCGCCGCGCGCGCCTGCGCCACGCCTTTGTCGAAGCGCTCCAGCAACTCCTGGGTGGTCTTGGCCGGCTCGTCCTTGTAAGGTGGCGCGCCCACCGGGGCGACATCGAAAGATTCCTTGTCCAGGGCGTCGGTGGCCCAGCCGGCCATGTTGGCGATGTGGGTCGCCAAGGACCCCATCGTGAAGGACTTGGCGTGCGGTTGGAAGGCGAACTTCTCCGCGGGGCAGCGTTCCAGGGTTTTGCGCGTGTTGGCCATTTCGTGGTCAAACTCGGGCAGGAGAGCTTCACTGATCATGGTGTTTCCTCCAAAGGCGTAGTTTTTCGAATTCAATCCGATGATACATTCAGTGCCACAATGCGCGGCCCGGCGGCGGGCTCCAGCGCGACGATGCTGAAGGAGGCCGGGTCGATGGTCAGGCGGGCGTAGAGATCGATCGGCATCCCCGCGTAATGCAGCAGGGCCGCGCGGATGATATCGGAGTGGCTGACGACGGCTACGGTTTCATCGGGATGACGCACGCGCAGGCACTCAAGCTCATTGACGATGCGGACCTGCGCCTCGAGCATCAGCTCACCGCCGGGCGGGCGCGTGCCGCTGCGATAGCGGTTGAAAACGGCCCAGCGCGGATCGCGCGCCAGATCCTCGAAGCGCTTCCCGGTCCACTCGCCAAAACGTATCTCGCCTAACGCATCGCGCACCTCGACGCGCAGCTCGAGGGCCCGGGCGATGGGAGCGGCGGTTTCGAGAGCCCGTTCGAGGGGGCTGCTGTAAAGCCTCGTGATGCCCCGGCCGAGCAGTTTCCAGGCCAGGCGGCCGGCCTGCTCGCGGCCCTCGGCGTTCAGGCTGACACCGGGGGTCCAGCCGGCAATGGCCTTGTCTACGTAGTCGTTCAGACCGTGGCGGATCAGGTAGAACGTGGCCATGCTTACTAGAATGTACCTCCCCGAGTGGCTGGAGTGTCTGGTTTTTTACGGCCCGCGGAGCGCCCCGTCTGACATCCTGGAGGGGTGAGGCTGGGAGGGGGAAGGCAGGCGGAAGTCCGGGGGTGGACGACGCGCCATTATGCCTGTTGAAGCCGCATTGACCGGGGCGCCGGTGTTGCTGGTGGCGGCTCACCCCGACGATGAAACCCTGGGTGCGGGTGGGATTCTGCCGCGCCTCGATGCGCGTGCCGTCGTGCACGTGACGGATGGCGCGCCGCGCGATCCGGGCGATGCGCGCGAAGAGTACGCAGCCGCGCGGCGCCGGGAACTGGATGCGGCCCTGCGGCTGGCGGGCATCTCGAACGGCCGGCTGCGGCAGTTCGACGCCGTGGATCGGGAAGCCTGGCTCTCGATGGCCGACCTCGCGCGGCGGATCGCGGAGATCATCGAGGAATTGCGCCCCGGCGTGGTGCTGACCCATCCGTACGAAGGCGGCCATCCGGATCACGATTCCACGGCTTTCGCGGTGCACGCGGCCTGCGCGCTGGCGTCCTCGCCGCCCGCCATTTACGAGTTCACCTCTTATCACGCGCGCGAGGGCGCCCTGGAAACCGGGCGTTTCCTGCCGGGGGGCGACGAGGGCGAGGTCATCGCTCTGTGCCCGGAAGAGCGCGCGCGCAAGCTCCGCATGATCGAGTGTTTCACTTCGCAGCTTCACTTTATAAGCCAATTCCCCGTGGACGCGGAGCGTTTCCGCCGCGCGCCGGCCTACGATTTCGGGCGCGCGCCGCATGCGGGGGCGCTGCTGTACGAGATTTTCGGCTGGCGCCCCACGGGCGTGGAATGGCGGCGTGCGGCTATGGAGGCCGCCGGGGAATTAGGGGTCCCAGGAACTTTATGAGCTTATCGGTTCTTAGCGTGGCGTATCCGCTGGCTCCGGCCGGCCCGGACGCGGTGGGCGGCAGCGAGCAGATCCTCAGACTGCTCGACCGCACGCTGACGCGCCACGGCCATCAATCGGTGGTGATCGCGTCGGAGGGTTCGCGTATGGAGGGGCGGCTGATCGAGACGCCGCGCCATGCCGGGCCTCTCGACGACGATATTCGCAGGCAAGCTCAGGAACTCCACCGGCGGGCCATCCTGCGGGCGCTGGACCGCTGGTCCTTCGACCTGGTGCACATGCACTCGCTGGATTTCCATGCCTACATGCCGCCGCCCG
>CAYRWE010000224.1:0-8225 GCA_964427655.1 uncultured Solibacteraceae bacterium | reverse complement strand
ACGGATAGAAACTGTAGTTGACCGTGGGCGCGATCACCACGTCGGCGCGCTCCAGCACCCGGTGTTTGAAATACTCCGCGAGGATGAAGTCGTTCTTCAGTTTGAGGTGCGGCCCGTGTTCTTTGGACTCCGCCCCTACCGGGATCACAACGACGGTGTCGGGCTTCAACACCTTCTCGGCTTCCACCCAGGTGAGGTCTTCGAGGAGGATGCCTTTAGTTTGAGCGCCGGCGGCGAGCACGAGGGCTCCGGCAATAATCGATAATCGAATGCATTGTGCCATATTTTGATAGGATTACTAGTGTATGTCAACTTGCATGAGAATCGCAATCTTATTGGCGCTCACCGCGATGACGGCTTGCGCTCAAAAGCAGGTTCAGAAACTCGAGGTTCGAATCCTCTCGACGATGCTTGCCGACGACGACGGTTTTGGCGAGTGGGGATTCGCGGCCCTGGTGGTCGCCGATGGACACCGCATCCTGCTCGACACGGGCGCACATGAGGACACCGTGCTGCGGAACTTGACGGAGCTGAAGGTGAGCCTGGCGGACGTTCCGGACGTGATCCTCACCCATCATCACGCCGACCACACCACCGGTCTCGTCACGCTCCGCCGCGAGATCGGGAAGTCGAATCCGTCGGCGCTCGCGCGCGCGCATGTCGCCAAGGGGATCTTCGCAAATCGCACACAGGCGGACGGCCGCCCGTCGATGAAGATCTTCGCGGTAAAACGGGATTACGAGGCGACCGGCGGCCAGTTCATCGAATACGACTCGCCGCACGAGCTGTTTCCGGGTGTGTGGGTGACCGGTCCCGTGCCGCGGAAGTATTCGGAGCGGAACTGGACTAGCAGTGAGGTGCTTGTATTGGACGGCGGCAAGACGGTTGAGGACAATCTACCCGAGGACATGTCGCTGGTCATCGATACCGCGAAAGGGCTCGTTGTGATCACGGGGTGCGGTCACGCCGGGATCGTCAACATCTGCGACTACGCGCGCACGAAGATTCGCAACGCGCCACTGCATGCGGTGATCGGTGGCCTGCATCTATATCAGGCGAGCGATGAGACGCTGGCCTGGACGGGCGCGAAGCTCAAGGAGTTTGGACTGGAGAACCTGCTCGGCGCGCACTGCACGGGAATAGAGGCGGTTTACCGGTTGCGGCAGCTTACGGGACTGACCCGCGCGACCGCGGTGGTGGGAGCGGTCGGCGCAGGGTTTACGCTTGCGGGCGGGTTGGCGCCGGGCTCGATTTCGCGGTAGCGTCGCGGTCCATGGAATTGACGATACGCGCCGTTGTTGAAAGTGGTCCACGGTTCAAAGCCCCCTCTCCGTTCGAGCGTGCCGCCGGGTTGTAGTGATAGATCCGGCAGGCACCGCGCGGATTTTCGGCACGTTGGACCGATGCGATTCGGCACGCCGAGGATGATCGCCGGTGTCCTCAATCGCGCGCAACTGCGCCTGCTTCGCCAATGGGCCAGTGAGGCCCGAGTCCAGGCTCCTACTGGCGATATGAGCAGAGCGATTGGTGTCCGGCAGCCCAAGGCGCGCACACGGATTCACAGCCTGGGACGCCGGACCCATATCTTGACTTTCCAAGCTCGGATGTAAACCGCCGTGCCGAGGTATGATTCGACCGGCTCCGCAGTTGGCGGCACCTGGTCGTGGGCCGGGTTGATACAATTCGGCCTGAAGGTTTTGTTCTGACTTCAACCGAGGCAAGCCCGGCAATGCGAGGAAGTCAGTAGCGGCCGGGCTTGCGAAATAAGAAACAAGAGAACCCGTGATGACACTCTTTAAGCGCATTCTTTTTGTTGTGGCTGCGGTGTCCGTCGTATTCTGTGGCCTTGTGCCGGCGGCCGATCCGGTCTTTCCGTACGGAGCCGTTTACTTCCGCAAATCCAATCCGCCGGAACAGGATTGGGAGCGAGATCATCGCACCGCCGCGGAAACCGGGATGAATACGTTCCGGCACTGGTTCATGTGGTCGGCAATCGAGGTTGCGCCCGACAAGTTCGACTGGCGCGACTACGACCGCATGATGGACTTGGCCGCGAAGAACGGAATTAAGGTCGTCATCGCGGAGATGCTGAATTTTGCTCCGGAGTGGGCGTACGACCAATATCCTCATGCCCTGTACAAAGGCAGCGACGATCGCCTCGCGTACAGCACCACCTCGGCCAGCAGCGAGACCGGCGGCCAGCCGGGGCTTTGTCTCGATAACGAAGACGTTAAGGCGCTGGCCGAGAAGTTCCTGACCGCGCTCGTCGAACGTTACCGCGACCATCCCGCCATGATGGGCTACGACGTTCTTAACGAAGGCTGGTATTACGGCGGCGACGCCCAGCGCATGTTCTGCTATTGCAATGCCACCCAGCAGAAATTTCGCGAATGGCTGAAAGCCAAGTACGGGACGCTCGATGCGCTCAAGAAATCCTGGAACCGGTACAGCTACATCGATTGGCAATCCATCCATCCGCCCCGCGACACGAGCGGGTTCGCGGAATCGATGGACTGGATGGAGTTCCGGCTCGACGACCATTTCCGCCTGATGAAGTGGCGGACCGATCTCATCCGGAGCCTGGATAAGAAGAATCTCATCACCGCGCATGGGGTCGGCAAAACCCTCATCGGCCTTCCCGACCACGGTCTGAATGAATGGCGCGCCGCGCCGCTGGTTCAGGTGTGGGGGTTCACGTTCAATGCCGCCGATGACGGTCCCGAACCCTGGCGGCATTTCGAGGCAGCCGACGTCGCGCGGGCAGGCTCCAAGGGAAAACCCTTCTGGCACGCCGAGGCGCAGGGCGGACCGGACTGGTACCACTCGCGCATGCTCAAGCTGAAGCGCGAGGAGGGCCACATCGCCGAGCCGGAGGATATCCGGCTGTGGAATCTGACGTCCATGGCGGCCGGCGCAACCGGGATCATGTATCCGCGCTGGCGCCCCTTGCTGGACGGGCCGCTGTTCGGCGCCTACGGTCCATTCGGAATGGACGGTTCCGTGACGCCGCGCGCGGAGATGACCGGCAAAGTTGCCAAGTGGGCCAACGCGAACCCGAACATCTGGAAAGCACGACCGGTGAAGGGGGAAATCGGCATTGTGTTCGTGCCGGAATCGGAGATCTTCAATTACGTCCAGGAAAAAAACACGGATTTCTATTCCCAGGCGGCCCGGGGAGCTTATCAAGCTTTCTTCGATGCCAATATTCAGGCGGATTTCGTCCATATCGACGACATCGGCGATTATCCCGCTGTCTATCTGCCCTTTCCCTTGATGTTGAAAGAAGCGACTGCCCGCAAATTAATCCAATACGTGCAGAACGGCGGCGTGCTCATCAGCGAAGGCACGCCCGGATATTTCGGCGACCGCGCACACGTGGGTACGGTGCAGCCCAATCTCGGGCTCGACAAGCTGTTCGGCGCGCGGGAGCGCTACGTGGAATTCGTTCCCCACCTGCTGGAAGACCTCAAGCTGCGGGTACGCGGGCGCGAAATCGAAGGCCGCTACTTCGTACAGCAGTACGTACCCACGGAAGGCACCGCCGTCGGCTGGTATGAAAGCGGCAAAGTGGCGGCAGTCGAAAACCACTTCGGAAAAGGCAAGACCTTGTTGATCGGCACCTTCCCGGGCGGCGGCTATTATCTGCACCACTCGCCCTCCAGCAGGGTGTTCTTCGAGGAGATCCTCCCGTGGGCAGGACAGGAACGGTGGCTGCATTCGGATCAGCCGCAGGTCAAGGCGCGGCTGCACACCGGGCCCGGCGGTACCTATCTATGGCTGATCAACCCAACCCGGGCGCAGACGCCGGTGCGGCTCACTATGGCCTCGCGGGTCGGCAATTTCCATTACGGACAGGATCTGTGGGGCGGGCAGCCCGTGAAGGTCGCCGGGTCGCTGATACAAACGATCGTAGGTGAGAGAGACGCAGCCGTGATCCGGCTGCAATAACCCGGAGGTATTCGATGAGAACAGAAGGGAACTCGAAGCAGTGTCAGGCGGGGCGCCGGACACTGCCGCCCGCGGATCGTCTCGCAACGCGACCTGCCCTTCCATGGCGTATTGGTTAGGTCCAGGTGAATCTGGGTACCGAAAGATCCAGGGTCGGACGGCGCGCCTGAAGGGCTACCGACTGCGGGTCCGAGGTACCGATGGCGTCGGTGGCAGTAGCCACGAGGGCGAGGATCCTAAACCGTGACCACCACCGGCTTCGCTTGCCGAACCTGAAAGCGACGCCGCGGAACGAACCGGTACTTGACCAGCGTCCATAGCGCTTCGAAACCGTGGCGCGCGCGGATCTTCTTGCCGTTCGCAATGCGGCGCGCGTTGTACGCGATCGGCACTTCCGCAATCCGGTATCCGAGCCGGCAGACCTTGGCCGTAACTTCGGGACAGAACTCGAACCCCCGGCATTCGAGCGCGACCTCCGCCAGCACCGAAGCGCGGAAGGCTTTGTAAGCTGTCGCTTCGTCGGTGATGCGCGCGCCGTAGAGCAAGTTGGCGGCGGCGGTGAGAACGCGGTTCGCGAGCAGGTTGGGCAGCGCCATCCCCCTGGGCTTTCCCAGAAAGCGGGAACCGTAGACCACGTCGCAGCGGCCGGAGACAATGGGTTCGAGGATGCGCTCGTAATCGTCGGGGTCGTACTCGAGATCGCCATCCTGAACGATGATTACGTCGCCAGTAGCCAGCGCGATTCCAACGCGGACCGCGGCGCCTTTGCCGAAGTTCAGCACGCAACTGTGGCCCACCACGAGACCGGAGTCGCGGTGCTTCTTCAGAAGTCGGGCGGTGCCGTCGGTAGAGCCGTCGTCCACAACCACGATCTCCTTAGAGCACCCAGCGGGTAGCGGTGCCCGGTAAACGCGGTCCAGCACCTGCTCGAAGCTGGGAAACTCATTGTAGACGGGAATAATGATCGAGATTTTCATGCCCAGTCATATTCCCGACCAGTCGGCTTCTCCAGCACGACGAGAAGCGACTGACCGAAGAAAGGCTTCACGATGCTCTCGGCCCGCGCCATCAGCGGTACGATGTATTTGTCGAAAATCCGGATCTGCCCCTCGGACTGGGCTGCGCGGCGGAGCACCCGTGCGTTGACCCACCACCCGAAGAAACCGACCGTGTTCATATAATGCGCCTTGCGGAGCCTTAGTCCGGTAGCCGCGGCGAGGCGGCGGACCATGGCGCGGTCATAGCGGCGGTAATGCCCCAGATTGCGGTCGATAGGCCCGTAGAGTGCCTGGAACGCGGGCACGATCAGCACGATGACGCCTCCCGGCGAGACGACTCCAGCCATGGCGGCGAGGGCGTGGCGGTCGTCCTTAACATGTTCGAGGACGTTGAGGCAGACGCAAGAATCGGGGCTGTATCGACCGAAGGCGGCGAAATCCGGGTCGCCGACGTCGCAGCAGAATGCGCGCAAGTTAGGCCGGTCGGGATAGCGTTCCTTGAGGCGTTCTACGCAGTTGGGCTCGAGATCGAGGGCGATTACTAAGTCCCGGTCGAGAAGCATCGATGTGAAATTCCCGACGCCGCACCCAATCTCAATTACGCGGCGTCCGATTTCGCGCGTTACAAGGCGGCTTTGCCAGGCGAAATAAGCCTTGGCCGCGGTCATGCGATCCTGATCGGCAAGTACGTAGGATACGGAAGGGCGCTGCATTACTAGGATTATCCTTACCCCGGGTGCCGCATTTCAAGGCTATCATGTGTTTCGCCGCACGCCTGGGCCTCTCGTTTGTACGCAAACGAAGGCACGCTGGTTTATCCTCAAAACGTGATCAGGACGAAGTTACGTGCGCAGGATCGGGTGGGCATAAGAGGATTCGGGCTGCTATCTAGTCCTTCTGCTTGGTCTGCTCTAACCATCGCACTTACGGTGTTATGGGTTCTGGTGAGGCTTCCATCGCGCTTCTGGCTTGACGAGACGATGAGCTACTGGACATCCTACCGGGGCTGGCGTGAGATTGCCATACGGTGTACACTCTGGCCTCATCCAATGGCGTACAGCGCCCTGTTTTATGTGATGAAATCCCTGGGCACGCAGAGCGAGTGGATGTACCGGCTGCCATCGCTGCTGGCCGTCGGCGCGGCGGCGTTCGCGCTATTTCGGATGACCTGCCGCATGTTCGGCCGCGACGCGGCGTGGATGGCAACGGCGGCTTTCGTTTCGTTCGATACCGTCCGGTTTGCAGCGGACGATGCGCGGCCCTACGCTATCGCGCTCTTCTTCGCGGTTCTTGCGAGCGATCTGCTTCTGCGGTTCCTCGACAAGCCAGGTTACGGGATGGCGGTTTCTTACGGTCTGGCGTCGGCCGCGATGCTTCATTTTCAGATTCTCTTCGGAGCGCTCCTCGTTGCGCACGGAGCGTTCGCGGTATATCGGATGGCTCGCGGAGAGGCGGTGCGCGCGCCGCACTGGTTCGCGGCATTGGCGGCGCTGGGAGCGGGCGCGCTGCCGCTGGCCCTCCAGTACTTGAAGTTCACCGCCAGCGCGGGGGCCCATTCGTTCGCAGCCGCTCCATCCCGGACCGAATGGGCCATAAGTTTTATGCCGGCGACTTGGGTGTGCGTGGCAATGCTGGTGGCCGCGGCTTGCCTGGTGGGGCGGGGTGTGGCGATCGAGGTGCGAGGCGAGCGGGAGGCCGGCATGTTTGCCCTGCTATGGGCGCTGACGCCGCCGATCGTACTGTTCGGGATCTCTGTATTCACACCCGCGCGCGTGTTTGTGCCGCGCTATCTGCTGTCGTACAGTCCGGGGATGGCGATGTGCTTCGGGGCGATCGCGGGTTCGTTGAAACCGAGAGTTATCCGCGCGGCGGCGATGTGCGTCATGGCCTTGCTGGCGGTCGTGTCAATGGGCGCGCCGACTTCATTTCGGCATACGGTGGGGTTGGGAGACTGGGGGGCGGCGATCCGCTTCATCGACGCTAACGCGGCCCGGGACGGGGCCACCGTGCTGATCCGAAGCCAGTACGTCGAGTCGGATGCGATGCCGCTCGAGCCGCCGATAGACAATGGCAATTTTTCGCAGGTCGCGTTTTATCCGCTGCGGGCGGCCTCGATCCCGTTGGCGAACCGGTTCACGCCGAAGGAAGCGGCGCGCGTCGATGCTTTTTTGCGGAGCGAAGCGGTTCGGCGGACGGGGCGGTTCCTGGTGGCGATGTTCCATGGACCGGCGCCCGAGGAACCGCTGCTCTATTTCATCCGCGGCAGGCTGGGGCTAAACTGCGTAATCCGGGAACTGGCCAATTTCGACGGCATCTCCGTGACCGAGTTCGTTCTTGGGGGGCAGGTTCCCGTCGGTCGGTGTCCGTGACGAGTCGAGACAGCCGGAAATGTCGCTTGAATTTTGGTTGGACCTTGAAGCCTTTCTTTGTAACTTTCAGCGTATAGCTTCCCACCGGAACCGATGGGACGACGAACGTGCCCGTCTGGTTGGTCTGCATGGTCAGGGTAACGCCCGTTTGCAAGCCGATCAACTCGACGGTGCAGGCGCGGATGGCCGCTCCGGTCGGGTCGGCTACCCGGCCTTGTAGCACGGACGTGTTCGTCTGAGATCTTACGAGAAAACAGATAACCCCGAATAGAATAGCGATGCGGGATAAGTGGAGCGCAGGCAGAGAAACAAGGCGCCCCATCGAAAAATGGAACTAGACACTCCGAAATTGTAATTCGCGGCGAGCGGTAAACGGAATAGTAGAAAACTATTAGTCGAACTCGGTCTTCGCATTCGCAGGCTTCCTGGTAGTGCTTTCGCACTATTTATAAAAAGACCAAGAGGCGCTAAACTCCCAAACTTAATGACTACCACGAGCAAACTTCTGGCGATTCTCCTCGCGGCGTCCGCATCGACGTACGCGCAGAGCAATTTCTCGACGTTGAGTGGAAGAGTTCAGGACCCCGCGCAAACGCCCGTCTCCGCTGCGCGGGTCACGGTCACAGCCAAAGCTACGGCGACCACCCGGCAGACTGCGACGAACTACGACGGTCTTTTCGATTTGCCGAATCTGACGCCCGGCGAATATATGGTGCAGGTAAGCGCCACCGGATTCGCGGAGCAGAAGCGCGACATCGTGCTCGAAGTCGGCCAGCACATGGGTCTCGATTTCTCGCTCCAACTGGGCGAGAAACACGAGAGCGTTTCGGTCGTCGCCGCCGCCGAGATCTTGAAGACGCAGGACGCCAGCATTGGAGAGGTGGTGGAGCCGAAGTCGATTCAGGACCTG
>CAYRWE010000223.1:0-8277 GCA_964427655.1 uncultured Solibacteraceae bacterium | reverse complement strand
ATCGAAGCGCTGGGCATCGAGCGCAGCTATCAAGCCATGGCGGATGCGGACCTCACGCTCGTAGTGATCGACCTTTCCAACCCCGATGCAGCCGCCGACCGCGATCTGGCCGCGCGCGCCGGCCGCCAGGGCCGCTGGCTGCTGGTGGGCAACAAGTGCGACCTGGGCAGCCAGGGCCTGCCCGGCTTCGCGCACCTGCCCGTTTCGGCGCTCACGGGCGAGGGCATTGGACGCCTGCGCGAAGCCATCCTCGAAGCCATCGCCCCGGAGGGCGCGCCCGACGAAGCTTCCGGGTTCATCACCAGCCTGCGCCAGGCGCGTCTGCTGGGGGAAGCCGTGGAATCCCTGGACCGCGCCTCCTCCGCCGCCTCCGCCGCCATCCCGCACGAGATGCTGCTACTCGATCTCTACTCCGCTCTGCGCGCCGTCGACGAAATCACCGGCGCCACCACCGCCGACGACATTCTGAACCGCATCTTCTCGACCTTCTGCATCGGCAAGTAGGCCGCTCGGGGAGATGGAGTTCGCAATCGCCACATATCGGGAGCTGACAGGAACCGCGTAGTACGCTAAGGTGTCTATTCCACTATGCGCAGCCCAGTTTTCGCATCTCTCGTAGCGGTATTCGCAGCGTGCATCTTTGCCCAACGGACGGCGGTACCCATGGACGAGTGGAAGGCGCTCGATTTGTCGCTCAAGTCAGCAAGGTCGATAC
This sequence comes from uncultured Solibacteraceae bacterium, assembly GCA_964427655.1. Lineage (GTDB taxonomy): Bacteria > Acidobacteriota > Terriglobia > Bryobacterales > Bryobacteraceae > CAVQNQ01. The sequence goes on along the minus strand of CAYRWE010000223.1, from coordinate 7,562 downwards.
ACCCGAAGAACGGCTGGGTCCCCGACGAGGCCACCGCGATCAGGATAGCCGAAGCCGTAGCGATTGCTCAGTGGGGCGAGCCGCAGATTGCGAAAGAGCGCCCCTTCAAAGCACGTTTGCGCGATGACGTGTGGACCATCATGGGCACCCTTCATCCGCAGGGTGCCTTCGGTGGGACCGCAGTCGTCCAACTGAGCAGAAACAGCGGCGCGGTTCTCTTGGCCCTTCATCAGTATTGACCAACGGGTCGCGGCAGGTAAACGTCCTTACCGGAATTGCCGCACCCCAGCCATAAACCGCATACGATATACGACTTAACGGTTTGCCGCCAACGCGCTCAGAAGTGTCGTTTCAGCTCCCCGAAGGAATCTACCACCAGCAGCTTGCCATTGCCCGGTCGTATCGCCTGCTTCTCCAGCACCCACGTGTGCGCGTGCGGAACGAAGACCGCGTTCAGCCCCGCTTCGAGCGCCGGGTTGATATCGGATTTCGGGCTGTTGCCGATCATCCAGGTACGCGCGAGGTCAATCCCGCGCTCCGCCACCAGGCGCGCATAAGCCGTCGCGTCCTTCTCCCTCACGATGGCCGTGTGCCGGAAGAGCGCGCCCAGCCCGGAGCGATCGATCTTCAGCTTCTGCTCATCCGGGTGGCCCTTGGTGAACAGCGTCAGGTCGTGGCGCGCGGCCAGGTAGGCCAGCGTTTCCGCCACGCCCTCGATCACTTCCATGGGGCAATCCAGGATGCGCTCGGCGAAGCCCATCACCGTCCGCAAGTCTTCCGCGCGCTCGGGACGCTCGGCCAAGTGCTGGTAAGTCTGGCGCAGGTTGCGGCCGAAGTTGAGTGAGCCGTAGCCGTGGATCGCGATGTTGGCCGTTTCGATCTCATCGAGGACGTCGCGCACTTCGGCCGGCGTGAGCGACGAGTGGGCCAGATAGGCCACGAACTCCTCGAAGGCGCGCTCGAAGTAGATGTTGTTCTCCCAGAGCGTGTCGTCGGCATCGATTAGCAGAAACTGGGGCGTCATGAGAAACTGGGGCGTCATTGCGAGGACCGGGGGGCCAGCGTAAAGGGGATCTCGAAGACCGCGTCCACCTCCACGGCGCGGCCCGCGCGGAAGGCCGGTTCGAACTCCCACTGGGCGAGCGCCTCTTCGGCGCTGCGGTCCAGGCGGTCGTCGAGGTGGCGCAGGAGCGTCACGCCATCCACGCGCCCATCTTTGCGGATCACCGCGGCCAGGCGCACCTTGCCCTCGATGCGCTCGTAGGCCGCGGCGGCGATGTACTTGGGATGAACCACGTGCAGCGGCAGCGGCGGGCGGATTTCCGGGGCGGAACCGGACGCGGCCGGACCGCGCTCGGCGAACCACACGATCCAGCTTCCCATGTAACTGGTCACATTGGGCATCTGGATGGCCAGCACGTAGACGGCGCGCCCTTCGAGCAGCGGATCGGGCGCGCTCTCGGCGCGCGTGGCGCGGGTCTCCGAGGGCGGATCGGCCGGGCGCGGCACAATGTACGCGGAGGCCGCCAGTCGCTCGCGCGTGGAGGGCGGGATGGCGGCCACCAGCGTGGGCCGGCTATCCGCATCGCCGCCACGAGCCAGCAGCCCGGGGACTACGATCATGGCCTTGGACGCGCCGGCATCGCCTCCGGAAGGGCGCGGCTCGGGACCGCCCGAGAATCCCGCCTGCCGCGATCCGGGAGGCGCCGGGACCGCCAGGGTGTTGGCGGGATCGAGACCCACGATGGCCAGGGACGCCTGCGCGGGCGCCGCGCCGGCCGCGAGATCGGGAGCCTCGGGAACAACCGCGGTGGCGGGGCGCCGCTGCGCGTCCGGCGGCGGAATGAACGGGCGCGGTTGCGGTTTGGGCAGTGCAACCGTGAAGGGCGCCGCTGCGGACCGCACGTCTGCCGCGATGCTGGGAGCCTGCGGTGCAATGACAGGGGCCGCGGTCAGCCGGCGCGGATCCGCGGGCGGAACAAATGTGCGCGGTTGCGGTTTGGGCAGCGCACCCGTGAAGGGCGCCGCTGACGACCGCATGTCTGCCGGAATCTTAGGAGCTTCGGGCGCAACCACCGCTGTGAGATCCCGGCGCTTCTCCGCCGGCGGAACGAATGCGCGCGGCTGCAACTTCGGCAGCGCAAGAGCGAACGGCAGCCTCTCCGCTTCCGGCGCACTGGTGCGCGGCGCGTCGGGCAGGAGCACTCGCACATCCGGCAGTCGCGGCGCGGGCGGCTCGACGAACCGGCGCACGGGCCGCGCGCCGGCCGTTAACTCCAGCACGTTGGGAAGCGGGACGGGCCTCCCAGGCTCGACATCTGGCGCCGGCATCCAGATCAATTGCGGCCGCTGTCGATCCTCCCGCGCGCCCGCCACGATGGTCTGCTCCAGCTTGACGAGGGCCCGCGCGGGCCGCGGCGCCTGCTGTGCCGCGGCGGGCGCTACCTCCGGCAGGCGCTGGCGGAAGTCATACCACACCAGGCGCTTCTCGTTGGGCCGGATTTCACTGTCGTAGAGCGAGAGGGCAGGCGCGGGCAGGCGGGCCGCGGAGCCCAGCGCCACCCAGGCCAACACGCCCGCGTGCAGCGTGCCGGAGATGGCGAACGCTCTGCCGCGAAGCGCCCTCCGCATGGATCACAACCCCGCGAGTTTTCCGCCGAAGCCGTTGGTGGGAGCCAGGCCGCGCACCCGTTCGATGTCGCGTTGGCGCGGCAGATACTCCGCCAGGTAGCGGTTCAATTGCCGCAGCCGCTCGGATTCGGAGCGGTGCTGCAGGAGCGCGTTCAGAAAATTCAGGTCCGGCAAACTTTGCGCGAGCTGAAAGCTGAGTTGCGGATCGTTCAGATCCGGCTCGCCGCCGCCCGCGCGCAGGCCTTCCAGCGCGCGGTAGTGGGCCAGAGCCGCTTCCCGCAACTCCGCAGGCACGGCGGCGATATCGTCGTCATCGAAGAACCTCACCTCGGCTTGCAGGAAGGCCTTCTCCTGGTTCAATTCCAGGATTTCGAAACGCCGCTGGCCGCGCGTCACCACGTCCATGCGCCCATCCGGATACATTTCCAGAACCTTCTCCACCAGCACCGTGCAGCCGGTGTTCACGAGGCCGTTCTCCTGCGCCAGCACGACGCCGAATTCCGAACCATCGCGTATGGCGTCGCTCACCAATTCCTTGTAGCGCTCCTCGAAAATGTGCAGAGGTAAGCGCGTCCTCGGGAACACTACGACGTGCAGCGGGAACAGCGGAATAAGACCCGCAGGCATGGTACCATTATGCAGCAATCCCGAACGAAAACATGCGCATCGAAGGCAAAGTGGCGATCGTCACCGGCGCCTCGGAGGGCATCGGCGCGGCCTGCGCCGCCGAGTTCGCACGCGCCGGCGCGCGCTTGAGTGTGACCGCCCGTTCCGAGGAGGGCCTGCGCAAAGCCGCTCCCGGCGCTCTGATCGTTCCGGGGGATCTCACCGAAGACGCGACCCGCCGCCGCGTGGTGGAAGAGACCGTGGCGCGATATGGGGCCCTCGATATCCTGGTGAACAACGCCGGCGCCGGGCTGTATCTGCCGTCCTGGTCCGCACCCATGGAAGAAGCGCGCCGCGTCTTCGAGCTGAATCTTTTCGCATTGCTGGGGATGGTGCAACTGGCGGTGCCGCACATGCGCGCGCGCGGCGGTGGCGTGATCGTCAACGTGGGCTCGATCGGCGGCAAGGTCACGCTCCCTTGGCTGACTCTCTATTGCGCGGCCAAGAGCGCGGTGGGGACGCTCACCGAAGGGCTGCGCATGGAGCTGCGGCGCGACGGCATTCGCGCCATGCTGGTCTGCCCCGGTTACGTCCAGACTAACTTCCAGCGCAACGTGCGCCTGGGCCAGCCGCCCGAAGCCATGCTGCGGCGCCGCAAGATGGCCATCACGGCCGCGCGCTGCGCCCACGACATACGGCGCGGAGTGGAGCGCGATGCGCGCACAGTGATGTCCCCCGCATCGGGGTGGCTGCTGGCGGCGCTGGCCGGCCTGTTCCCCTCGCTGGTGGAGGCGCGCCTGGCGGCGTGGAACGGCACCGCATGAACCTGCGCCTGAAGCGCTCGCCGGGAATTTATCTGGTGGGCTTCATGGGTTCCGGCAAATCCACCATAGGCCGGCTGCTGGCCGAGCGGCTGGGATGGACGTTCGTGGATATCGATGGCGAAATCGAAGCCGCCGAAAAGACCAGCATCGCCAATATTTTCGAAACCTGCGGCGAGCCCGGGTTCCGCCGCCTGGAGCGCGCAGCGATCCGCGCGCAAGTGGGCCGCATCGAGAGCGGAGTTCCCGCGGTGGTGGCTCTGGGAGGCGGCGCCTTCATGGACTCCAACACCCGCGAGCTGCTGGCCGCGAGCGGCATCACCGTGTGGCTGGATAGCCCGCTCTCGGTTCTGCGCCAGCGCGTGGCTCAATCGACCGACCGTCCGCTGGCCCGCGATCCGCAACAGTTCGCCGCGCTCTATGCGGCGCGGCGGGAATCGTACCGGCTGGCCGACGTGCGCGTGGCGGTGGAGACCGACGCGGCCGCCGACGTGGTCGAGCTGATCCTCGCGCATCCCTATTTTCGGTGAACCAGTTTTCATGAGCACTCAACGTCTTCGTAAACAGGCATCCTCGATTTTCCAAGCCGCGCTGAAAGCGGCCGACCCGGCTGGCGCCGTCGCGCGCCACCTGGAGAAGCGCGACACCTCGCGCTATCGCGACATCTACGTGATCGGCGCGGGCAAAGCCGGCGCCTCCATGGCCCACGCCGCCGAGCGCGTGCTGGGGCGCCGCATAACCGGCGGATTGATCAACGTGAAGGACGGCCACCTGGCCAAGCTGCGGCGCATCGAACTGAACGAATGCGGCCATCCCGTGCCCGACCAGCGCGGCGTGGATGGCGCGGCGCGCATCGCCGCCATCGCCGAAAAGGCCGGCAAGGACGACCTGGTGTTGTGCCTGGTCTCGGGCGGCGCTTCGGCCCTCCTTCCGCTGCCCGCCGAACCGATCACCCTGGAGGAGAAGCAGGCTACCACCAAGCTGCTGCTGGCCTGCGGAGCCAACATCCACGAGATCAATGCCATCCGCAAGCACATCTCGCGCATCAAGGGCGGCCAACTGGCGCGGCTGGCTTCGCCGGCCACCGTGGAAGCGCTGCTGCTCTCGGACGTGATCGGCGACGATCTGGATGTGATCGGCTCCGGTCCTACGGCGCCGGACGCCTCCACCTTCGCCGGGGCCGCTGCCATTTTGGAGCGCTATGGCATTTTCGATCGCGTCCCGGCGGCCGTGCGCGAGCGGCTGGAGCGCGGCATGCGGGGCGAGATTCCCGAGACGCCCAAGCCGGCCGACCCGGTTTTCAAGCGCGTCCGCAACACCGTGGTGGGAAGCTGCAAACTGGCGCTGGATGCTGCCGCGAAGCGCGCCCGCAAGATGGGCTTCCGCACGCTGGTGCTTTCGAGCGAGATCCAGGGCGAGACGCGCGAAATCGCGCGCATGCACGCGGCCATCGCGCATGAGATCCGCAAATCGGGGCAGCCGGTCAAACCGCCCGCCTGCATTATCACCGGCGGCGAGACCACCGTAACGCTCAAAGGGCAAGGCTTGGGAGGCCGCAACCAGGAGTTTGTGCTGGCCGCCGCCGTGGATATCGCCGGCCTACCCGGCGTGGTGGTCTTCAGCGCCGGCACGGACGGCTCCGACGGCCCCACCGACGCGGCCGGCGCGATTGCCGATGGCGACACGCTGCGCCGCAAGCCGGACGCCATGCGCTACCTCTGCGATAACGACTCATACCACTACTTCGAACCGCTGGACGACCTGGTGATCACGGGACCGACCAACACCAACGTGATGGACGTGCGCCTGGTGCTGGTCGCGTAGGGCGGCCGGTGCGGGAAGACGCGCCCAGCAAAACCGCGCAGGGAGTGGCCCTGCGCCGCGCCGCGCACCAGCTTCTGGATCGTCCCCGGGTTTTCGAAGACCCGCTGGCCGTGGCTATGGCGGGGCCGCGGGCGGCCGAGGAGATTCTCTCCGCGCCGGAGCGCTGGGCGACGGACGAATCGCGGCGGCTGCGCGCGTTCCTGGCGGCACGCAGCCGCTATGCCGAAGAGCGGCTGGCCGAGGCGATCGGCCGCGGAGTGCGCCAGTACGCGATCCTGGGCGCGGGCCTGGATACCTATGCGTACCGCGATCCGCACGCCTGCGCGGACCTGCGCGTATTTGAGGTGGACCATCCGGCCACGCAAGAGTGGAAGCGGGCGCGCCTGCGGCAGGCGGGCATTCCCGTGCCGGATTGGCTCACCTTCGTCCCCGTGGATTTCGAGCGCCAGGCGCTCGCCGGGGAACTGGCCGCGGCGGGGTTTCGCGCGGATCGGCCTGCGTTTTTCGCGTGGCTCGGCGTGTTGATTTACCTGACCCTGGAATCGGCCGGTGCCACCCTGCAATTCATCGGCGGGTGTCCGCCACTGAGCGGCGTGGCTTTCGATTACGCCATCCCGGCCAGCGAACCGAATCCCGCCCAAGCCAGCGGGCGCGACCGGCTCGCCGCACGGGTGGCCCGCGCCGGAGAGCCGTTTCGACTGTTCTTCGAGGCGCCCCGGCTGGCCGTCATGCTTCACCAACTCGGCTTTCGCGACCTCGAAGACCTGGGAGCGGCGGAGATCGACGCGCTGTATTTCAAAGACCGGGTTGACGGCCTGCGACTCGGGCTCGGGCGCGGCCGCCTGGCGAGTGCCTGGGTCTGAGCGCCCGCGTCCGATCCGGCGGCACGGCTTATCGTCCGGCCGGGGCGGGGCTCGCGGGTGGCGGCGCGGCCGCCGGGGTTGGCAGGGCCGCTGGCGGCTCGGTCCTTTGTCCCTCCGCCGATAGCACGACCACGTCCACGCGCCGGTTATGCGCGCGACCCTCCTCGGTATCGTTGGTGTCGGTGGGCGCGTTCTCGGCGTAACCCGCCACGGCCAAGCGCTCCGAGGGCACCTGGAAGCGCTGCCGCAGCAGTTCCATCACGGCGATGCTGCGGGCCGCCGAGAGCTCCCAGTTGCTGCGAAAACGCGAGGTGTGGATGGGTTTCGAATCCGTGTAACCCTCGAGGCGTACCGGGTTGGGCAGTTCGGCGATAACCGCCGCGACCTTGGCCAGGATCGGGTAACTGGCCGGCTGCACGGCATCGTCCCCGGAAGCGAAAAAGGTGGCTTCGCGGAGGCTGATCACCAGCCCCCGGCTCTCCAGCTTGAGCTGGACCTTGCCGCTGCCCAGTTCCGTGCCGAGCCCCATCTCCAGCTTGGTTTTCGATTTGTGCAGGTCCGCCAAAGGCAGCGCCAGAGGTGCTGCGTACAGCGGAATGTTCTCCTTGCCCGCTACGTTCGGTCTGTCGCGCAGCGGGTCGGAGGCCTCGTGCCGCCCGCGCCCCAGCATGGTTGAAACCGCCGAGGTGAACTGCCCGTGCTCCAAAGCCTCGCGCACCGACTCGGAGACCGCCTTGGCCTTCGACTTATCGGACTGCGTGGAGGCGAACATCACCACGAAGAAGGCGAACAGCAGGGTGATGAAATCGGCATACGA
>CAYRWE010000222.1:0-8320 GCA_964427655.1 uncultured Solibacteraceae bacterium | reverse complement strand
CCCACAGGAAGCTTCTGCGATTCATCTCACCCTCCCTTTTCAGGGTACCGCGGCACGGAAAATGGGTCGTGGACTTCAGCTCCGCGCCGCGGCGCGCTGGCGCACGACGTCCACCCATACGGCCGCTACGATCACGATGCCGATCACCACGGTCTGCCAATAGGCAGACACGTTCAGCAGGTTGAGCCCGTTGCGCAGCACTCCCATGATCAGCGCGCCCACCAGCGTGCCGCCCACCGAGCCTTCGCCTCCGAAGAAGCTGGCTCCTCCGATGATGACGGCAGCGATGGCATCCAGCTCACCGCCCACCCCAGCCAGCGGGAAGCCCGAATTCATGCGCCCCGCCAGCACCACCGCGCCGGCCCCCGCAGTCAGGCCGCTCAAGGCATAAACCAGAATCAGCCTCGCATCCACGGGGACGCCCGAGAGTAGGGCCGCCTGGCGATTGCCGCCCACCGCGTAGATGTCGCGGCCGGCCGTGGCGCGGGTCAGAAAGATGTGGAACGCGGCGGCGAACAGCGCCACCACCAGGAGCGGCGCGGGGATCCATCCGAGCGAGCCGGCGCCCCAGAAACGAAAGCCCGGGGACAGCTCCGAAATGGGAAAGCCGCCGCTGATCACCAGCGCCAGGCCGCGCGCCACGTTCATCATCCCCAGCGTGGGAATGAACGGATGCGGCAGCCGCAGCTTAGTGAGCAGGAGGCCGTTGACGGCGCCCAGCCCCGCGCCGATCGCGAGAGCGCCCAGCACGGCCACCGCCGGCGGCGCCCCGGCCTTCGACAGCAGCGCCCCCAGCACGCAGCAAAGGCCCAGAATGCTGCCCACCGAAAGATCGATCCCCGCCGTGATGATTACCACCAACTGGCCCAACGCCAGCAGCGCGTTCACGGCGGACTGGCGGCACACGTTGATCAGGTTGTCCCAGGTCAGGAAGTGGCTGGAGAGAATCGTCAGCGTGATCGACAGGACGGCCAGCGCCAGGAGCGGGCCGAAGCGCCGCATCAGGCCGCGCTGCACGGCCGTTTTCCGCGCCCGTGCGCCGGCGGGCGTCAATCCGGATTCCCCCGCAGCGCGCGCCGGGTGGCGGCCATGCGGGCGCCCATGCGCATGGCCTGCTTCAGGCTGCGCGGGTCGGCCTGATTCTTCCCGGCGATATCGAAAGCCGTGCCGTGATCCACCGAGGTGCGGATGATCGGAATGCCCAGCGAAATATTCACGCCGCCTTCGAAATCGATGAGCTTCATGGGGATGTGCCCCTGGTCGTGGTACATGGCCACCACCAGGTCGTAAGCGCCACGGAGGGCTTGCAGGAAGACGGTATCGCCAGCGTGCGGTCCACTGCACGCGATGCCGCGTGCGCGCGCGGCCTCGATGGCCGGGACGATAGCGGCCTGGTCCTCGTCGCCGAACAGGCCGTGCTCGCCGGCATGCGGATTCAGCCCGCAGACCGCGATGCGCGGCTGGGCGAAGCCGAGCAACCGCATGGCCTCATTGCCCAGCTCGATGGTTTTGAGAATGCGGCTCGTCTCCAGGCAGCACGCCTGCCGCAGCGCGATATGCGTCGAGACATGCACGGTGCACAGCTTGTCGGTGGCCAGCAGCATGCGCGGCTCGGGCGCGCCGCACATCTCGGCGATATATTCGGTGTGGCCGGAAAACGGGCGGCCGGAGAGCGCCACGGCTTCCTTGTTAAGCGGCGCCGTGACCATGGCTTCGGCTTCGCCATCCAGGCACATTTGCGTGGCGATGCGGACGTACTCCACGGCAGCCTGGCCGCAATGCACGTCCAGGCGTCCGAACGTGAAGTCGCCGAGATCTCCCAGGATCTCGCTAGCCTTCAGCTCCGCCGGAGCAAGGCGCAAGCCGGTGAAGCGCTCGGCCATGGCGAGGACGCGGGGATCGCCCACCACCACCCAGCGCGCCAGCGCCGTCATTTCGGGATCGGTAAGCGCTTTGACGACAATCTCCGGCCCTACGCCGGCGGGGTCGCCCATAGTGAGCGCGATTTTCGGCAGGTCTTGCGATGGGTGGGTCATCCGAACCGTAAGCCTAACAGCACCCGAAAAGGGGTGTCAAACCAGGCCGCGCGGCCCCGCGAAATAATCGGCCACGGCCATCAACGCGGCGGGGCCGCCAAAGCCGCCGGACTTGGTGGCCACGGGTGTGCCATCGAGCGGGCCGCCGCGCAACAAGCCCCACGGAATGCCCGGGACGATTTCGCCGCGCAGTTCGATCCTCCGGACATCGAGCGCGCGGCACACCGCCGAAGCCGTATCGCCGCCCGAAAGCAGTAATGGTGGGGCTTGCTTGAGCTTGCCCACGATCAGGTCGCGCAGCTTCGCCGCCGAAACGCGGCCGCGCGGAATGCGCAGCACCACTTGCTCGGCGCGCGCCAGTGCGTCGCCGACGGAATCCAACTTGGCCGTTCCGGCGCCGGCGCTGAACACGGCGGCGCCGCTCTCGGCCACCAGATAGCGCTGCTGCTCCAGGGTAACGGCGTGCTTCGAGCCGATGCAGAACAGCACGGCCCCGGCCTGCGCCGGCCGAGCGATCGGCGTGGGAGCGGCCGCGCGTCCCACCCGCGCCAGCGCCCCGGCCAAGCCTCCCGAACCGGCCCACAGCATCTTGCGACCGCAGGCCAAAACTTCGCAAACGATATCATCCAGATCGCCATCCGAAGCCGCGTCCACCGAGACATAGCGCGCGCCCGCGTCAAGCGCCTTCCGAACTCCGCCGGGGCATACGTGAACGCAGTCGACGCCCTGCGCGCAGAAATAGGTTGGCAGATGAATCGACTGGAAATCCGCGGCCGCGACCAGTCGCAGGTGCCCCGCCTGCACCACGCGGCCCATTGCCGGAAACGCGGGCGTCACCACGGTGGCCTCGCAGCCGAACGCTTCGGCGGCCGTCCGGATTTCCACGGCGGCCTTTCCGCGCAGCGTGGAATCGATTTTCTTGAACAGCACGCGAATCCGGCAATCCGCGAACTGGCGCGCGGCTTGGGCGGCCATGCGCCGGAATTTGCCGGGGGGCGCGTCGCGCGTGTCGGTGCTAATGGCCACGACGTCCAGGCCCGCCAGATCGGCGGCATCGGAACCCAGGTCCAGGCAGGCCGCCGTGGCGCGCCCCCAGGCGGCGAAATGAACCGCCGCGTCGCAGGCACCGGTAAGATCGTCGGCGATCAGCAGGCATTCGAGTTGCGATGCGCTTGTGGGGTTCATGCGATTGCGCGCCGGCGTCCTCCCGCCGGAACGCGATCTAGCCGCGCGCCAGCGTCTCCATGGCTTCCCGGATGACGTGGTAGATGGACGCCTGCACCTCCTGAATGCGGGGGATGTAGTCGGCGCGGACCACGATCGGAAAATCGGCCAGGCCGCGCCGCACGATCTCATCGCCATCATAGCCGACCAGCGCCACGGTTGGCATCTTGCGCCGCCGCGCCTCTTCTAGAGCTATGATGAGGTCGCGCGAACCGCCGCTGGTGGAAATGGCGATGGCCCCGTCGTGCGGGCGCGCCTCAGTGCAGAAGCGCGTCGAAGCTCTTCAAGTCTTGAGTCGTCATGACTTTGTCGATATCCAGCAGAATCTTCACCTTGCCTTTGACCTTCGCCATCCCTAACAGGTACTGGCCGGCCAAATTCTCCCCGAAATTGGGGGTGTCCTCGATTTCCGGAGCCGTCAGATTCAGTACCTCCGAGACCCCGTCTACCACGATCCCCATCGGCATGGTGGTGGCTTCGCCTTGCACCTGGGCGACGATGATACAGGTGCGCTGGGTATATTCGGCCGCCTCCATGCCGAACTTCAAGCGCAGATCGATCACCGGCACCACCTTTCCGCGCAGATTGATCACCCCCTTGATGTGCGGAGGCGTCTGCGGCACCGCCGTGATGTCCTGAAGACCCATGATTTCGCGTACTTTTACGACGCGAATCCCGAACTCTTCGTTGGCGAGTTGAAAAGTCAGATACTTGCCGGCGCGCGCATCGGCCTGCGGCGCCGCCGTTTCGCGAGTTGCGAGCATTGTTGTGGACATTATGCAGCTCCAGTTGCAGGTTAGGCTTCCACCCCGGTTACTTGTGGGATGGAATGGTAGACAGCGTGAGCGGCGCGTTCTTTGGGCGCCAGGCAGAGCTTCACCAGCAGGCACTCGCCGTCCCAGCGGAACCGCGCTACGGTCCACTCGTTGGTGCCCGCGCTCTTGGTTTTAAAATTCCGGCCGAAGACCACCGTGGGGATGCTCAGGCCTAGCGGGCCCAGGTGCTTCTCCAGCTCCGTCTTGACGTTGCCCACGATCATATTGGTCAGCTCGGCCACCGCATCGAGAACTTCCTCGTTCACCGCGGAGGTTTCAGTCATCAACATCTGTTCGCATATCCGGCAGGCCATCACCGGCGAGCACGTCAGGCTTCCCGTGCCAACCCACGATCCCGCCAGCCCGATGAAGGACACCACGCCGTCGTTGGCCTCGGGCGCGCTGTTTTCGACCGCTATTTCGCCCGCGCCGAGATCCACGCCCAGCATCGTGGAAAATACGTCCGTAATTGCCCGGCTCAGATACTCGACAATGAGTTCTTCGATTTTCATAAAGGCAGCGCCGGCGCCAGCAGCGCGGCGAGCTTCTCCTTGATCTGATCGGCAGTGAAGGGCTTGCGCACATATCCCACAGCGCCCAGCCGGACCGCCTCGCTCACCTTCGCCTCGCCTCCCTCGGTGGTGATCATCACCACTGGAAGAGTGCTCCATTGAGGCGTAGAGCGCAAGGCCGCCAGGAACTGCAAGCCGTCCATTTTGGGCATGTTGATGTCCGTCAATACCAGATCCACTTTCTGCGTCTTCAAAACTTCCAGGGCTTCCTGGCCATCTCCCGCTTCGACAACCGTGCGGATTGCCATGCCGGTTTGCCGCAGCACACGTTGCAGGATTTTCCGAATCGCGGCGGAATCATCCACTACCAGAATGTCGGATTCCATTCCACTCCTTACACCTTATTCATCGGAAGAAATCGGAAATCCGATAGGCCTGCAGGCGCGAATTTCGCCGAAAACCCGCGCGGTCGCCGCCCTCTGTATGGGTACAATGGGCTCATGGTCAGAGTGGAGCAGGTAATCGATTCCTGGAAGACGATCCGGCAAGACACGGCCTCCGCCGTGGAGGATTTCCCGGCCGCCGAGCTGGATTTTCGCGCCACCCCCGAGCTGATGACTTTTCGCGAGATCGCCCGCCATATCCTGGATGCCGGTCACGGGCTGACCGGCCTGCTGCTGGACGGTGACATGGATCTCACTACGCCCGATTTCCGCCAGCGTCTCCAGCTCCACGCCGTCGCGCTTCCGGCCGACGCCGGCGCTCCCGAATTGGCCGCTGCCCTGCGCCGCTCGGTCGACGAACGCGCCGCCGAACTGGCCGCCCGCCCGGCCGCCTTCTATGCCGAAATCATCACGCGCTTCGACGGCCAGAGGGTGACCCGGCTGGAGATGCTGCAAATGATTAAGGAGCACGAGCTGACCCATCGCGCCCAGTTGTTCCTGTACATGCGGCTCAAGGGACTCGTGCCGGCTACCACACGCCGCCGCATGGCCAAGCAGGCGGGAAAATCCTGAGGTGAGTACGGTTGCATAAGCGCCGTTTGATCGTGTAACAGTAATATTTTTTGGGAGGAATTGATTCCATGGTGACGTGTCCGGTATGCTCTGGCGCCATCGATGTGGACGAAGACGACGTGGATGAAGGCGACACCCTCAGTTGCGACGAGTGCGGAGCGGACCTGAGAGTGTCGGGCACCGATCCTCTGGAACTGGAATCGGCGGAAGACCTCGATGAAGACGAGGACGACGAAGAAGCTTTCCTGGAAGAAGACGAAGAGGAGGACGAGCCTGAAGGGGATTGGAAATAGGAGCCTCACTATGCCGCCAGGCGACCAAACGAACCGCGCGCCGCGCGCACGTGTGCGTGCGATGGCGGTACTCGCGGCGATAGCGCTGGCGTGCCTGCTATGGGCCGCGCCGGCTTTCTCCCAGAGCAAAAAGAAAAACGAGCAGAACAACCGCAGCGTGCAAGGCTTCGTCACCACCGCCGAAGATGTGCCGGTGAGCGGCGGCGTGGTGCAGATCAAAAATACCAAGACTCTGCAGATTCGCTCGTTTATTACCAAGGATGACGGCAGCTATCAGTTCCAGGGATTGAGCCCGGATGTGGATTACGAGTTGAAGGCCGATTACCAGGGCGCTACCAGCGGCACCAAGGTCCTGAGCTCCTTCGATTCGCGCCGCATCGCCATCATGAATCTGAAGCTCGGCAAGAAGTGAGCGGGACCCCCGCTTCCGCTCACTTCCGCTCGCGGGTCTTGCGGATCTCCTCCAGCCGCTCGCCGATCCGCTTTTCCAGGCCGCGAGCGGTCGGGAAATAGTAGCGGCGGCCTTCGAGCGAGGGCGGCAGACACGCCATATCCACCATGGCATCCGCGAACTGGTGGGCGTGCTGGTAGCCCTCCCCGTATCCCCATTCCTTCATACTGCGTGTGACGGCGTTGCGCAGGTTCATGGGCACAGGCTCGGCGATGGTGCGCTCCACGTCCCCGCGTACGGCGTTCATAGCCTGATAGGCGGCGTCGGACTTGGGCGCCAAAGCGAGATAAATGGCGGCCTGAGCCAGCGCCAGGTCGCCTTCCGGGATGCCCAGGAAATGCACGGCCTGCATGGCCGCCACGGCCTGTTCGAGGGCTCGCGGATCGGCCAGCCCGATATCTTCGCTGGCCATGCGGATCAGCCGCCGGGCGATATACAGGCGGTCCTCGCCGGCCTCCAGCATGCGGCTGAGCCAGTAGAGCGCCGCATCCACGTCGCTCGAGCGCACGGATTTGTGCAGCGCCGAAATGATGTTGAAATGCTCCTCTCCGCCCTTGTCGTAGAGCAGCACTTTGCGCTGCATGGCATCCTGCACGGCGCTCTCGCTCAGCTTGCCTTCGCTCGAGGCCGCGGCGGCCGCCTCCAGCGTGTTATAGGCCTGCCGCGCGTCCCCGTTGGCGTAAATGGCGATCTGCTCCAGCAGATCTTCGCCCGCCTCCAGCCCCACCACCGGCAGGGCGCGCTTCAGCAGCGTGACGATCTCCGGCACCGTGAGGCCGCGCAGCGCGTAGACCCGCGAGCGGGAGAGCAGTGCCGAAATGACTTCGAAAGAGGGGTTCTCGGTGGTGGCGCCGATCAAGACAATGTCGCCGCGCTCGACATAGGGCAGGAAGGCATCCTGCTGGGCCTTGTTGAAGCGGTGGATCTCGTCGATAAACAGGATGGTGCGCAGGCCCGCGCGGCGCAGGCGCTCGGCATCCGCCATCACCGCCTTGATCTCCTTGATGCCGCTCAACACGGCGCTGAAGGGGATGAACTCGCAGCGCGTGATGCGCGCGATCAGCTTGGCCAGCGTAGTTTTGCCCGTGCCCGGCGGTCCCCACAGGATGACCGAGGTCAGCTCGTCGCGCTCGATCTGCCGCCGCAGCGGTTTTCCGGGACCCAGGATATGCTCCTGGCCGATATAATCCTCCAGGCGCTCCGGACGCATGCGCTCGGCCAGCGGCCGCTGGCCTTTTGCCCCTGCCGGAGGGACCGGCGCATCGGGCGGAGTGGAATCGAAAAGGCTCACGAGCGCAGGGACCTCTGCCGGCGCGCCTCGTAGAGCAGGATGGCGGCGGCCACCGCGGCATTCAACGATTCCACGCGCACGGTGGGGATAGAGACATCGAGCGCCGCGCCGCGCAGCTCGCCGCCCACACCATGCCCTTCGCTGCCGATGATGAGGCCGCAGCGCGCGGTCAGATCCACGTCCGCCAGGCGGCGGGCCGTCCCTCCATCCCGCGCCGGCACGGCGGCATATAGCTCCACCTTGTTCTGGCGCAGGGCGGCGCGGGCCAGCGCCGGATCCACGCCGTGCAGGTACGGAATGCGGAACAGCGATCCGGCCGAAGCCCGCAGCGTTTTGGGGTTAAACGGGCTCACCGTGCCCTTGAGAAACAGCAGCCCGGTGGCGCCGAAAGCCTCCGCCGAGCGGGCGATGGTTCCGGCGTTGCCCGGGTCCTGCAGGCCATCGAGCACCACCACCAGCGAGCGGCCGCGGAACAACTGGTCGAGCTTCCACTCCGGCGGCTGGACCAGCGCGATCACGCCCTGGCTGGCTTCGGTCCCCGAAATCGCCTGGATGAGCGCGTCCGGCATCACCACCACCCGGACCCCCGAAAGGCGCCGCACGTGCGCCTCCGCGGCCGAGCGCACCGATTCGGCGGCCAGCACGACTTTCACTTCGCAATCGCCGCGCAGAGCCTCTTCGA
>CAYRWE010000221.1:0-8322 GCA_964427655.1 uncultured Solibacteraceae bacterium | reverse complement strand
AAATCCTGTGCGACGCCACGTGCGCCATTCTCGGGCGCGAGCCGCGGAGTTGTACGGGGCGCCCGTGGATCGACGAGGAGGCCCTCGCCGAGCTGGCCGGCATCACCGATTTCGACGGCTACTGGTGCGAGGGAAAGCCGCCGGCCGAGCCGATCTATATCGATAAGTGGTGAGTTCAGGACCTGGCTATTGCACGATGTTCTTGCCGAAATTGAAGGCCGGGCCAATCGAGAATCGGACGGTCCAACGGCCGTTCTGAAGAAGATCGTCAAACAGGTGATCGTGGACCAAATCGGCCTGGGTCCGCAAGGCCAGATGCTGCGAAACGATAATGTCGATTCCGCCGCCGAAGCCGTAAAAGACCTTCCAGTCCGTCTTAGTCCCCGATGGCGCCAATTGGGCTACTACGGCAGCCGCAATAGGATCGCCGGCGTGGGGCGTGGCGGCCTCGTGAATCGCGCCCAGATCGGGCCGGAGAAAGAGGGTGAAGTGCGTAAAGTGGCGATAGGCGAGCTGCGGCCCGAGAGAGAAGGTCTGGCTTACCGAGCTGGCCGGAACCACCAGGCTATATCCGGCGGGCAGCAATCCCGCCGCGGCCAATTGACCAAACTGGGCGCCGAGGGTCTGTTGGATGGATGGCAGCAGCAGATTGGGGGTCAGCGACAGGTCGCCGCTGGCATGCGTGTAATCGAAACCGATGGAAAACCAGGTTCTGGGCCGCACTCCAACCTGGACCTGCACGCCGTTTTCGAGCAGGTTGATGTTCGAGCTGTTGAGAAAGGCATACCCCACAAAGGCGTCGTATCGCGATACATATTCCTGCTGGCCGAAGAGCGGCGCCGCTAGCAGGAGCGTGATTGCAAGAAGAAGGATGGTCGCCCCCAGGGGGCGTCGCGCGGGCCGCCCAAGCCGCGGTGTCCGGCACACTCGAACCGATTCGCTAGTCATCGATTTACTCTCCTGCAAGATTGAGGTACGCGACGCCTCCGGCGTCGCGGTCGCGGCCAATAGCCGCCGCTGTCCCTAGTTCATGGCCGTCGACGCAGCACGAACCGGCCCGGCACGCATGCGAAGGCGATCGCCCGCGTGCGGGGCAGCACAGACTTGCCGGGAATTAGGCTAGCACGGGCGCGCGGTGCCGCGCGGATAAACGCGCCAAATATGTCTATTAACACACAGCGCTATAAAAGACTCGGTTCCTTCGTTCACAATTCGTAGATTAAGGCCCCAAAATCCGGTAAGCGGCGGAGATGCCCGGCGAAGGCGCCGGCGCGGCCGATATTCGGAGCTCCAGGTGCGATATGCTATTTATATCCCTCGAAAGGGCCCTAGGAGGAATTTTCATGCCGAAACAGCATTCACGGCGCAATCTTTTCCAGTTGGCGGGAGTGGCGGCTTCTGCTATGCTTTCCGCGCGCCATGCCGGCGCTCAGCAAGGGCAGCCTCAGCAGCCGTCCATCGATTTGAAGAAGGCTCAACCGAACCTGGCAGGCGAGGCAAGCCGCCAGCCGCGCATGATCCTTCCCAATGCCGCCGGGTTTCCGGCCTTAGAGACGCGGTCGGCGGTCGGCCTGATTCATGGAGACGAGCGGCGCAAGATGGTTTGCGATGCGCTGGTGGCGATCGACGACCAGATCAAACCCAAGCTGAAGAACAAGAAGTACGTTCTGATCAAGCCCAACAACGTGGGCACGATGCCTGGAATTAGTGTGACCAACGTGGATGCCATCCGTGGAATCCTGGATTACCTGGCGCCTCGCTTTAAGGGCCCCGTCGTCATAGGCGAATCCTCGGCGGGTGAGACCATGCAAGGCTTCGAGAACCTCAAATATACGAGCCTTCCGGCGGAATTCAAGTCCCAGAAGATCAGCCTCGTGGACTTCAACACCGAAGCGAAGTACATCGTGATGCCGCTTCTCGATTTCGACCTGCATGTGGTCCCGGCCCGATTGGCGCAGCGGCTATTCGATCCCGACGCTTTCGTCATTTCCTCGGGCCTCCTGAAGGTGCATAACATCGCTGTGGTGACTCTCTCCGTGAAGAACATGGTGCTGGGAGCTCCCCTCCACCAGGCGCCCAATGAGACCCCTCGCTGGAGCGACAAGCGCCGTTATCATGCCGGAATTCGCCAGAGCGTCTATAACATCTACCTGACCGCTCAGAGGATGGCGCCGTTCTGGGGCGCGGCGGTGCTGGATGGATACGAAGGCATCGAAGGCGGTTTTGGCGTGGGCGCCGCGCCGGTGCCCCATAAGGTAGCGGTGGCCTCCACCGATTTCATTGCGGCCGATCGCGTGGGCGCCGCGCTGATGGGCGTGGACCCCAACTGGCTGGGCTGGCTGAAATACTGCGGCGAGACCGGCGTGGGACAGTGGGACATCGCCAAAATCGATGTGCGCGGCGGAAAAATCGCCGAGCTGGCCCGGAAGTACCGCATGCACCCGGATGTCGACCTGCAGTTGCAATGGCGCGGGCCGATGGAAGAGCTGCCTCCCAACCTCGGATGGGTGCGGCCCGTCACCGACTACATCCCGGTGTAGTGCCGGGCCGCGGAGCTCGCGCTATCGCGAGCTCCCGTGCGCCGGCAGGGTGTACAGGTCGTAGGCGATGCGCCAGGTGAAACTGTGCCCCGGTTCGATCTGCATAGCGATATACGGCTCGACGCAAGCGGTGGCGCGGATGGACCAGAAGTAGACGCGCGAGAGAGGGCGGTCGCCTACGATGTGCACGCCCGCGCCGGCGCCGGCGTTCTCCAGGCGAATATCGTAATCCGTCGCAGCGGGCCCGAAGCCCGCGATTTCCGTGGCGGCCTGTTTCCCCGGCTCCAGATCCTGCAAATAGACAAGCTGCTTGCCCCGCACCTCCGCCATGGGGGCGAGATTCCCCGAAGCCTTGATATCGAACGGGAAGGTGAAGGAAATGTCCGGCCCGATGGTGCGGCCGTCGATGGTAAAGAAGTTGTGATCGTAGACCGTCGATTCGATGCTCTTCTTGCCGGTATTCGTCAGGCTGTGCTCCAGCACCAGTTGCGGCTTGCCGGGCGTCAGCCGGACGGTCTTGCGATACAGGTACGCGTAGCCGCTGGCCGGGTCCGTCACGCGCTGCGTGAACTCTACCGAACCCGAGGTCTTCTTGACGGTCCACTTACCGCCATCGACGATGTCGTAGTAGTTCTGGAAAGCGTAGGCCTTCTCATCCGGCTTGCGCAGCACGCCCACGCCGATCTTGACGAAAGTCTCACCCGGCTTGGCCGCGGCATAATTCAAACCCGAGTCTCCGGTGCGAAACTCCTCCACCGGACCCATGATGGCGTCGTGCAGCTTGGGGTCGTACTTAGGGAACCACTGCCCGAAGTAGTTGTGGCCCGCGAATTCCAGACGGGCGATTACGCCCGCCCAATCGAAACGCGTGCCGCGATAGTAGCCGTTTTCCGCGTTGGGAAGATACACGGTCGCGCGCACGGTGCCGTTGGAGATCTCGGTCTGCGGGACGTCCGCGGCGAACAGGCCGCCGGCCGGGCAGCAGAGCAATACCGGAAGTATGAGCATCGACTTCATAGGATTCCTTCCCGCCGGGTTTGCCGGCGCCTTCAGTCAGTTTTACCATGGTTTCGAGAGGTTAAGACCTTTTGCCGATAAAATCAGCCGCTGGTGTGCTTGCGCTGCTGGCCTGTGTTCCGCCGCTATGCGTTCCGATCCTGCTGGCGGCCGATCAGCCACCCGATGCGAAGGCGGAAGCGCGCGTGGACGTTGTGGTTCGGGACCGCCGCGGCCACATTGCGCGGGATCTCCAGGCCGGCGATTTCGCCGTTACGGACGGCTCCGCGAAGCTGGCCGTCGCGGGTGCCAGGCTGGTGGAAGGCGGAGGTCCGGGGGCGGCACATCTCGTCTCGCTGATTTTCCAGCGGATGTCGTCCGGGGAGTCCGACGAGATTTCGCGGGACGCCGCGCTGGCCATCGTCGCGGGGGCGCGCGGCAGCGTGGATATCGCCGTTTTCGAGATCGATAAGAAATTGTCGGTGCTGCAGCCCTTCACAAGAGATCCCAAGGCCCTGCGCGCGGCCATTGAGCAGGCCACCGGACGGAAGCGTGGGGCAAAGGCGGCGCCGGCGCCGGCGGAGGCTTCGAGTCAAGAGCTGGCCGGGACCGTCGCGCGCATCCTGCGCACCGCCAGCCGGGCCGCCAGCGCCAGCCAGGCGCCTTCTTCGCTCTCTTCGCTGCTGGCCATCGCGGCCGGTCAGGGGAAAGTGCCGGGGCGCAAGGCGGCCATCTACTTCACCGAAGGGGTGCCCATCGCCGGCACGGAAGACGAAGCGTTCCGCGGCATCGTCAGCGCCGCCAACCTGGCCAACGTCAGTCTCTATACCGTGGATGTGAGCGGCCTGGCGGCTTCGAACGAAGAGGATCGCGCGCGTGAGCGGTTATCCCAGGCCATGGTAATTGGCAACGGTACGGGTGGCGTGCATTCGCTGCCCATGGAAGCCTATGCCATGACGGACGCCCGCCCCAGCGCTTCGCACCGCGGCCCCGCCCCGCCCGAAGTGCTCGAGGAACTGGCCGTCCGCACCGGCGGCTTCATTGTTTCCAGGGGCGATGCCATTCACGGCGCCATGCGACGCATCCTCGAAGATCTTTCGGCATATTATGAGGTTGCATACACCCCGGTAAACGCGGATCTCGACGGCCGCTACCACACCCTCCACGTAACGGCTAACCGCGAAAAGCTGAAACTCCAGAGCCGCAACGGATTTTATGCTATGCCGGAGCTGCCGGGCGCGTCTGTCTCGCCGTATGAGCTGCCGCTACTAGACGTTTTGCATCGCGAGCCGATTCACGATTTTCCGCACCGTGTGGCGCTCTACCGGTATCGCGCCGCGGACGACGCGCGCCAGTTGCTGGAGGCCGTGGTCGAAGTCGCGGGCCAGGACGTGCAATTCAACGAGGACGCCAGCTCCGGCATGTCTTCGGCGCATCTCACCATGCTCGGCCTCGTGCGCGACCGCGACGGCACCATCGTGGATCGCTTTTCCGCGGACGTGCCTCTGCAGTACCCGCCTCTCATGCTGGATGCGATGCGCAAACGGCCCATGTTGTTGCACGGCCGCCTGGATCTCGCGCCTGGAGACTATACGCTCGAGACCGCGCTCGAGGACCGCGCGGCGGGTAAATTCAGCACCGCGAAATCCGCATTCACGGTGGCGGCGCCATCGCGCGATTTCGGAGTGAGCAGCCTGGCCGTGGTCCGTTCCGTCACGGCGTCGGGTGAAGATTCGGGCGATGGCGGAATGTTCGCTTTCGCGGGGAACTCCGTGATCCCGGCTCTCGATGGCGCTGTCGCGGGGGGTAAGGGCGCGGTCGCCAAACTCTACCTGCGGCTCTATCCGCAGCCGGGCGCGGCCGCCCCGGTCGAGCTGGAATTCAACATTCTTAAAGATGGCAAGCCCGTCCTGCACAGCCCTATACAGGTGGACGCCCGCGATCCGAAAGCCCTGGCGCCGGTGATTTCGCTCGACGTGAGCAAGCTCGAACCCGGCGATTACGACGTTCGCCTCACCGCCAGACAGGGCGAGCGTCGCGCCGAAGAGCAGGCGCGCCTCGAGATCCGCCCGGCCTCCTCCGTACCCGCGGAAGCCGAAGCCGGCAACGGCACGGACGCGGATGCCAGCGGGGCCGGCGCGCGGGCCGACTCGATCGCGGATCTGCCTTCGGCGCCGCCCACGCCGGAGCAGGAGCGGCTGCTCGCGCAGACCCGCAACACCGCGTTGCAGTACACCGGTAAGCTGCCCAATTTCCTGTGCACCCAGGTGACCCGCCGCCTGCTGGACCCCAACGGCAAGGGGCAATGGCGCGCTCTCGACGAAAACGCCCAACTGATCACCTTTTTCGACGGCCGCGAACACTATCAGCCCTTAAGCACGCGGAACCGGACCAACGCGGAGGCCTCGCTGCCTCCCTCGCTCACTTCGTCGGGCGAATACGGCAGTCTGCTGAAGGAGATCTTCGTGCCGGAGGCGCAGACCGTGTTCAAGTGGAGCCGCGCGGATAACATTCGCGGCCGGGCGGTCGAGGTTCTGGCTTACAGCGTGGACGCAGCCCACTCGAAGTATGCAGTCACCTATCACGGCGGCACCAACAAGGCCCCCGTCATCGCCGCCTATCATGGGCTGCTTTTCGTGGATGCCGACACCGGCGCGGTCATGCGAGTGACTCGGGAAAGCGGACCTCTGCCGGCGGACTTACCCATGCATCGCATCGCTGTGACAGTCGATTACGATTACACGGCCATCGGGGGACAGTTGTATCTGGTGCCTGTCTCCGCATTGCTCGAAGTGCAGCACCGCAAGAACACGATTATTCGCAACGAAGTCACTTTTCGAGCCTACCAGCGCTTCTCGGTGGATAGCCGGGTGCTCGGGTTTCAACCCGCCAAATAGGCCCGCCTAAGAAGCGAGCACGCCATCGATGTCCACCGCGGGCAGCGTGCCGAATGTGCGGCCCCACTCTCCCTCGAGCCGCGAGGCGCAGAAGGCATCCGACACCGCCGGCCGGCTGAAGCGGATCATCAGGGAGGCCTGCAAAGCCAGGGCCAGCCGCTCGGCAATCCGCCGTGCGCCATCTTCCGCGACGTCGCTCCCGATGCCATCGATGAACTTCTCGATGCGCGCGTCGTGGGCCAGGCGAACCTCGCTCAGAACGTGCTCCAGGCTCTCCGGCTCCTTCACGATGGCTCGCAGCACGTCCAGCGCGATCACATTGCCCGAGCCTTCCCAGATCGAGTTGAGCGGCGCCTCTCGAAACAGGCGCGGCAGCACGCACTCTTCCACGAAGCCGTTGCCGCCGAGGCATTCCAAGGCCTCCGCGACGTGGGCCGCCGTGCGCTTGGAGACCCAATATTTGCCCACCGCGACGGCCAACCGCGCGAAGCCGCGGTCGTTCTCATCGAAGGCGCGCGCCAGCCGCATCGCCAACACCGTGGCCGCTTCCGATTCCAGGCTCAGGTCCGCCAGGACGTTGCGCATCAGCGGCTGCTCGATTAACCGGCGGCCGAACGCGCGGCGGTAACTGGCGTGATGCAGAGCCTCCACCAACGCACGCCGCATCAAGGCCGCCGAAGCCAGGATGCAATCGAGACGCGTATGCTGCACCATTTCCATGATGGTCGCGACGCCGCGCCCCTCGTCGCCGATGATCCGCGCCCACGCGCCATCGAGTTCGACTTCGCTTGAAGCGTTGGAGCGGTTCCCCAGTTTCGGTTTGAGGCGCTGTAAGTGGAATGCGTTGACGATACCATCCGGTTTCCAGCGCGGCAGAAAGAAACAGGCCAGGCCGCGGGGCGCCTGCGCGAGCACCAGGAAGGCATCCGACATCGGCGCCGAGCAAAACCACTTATGCCCGTGGAGCGCGTATTCGCCGCCGCCCAGAGCTTCGGCGCGCGTGATATTGGCGCGCACGTCGCTGCCCCCCTGCTTCTCGGTCATGGCCATACCGATGAGCACGCCGTGTTTGCCGGATGCCGGCTGGAACGAAGGATCGTAAACGGTGGAGCCGATGCGCGGCGCCCATTCGCGCTCGATCGCTTCGTGCTGCCGCAGGACCGGCACGGCCGAATAAGTCATGGAGATGGGGCACATGTGGCCGGCCTCGTTCTCGGCGGCGAGCACGGCCAGCGCCGCGCGCGCTACTTGAGACCCCGGCCGCGGCGAGGCCCACGGCAGATTGTGTATGCCCTGTTCGACGGCCAGCCGCATCAGGTTATGCCAGGCGGGATGAAACTCGACCTCATCGCGCCGGCGACCAAAACGGTCGTGGGTGCGCAGAGCCGGCGGGTATTCGTTGGCCAGCGCGCCCCACTCGATGGTTTCCGCCGTTCCCAGCGCGGCGCCGAAGGCATCCAGTTGAGCGCAGGCCCAGCCGGCGCCCTCGCGCATCGCCGCTTCGCGCAGCGCCAGGTCGGAGGAAAACAGGTTGTAGTTGGAAAGGGGAGGAGGTTGGTTCAGAACTTCGTCTTGCACGATTCGTATGTTACAACTGCCGGGCGGCAATGAACGCCATAGCTGCGATCGGTGCGTGGGGAATGTTACCGGCAGCACGCTGCTCTTAATTGTTTGCCGGATTAAGATTACTAAACTCAAAGCCTTCTTATTGACAAAAGGCATGTCCCGGAGCTACTTTTGCAATTGGGTGGATGGAGCAACCATTCATCTGATTTGCAAGGATCCTCGGTAGGCGAGGCGTCCGCGCGGCAAACAGGCCACTGCCCTCAGGCATCGAAAGATGCTGTGTGGAGGGTGACCAGGAACTCCCGGGTTAAGGGTTTTTCTAA
>CAYRWE010000220.1:0-8327 GCA_964427655.1 uncultured Solibacteraceae bacterium | reverse complement strand
CGCCCTTCATGGCGTCCACGGCGGTCGAGACGTTTTCGCAGCCGGTCAGCATCAGGACGGGAGTATCGGGATAGCGGCGGCGAACCTCGGCCAGAAGCGACATGCCGTTCATTCCGGGCATCTTCACGTCCGAGAGGACCAGGTCGAACCGGTCCCGCGCCATAGCAGTCAGGGCCTCTTCACCCGAGGCGGCCTCCGTGGCGCGATAGCCCAGGCGGCTCAAAAACCGGCCTATCAGAATTCGGACGGCCTCTTCGTCATCCACGACCAGGATCTGGCGAACAGGGTCCCATGTGGCAGACATCCCTCTGATCAGGATAACGGCTCGATTACAGGCGCTCAAGGAACGAGGTGGCGTGGTTGTTCGGTTCAGTACAGGGCGGGCCCGGCCTCGCGCCTGCCCGCCCTGGTTTTGTGGAACTTGACTATTATCTCTGGACGCGGCCCGAGCCGCCGCCCTTGGCCAGGGCCTTCACTTCGTCCACCGTGAAGCGGAAGAAGTCGCCGGGGGTGGAATGCTTCAGGCAGCTCGCCGCCACGGCGAATTCGAGGGCTTCGCGGTGCGAGCCGAGCGCTTGGAAACCGTAGATCAGGCCGCCCGCGAAGCTGTCTCCGCCGCCCACGCGGTCCACGATGTGGGTGATGTCGTAGCGGCGGCTCACCATGAACTCGGTGCGGTCGTTGAGGCACGCCGACCAGCCGTTGTGCGAAGCACTGATGGATTCCCGCAGGCTGATCGCGATGGCCTTGAGATTGGGGAACTCGGCCAGCACCTTATCGGTGAGGTTGCGGTATTTATCGGCATCCAGGTGGCCCGATTCGACGTCCACGGCAGCCTGAATTCCGAGCGTCATCTGCACGTCCTCTTCGTTGGCGATGACGATATCGACGAACCCGGCGATCTCGCGCATCACCTCTACGGCGGGCTTGCCCCACTTCCACAGGTTCTTGCGGTAGTTGAGATCGCAGGAGACCGTGATTCCGCGCTCGCGCGCCGCCTTGACGGATTCGAGAGCCAGCGCGGCGGCCGTGGCACTGAGCGCTGGAGTGATGCCGGTGACGTGGAACCAGCCGGCGCCCTCGAGCGTGCGAGACCAATCGATATCGCCCGGCTTGGCAATGGCGATGGAGGCGCCGTCGCGGTCGTAAACCACCTTCGAGCCGCGCTGGTTCGCGCCGGTCTCCAGGAAATAGATGCCCATGCGGCCCTTGCCGCGCACGATGCGCGAGGTATCCACCCCGAAGCGGCGCAGCTCGCCAATAGCGGCGTCGGCGATGGGATTGTTGGGAGGCAGCACGGTCACATAAGCGGCGGGGAGGCCGAGTTGCGCGAGCACAACGGCCACGTTGGCCTCGCCTCCGCCGAAGGTAGCGACAAATTGGGGAGTCTGCAGAAAGCGCTCAAAGCCCGGGGGGGCCAGGCGCAACATGATCTCGCCAAAGGTAACAGTGGTTGGCATGTAAGGAAACCGCAATCCTAACGCGATCCATACCCCTTCGGCAAGCGCCGCTCGGAAATCCGGCCAGAGAATGCTGCCGGTTGCCCGCACAGGCGTTCAGCAGGCGGTTCATGCGGCCGATGTTTTCGTCGATCTCAGCGGGGCTCTTCTGGCCGATGGTCATGGCGTCCACCGTTCCCAGGCCCAGCACGAATTTCATGGAGGCCTCACGCTGCTCAGGGGTGGTGAACTGCCCTTCGCCCACCAGCTTCATGCCCAGCACGCCGGTCCCCTGCGCGTGAACCTTGGCGATCTGCGACACCACTTGGTTGACGTCGCCGCGGTCGCTCGAATCGCGTGTGCTGGGCGTATCCATGCGCACGCCGGCATTATTGACGCGCATCAGCGCCACATCCAGCCACTGGTAGCCGGGGAAGGCGGCCAGGGCTTGCAAGCCGTGCACCGAGGCGCCGTGCGCCAGAATCACCTTCTTGGACTTGGCTTCCGAAAAGCCGTCCTGCACGAACTTGGTCTCCTGCGGCCAACTCGGACTGCGCATGCAGTGCATCAGCAGGATATCGAAGTATTCGGTGCTCATTTCCTTGCGGAAACCATCGATCTTGGCCTGCGGATTTTCGTCCGGCCGCACGGTGTACTTGGTCATGAGGGTATACGAATCGCGCGGGATGCCCTTCAAGGCGATACCCAGCATGGACGGCATGGGGGCGTAAGATTCGGCCGTCTCGAAAAAGCGGATACCGTGGTCGTAGGCGTACCGCACCAGCGTGGTGAACTGCTCCTGGCCCAATTCGCGGAAGACGCGTCCGGAGAAGGTTCCGGTTCCAAAAGCCAGGCGTGTCACTTTGACTCCGGAATTGCCGAGCGTCACCCAGTCGGTGGCCGACAGTTGGGCGGCCTTGGCCGTGAATCCGCCGGCGCCGGCCAGCACACCGGCCGCCAAGCCGGATCTTAAAAAGTTACGTCGGGATAAATGCGCCATCTTTCCCCTCCCATGCGGGAAGCCTATCACAGATGGCGCGCTCTTCCGCTTTCCCGCCCCCGCGCTCCGACGCCGGCTGGATGAATCTTCACGGCGGTTCACGAAATGCCCCAGCGGTTTGCGGGGCTGGACGCGCGGCCATCCGAGCCAGCAGAAGGCTCGCGATGCGCTCCTCGATATGGCCGAGCGCGGCGTCCCGGTGGAAAAGCGCGTCTTCGCGAGGTCCAGGTGGTGAGCCACGGCCCCAACAACGACGGCTGCGATCCGGAATCCTAGGCCGGCTGCACGCGCCCTCCGATGACATTCGTGGTCGAGGGCTGCACCATGAAGGGCGGCCAGGACGGCGTGACCCTGGCGGTGAGCCACGTGCGCGTGGAGAGGCGGCTCATCACCTGAGCGCGTGACGGGCGAAAACGCACAGCCGCGGCGGCCATCGGAGTGCAGAAGAGACGTCGAAGGAGCAATTCTGCATGGCACGCGCAAAATCGACGCCGATCGCACCCGTAACCCCGGTAGAGAAGCAGCCACCGCCCGAAACCGGTGCCGCCTCGGCCGGTCAATCGGGCGACCTCCAGGGATTACCGGGCCGGGAGGACGTGGAGAATGAGAGCGTCCGCGAGTTGATCGAGGAGGGCCAGTTCTACGAAGCCGAGTTGGTGGATGCCGTGGAGAACGGCCCGGTGGACGAAACCCGCCCACTGCGCCCGCGCCAAATGCCGGAAGACGATGTACCGCTGGAGTACACCGACCAGCTTCCGGACGAGCCGATAGAGTAAGGTGGGGCAGGCTTTAGCTTGTCCGCATTGCTCTTTGTTGACCGTGAGGGGAGCGGTGGGCGCGAGTCATTATTCAGCGCCCCGCTGGAGGCGGGGTTCAAGCGGGCGACGGGAGGTCCAGCGGGGACGGCGGCGGCGGCGCCAGGACACGCTCCGCCATGGCGAATTTGAGATTCTCGATGCCCTGTCCGGTGGCGCTGGAGATCTCGAAATAGGCCAGGCCGCGCTCCTTCGCCAGCGCGCGCAAGGAGGCCGCGCGATCGGGTCCCTGGATGGCATCCAACTTGGTGGCCACCACGATCATCGGCTTGGCGGCCAGTTCCGCGCTGAAGCTGGCCAACTCTGCCAAGACCGTCTCGAAATCGTGCACCGGATCGCGGCCGCTCGATTCCGAGACATCCACCAGGTGGGCCAGCAGGCGCGTGCGCTCGATGTGCCGCAGAAACTGGATACCCAGACCGTGGCCCAGGTGCGCGCCCTCGATCAAGCCGG
Organism: uncultured Solibacteraceae bacterium; assembly: GCA_964427655.1. Classification (GTDB taxonomy): domain Bacteria; phylum Acidobacteriota; class Terriglobia; order Bryobacterales; family Bryobacteraceae; genus CAVQNQ01. The sequence continues at coordinate 4,620 of CAYRWE010000220.1, read as the reverse complement.
GGATATCGGCCACCACGAAGCTGCGGAAGTCCGGCAACTGCACGACGCCCAGATTAGGCTCCAGGGTGGTGAAGGGATAATCGGCGATTTTGGGCCGTGCCGCCGAAATGCGCGAAATGAGCGTGGATTTGCCGGCGTTGGGAAATCCGACCAGCCCCACATCGGCCAGCAGCTTCAGCTCCAGGCGCAGGCGCTTTTCCTCACCCGGGTGCCCGGGTTCATGCTCGGTGGGCGCCTGATGCGTGGCGGTGGCAAAACGCGCGTTGCCGCGCCCGCCGCGCCCCCCGCGGGCCACCAGAAAGCGCTCGCCGTCGATGGTGAAATCGTGGAGGCGTTCGCCGGTGGTGGCGTCGTAGACCACCGTTCCCAGGGGCACGTCGAGCTGGATGGAGTGACCCTCGGCGCCGGTGCGGTTGCTGCCTTCGCCGTGGTGTCCGCGTTCGGCCTTGTGTTCAGGGTTGAAGCGGTACTTGAGCAGCGTGTTTTCGTGCTCATCGGCCACCAGGACCACGTCGCCGCCGCGCCCGCCATCGCCGCCGCTAGGTCCCCCGCGCGGGACGTACTTCTCCCGCCGGAAGGCCAGGCAGCCGTTGCCGCCGTCGCCGGCCTTCACGAGGATAATGACTTCGTCGATGAACATAGAAAAGCCGCCGGAGAGCGGCCGGCGGCCTCATGGAACTCTGTGGCGGAGCGGCCCCGCCCCTGCCGATGGGCTAAGCGACTTCCTTAACGCTGACGAACTTGCCCAGGCGTCCGCGATCGCGATATTCGACCACCCCGGTCACCTTGGCGAACAGCGAGTCGTCCTTGGCCCAGCCGACGTTGGCGCCCGCTTTGATCGGGGTACCGCGCTGCCGCACGAGTATCGAACCGCCCGGCACCAACTGCCCGCCGAAGCACTTCACGCCCAGCCGCTGCGCGGTGGAATCGCGGCCGTTTCTGGAGCTGCCTAATCCTTTTTTATGCGCCATACGTCACCTATACGACGATCTCGCCAACCTTCAAATCGGTGAAGGACTGGCGGTGTCCGATCGTTTTCTTGTACTGCTTCTTGCGCTTGAACTTGAAGACTATGACCTTATCGCCCCGGCCGTCGCCGACTATGGTAGCCTTCACCGCGGCGCTCGTCACCAACTCGCCGCTGTCCTCGAAAGCGAGCTTGACGGGAAGTTCGACTTCCGCGCCCACTTCGCCGGCCAGTTTTTCCACGCGGATCACGTCGCCTGGCGCGACGCGGTACTGCTTTCCGCCCGTTTCAACTATTGCGTGCATAGAAACCTCGATTGCGGAGCCGGAACACACGGGGTGCGTCGGAACCACTGAGAGTAAAACTAAGTTTACAACAGGCGGGCGGTGAAACTCAAATGGGGGCCTGGTTGGGTAGTGGGTCAACCGCCGGGTAGTGGGTCAGCTTGAAACCAGCATATCGAGGGGGCAAATGAGGCGAGGGTTAGATTCTCTTCTGGCCGACCTTGGCGGGCCAGAGTTGTCTGACCACCAGGCCGACAACAATAGTAATCAGCAAGGCGGCAACTTGCGGATGGTTCGGCCAGATTGCTTTAGCGAGGCCGAAAAGCCACGCGCCGATGCCCACGGCGGTTGCAATCAGAGTTGCCGCCAGAGTGCTGTTCATGGAGGCTTTCATGAGATCGGATGTTCCTCAGTTCGAATCTACGCTTCACACTTCGGTTCTGTTCCCTCCGATTTAGAGGTTTGCTGTCGGGCGCAGGAACGTCCGCCTGCGGCTGGGCCGGCTAGCGCGCGCGGGCCATCGGCGGATCCACCTTCTTGAAGCCCGGGGGGATGGCGAACAGCGAAGCATCCACGGCGGCCGAAGAGAAGCCGCTGACTTCGGTGGTCATCTCCAGCAACGAGCCTGATGCCGCGCTCCCGTCCGCTGGCTGTTGGGGCGAAGCCTGGGTGTCCTGCGCGGGCTGCTGCTTCTTGCGGCCCAGGCCGCCGAAGCCGCCCAGGCGGCTGCTCAATCCACCCAACGCGCCGCCGAGAGACGGTTGCTGAGCCGTCTGCTGCTGGCCCGCCGTCTGCTGCCCGGCGTCGCCGGCCGGCGCCGTGCCGCCGCTGGCGCCAGTGCCGCTCATGGCGATGGTGGTGATCACCGGCACGCCATCCAGTTTGCCGGCTTCGCGATACATCTGGGCCATCCCCTGCGAGACCTGCGGATTGCTCATGAACATGTTGCCGCCCGGCGCCCAGGCCAGTTTCTCGGCCATGCGCCTCTGGAAGGCGCGCACTTCGTCGTAGCCGGCCACCGCGGGGGCGATCCACATATCGCTGGTTACCGTCATGGTGCTCGTCTGGCCGGTTTTCGGGTCGGTGTTCTGCATGTCCATTTTCAGGATCATTTCCGTGGCCGCGTAGCCCGCAATCTGTTTGGTGCTGCCGGTGTTCTGGACGGAAACCTTGATGTTGGGCTGGGCACCGCCGTTCTGCCGGCCCTGCGAAAACTGCTCCAGTATCTGTTTCATCTCGTCAAAGGTCATCACCGAGTAGGTCCTCCGTTGCATGTCGATGGTGGTGATGGTCTGGCTGCCCAGGTCGATGACGGTGGCGCTGGACGCCGAGCGGTGCACCATGCGATCGCCCTGAACCGCCACGGTGGTTTCTATCGGTTCGCGAGCCTGGCGCGAGAAGACCCCCGCCATGTGCATGAGCGAGGCCATCGCTCCACCCGTGATCTGGCTGGTTTCCTTGTAGCTGAAGTCCGCCAGCAGGCTCCCCGCCGTCAAGGCCAGGAGTCCGACACCCGTTACGATTCTTGAAAGCATGTGAACAGATCCTCCTGCTTGCCCTATTCATTAAGGAGCAAAGCTAGAATCAAATATATCCTCCTCAAAGGAGATTTTGTGAACGATCTAACGATTCGGCCGACGGGGAAGTTCGTCAAGGCCGGCGCGATCCTGGCGGCGCTGGTGGCGCTGGCGCTCGAGATTCTCTATCTGGTGTACCGCGACCAGATCGGCGGAAGCCACTGGCTGATGGCTCTGCCCCCGCTGATCCTGCTATGGCCGGCCGCGCGCGCGCTGCGCCGCAACCTGACGCGGGCGGTGATTGGCGCCGACCGACTGCGCTACGAGACCGGCGTGACGTTCAAGACCACGCGCAACATCCAGCTTTCGAAGATCCAGGACGTGCGCGTGGACCAGCGCATGATGCAGCGGGTCTTCAACGTGGGCGATCTTTCGATCGAGACGGCCGGCGAGGCCAGCCGGCTGACCATCGTCAACGTGGACAATCCGCAGTCGCTGGCCGACGAGATCATGAACCGGGCGCAGAGGGGAACGGCGGTCTGATCTAGCGGCAGCGTGTGGCCCTGGTTTCGAAGTTGCCGCCCTGGAACGGTTCGACAAGAGTCGCTTCGCCGGCGACGCATTGGTATCATTGCTGCATATGGCCCAAACCAACTGGACGGCTGTCTATATGAAAGTGCCCGAGGGCTACGTCGCATTCGTGGAGGAACTGCCCGGGGCGAACACACAAGGGAAGACCCTGGAAGAGGCGCGCACGAATCTGGAGGAAGCGGTCACCATGGTTCTGGATGCAAACCGTGAGTTGTCCCAGCAGTCGCTCGAGGGCGCCGACGTCATTCGGGAAACCTTGATCCTGCCCGCCGCGTGAAACGCACCGATCTGATTCGGCACCTGGAACGCCACGGCTGTGAGTTTCACCGCCAAGGCAGCAACCATACGATCTATGTGAGCCGGAGTGCGAGGAGATCGTCCGCGGTTCCGCGGCATCGCCATGTGAACGATTTCCTGTCCCCGGTTGTGTGCGATCGAGACGACCGTCCAGGCCAGTCGGTTGACCCTCGTCAACGTGCATAACCCGCAGCCGCTGGCCGGCGAAATCATGAACCGGGCGCAAAGGGGAACGGCGGCGTAAAACTCACCTCCGAGGCCGGCGCGCCTAGCCTTCGCCCTTCTTCTTGATCCGGATATCCAGCCGCTTGATCTTCTGGTTCAGCGTGGAAAGCGGTACGTGCAGGCTTTCGGCCGCATCGGTCTGGCTCCAGTTGAACTGCTCCAGGCGCTCGGTGATCACCCGCCGCTCGTAATCGTTGCAGATCTCGAATAGCGAGGCGTCCGCCGGCAGCGGCACGTTGTCGGCGCGGTTGCGCAGGATGCCGTTGGCTTCGAGCAGCACGTCCGGCAGCACCTCCACCGGGACGTTGGCCTCGGTGGCCAGCACCACGGCGCGCTCCACCACGTTCTCCAACTCGCGCACGTTGCCCGGCCAGGCGTGCTCCATGAGCACCTGCATGGCCTCGGGCTGGAAACGCAGCACCGAGTGGTTCGAGGAATCCAGGAACTTGGCGTTTTCGAGGCAGTAATGCGTGAAGAAGTGCTCCACCAGCAGCGGGATATCTTCCTTGCGCTCGCGCAGCGGCGGCAGCGCCACGTTGATCACGTTCAGCCGGTAATACAGGTCCTCGCGGAAGCGGCCCTCCTTGACGAGTTGGTGCAGATCGGCGTTGGTGGCGGCCAGGATGCGCACATCCACCTTGATCGGATCGGTGGCGCCCAGGGGCGTGAACTCCTTTTCCTGGATCACGCGCAGCAGCTTGATCTGCGTCTCCGGGCCGATGGTGCCGATCTCGTCGAA
>CAYRWE010000219.1:0-8362 GCA_964427655.1 uncultured Solibacteraceae bacterium | reverse complement strand
GTGATCAGCTTGACGATCTCCGTCGAGGTGACGTACTTGAGGAAGATCAGGTTGAGGATCATGCGCTCGTCGTCCGGCAGAGTCTTGGGATCCGGGTTGACTACCGGACTCAGCGGAAGCTGCGAGACGGACTTGATGGGCACGATGCGGTAGAGATCGCCCACCTGCACGATAGTGGCGTTGTTCACCCGCAGGATGGTCTCGAGCAGAGGCATGAGGTCCACCGGGCGCACTTCACCGTACGTATAGATGGTGACCGAACCTTTCACCGAGGGATCGAGAAGATAGTTGATCTTCAGCCGCTTGGCCAGGATGTCGATCATCTCAGTGAGGCTCACGTTATTGAGCAGGAATCCGCCGCTGTCGGTGAGGCGCGCGGCCGGGGCGGCCGCGGCAGCCGGAGCGGTCGTAGGCGCGGCCGCTTGCGAAGCCGCCGCTGCGGCGGCACCGGGAGCTGGCGCGGCGGCATTCGATGTCGGCGCGGGCGCGGCCGGAGGCGGCGCTTGCTGCGGCGCGGCCGGAGGCGCGGCTTCCGGCTTCCACGCGTTCGGATCCGGCGGCTGCGTATTGGGCGCGGGCCTCCATACCGACTGAGCGGATGCCATCGAAAGGGGGGCTACCGCTAAACAGGCGGCCAGCGTCAGGCGAAGCAAGGTATGGCGCATCTTTGTCATCTGATTTGCCGGTTTCATCTTCCAGCCGGTTCCCACCGGCACTGCATACCGAAAAGTGTCGTCACGGAAGTCTTGCGGTAGCCATCCACCACCGAGCCATCTGGCGTACTGTCGTTGGGTGCGCAAGCACGAAAACCACGGCCCGTATCGCCCCCCGGTCCCTGCGGTGTGGCCACCGGAGGCGGAGCCGCCGGAGCGGCCGCGGCGCGGACTGGCTCGGAATCCTCCCGCACCGTGCGGTCTTCCAGTTCATCGGTCAGCTTGCGAATTACCTTGCCGTCCCATTCGAGCGCGATCTCACGGCTGTTCACGTCCAGCAGCTTGAACGGGCCGATCACATCGCCTATGTGGACCTCCTGATGCGGCGCGGAGGCGTTCACGCTCATCACGGCCACCGGGCCATCGCCCAGGTTCATCATGCCGTGATAGACCGGCAGAGGCGGCACCGGCTTGGGCGGCGGCGGAGGTGGCACCTCCACCACTACGGTGGAATTCCGCGAACGGTCGAAAAGCATCTTGTCGGCGATGGCGGCATAGCTCGAAGCCAGCACTCCTGGAGGAGCCGCGAGAGGCGTGAAGCGCGGCGCAGGTCCGGGATCCACCTTGCGGGTCAGCGTGGCCTTCTCGCGCGCCGTGGCGTCGCGCCAGTAGTTGCGAAGCTGAAAGCCCGCCCACACCACCGCCGCCACCAGCACCACATCCAATGCGATCAGCCTGCGATTCAAAATCCGGCCCTCCCCTTTTTGTCCGGAACCAGCTTGCGCGCCACCACACCGGAGAGGTTCAACCGCACCTGGATGTTCTTCTTCTTGTCCGAGCCTCCCGTGACCTGGATATCGTCGGTGGCCAGAAGCTGCGGCTCGTTGGCCAGCGAGGCCATGAAATTCACCAGTTGCTCGATGCCGCAACTGAACGTTTCGGTGACGGACACCACGCCGTAGTCGTCGCCCAGCGGTTTGGGCTGCGGCATGGATTCCACGCCCTTCACATCGAAGCCGTTGGCCTGCGCGACCTTAGCGATAATTAGTACCAGTTGCGCCTGCGCCTGCTGCGCGGTAGGAGCGTCGATCATGCCCTTCTCGCGGCCCGCGAGCTCGGCGCTGACTTGCTTGAGCAGGGCTTCCTCGCCCGGCAGCGTGGCGGCTTTATGCCGCAGCGCGTCGAGGCGCTTCTCAGCCAGGGGAACGGAATCCACGGCCTGTACCACGGCGGGAGTGTTATCGCCGCCCGTCCACAGCCGCATGATCAAGGTGACGGCCAGGCCTGCCGCCAGCCAGTAGAGCGCGCGCCGGTTCTTGCCGCCCGCCGGGCTCATCTCGTGTTCTCCCGGTTGGTGTGGATTTGGAACAGCTCGCCCGCTCCGCCGCGCGGCGCCATGTCCAGCACCGAGTTCTTGAACAGCGGCGAGGAATCCAGAATCTTCAGCAGCGGCGCCGCCTGGGGGGCCTCGCCGGAAAGCCGCGCCGTGTCGCGCGTGAGGTCGATGGAGTTGGTCCAGGCGGGAGCCTCAACCAGCCGCGTCAACTCTTTCAGCGAATCCAGGTCGTTCTGCGTCTGGCGGCGGAAATGATCCAGCAATTCGCTGCGCGCGCGAATGCGGGCGATCTGGCGTTCCGCGGCGGCCGCGCGCTGGGCTTGCGGTTCCAGGCGCGCGATCTCGGCATTGAGCCGGCCCAGGTAACGACGCTCGCCGATCCGCGCGTAGATGAGCAGAGCCGCGGCTACCAGGATCAGCACGGCCGCCAGCACCACGGTGGGGATGAAGACCGCCCGCGAGTTCAGCTTGCGGTGCTCGGACGGCAGCACGTTGGCCGAGGGCGCCAGCCGAGGACAGGCGCCCGCCAGCGCCGTCGCGTAGGGCAGCGCGTTGCGCGCCAAGTCGTTTTCCACCGGGTTGACGGCCGGCTTGGGCAGCACGCGCTCCAGCTCCAGCGGCTCGGTCTCCGGCGGCAGTCGCAGTTCCGCCAGGGCCAGCGCGGCGGCACGCCCGGCCGGCAGTTGGAATTCGCCGGAGAAGACCGGCCGTGCGGGGCTCTCGCCATAAACTTCCACGCCGCCCGCGGCCGAATGGCTCAGCGCTACGAACCCGTTCTCGCGCGTCTCCCCCGCCCCGCCGTTCAGTTGAATGGCGGCATGCACCGCGGCGGCCGAGAAGGTAAACGCGGAAACGGCCACCCCAGCCTCGGTGAAGAGCTGGATGTAGCGATCCGCCACCACGCGCCGCACGATCCCCACCAGCACAGCGCCGAAGGCCAGCGGCGACCAACCCCAGGAAATCTCGTCTTCCCCATACGGGTGCAGCGAATCGAGCTGGAAGCGGATCGCGGCCTCGGCGTCCCTGCTCGCCACACCCGGCAGCGACACCACGCGCACGATCACGTCGCGCCGCGGCAGCAGCACCGCCGCACTCAAGTGCCCCAGCCCCACCGAGCGCAGAAAATGGCTGTACTCGGCGCCCCATTCGGCCGCCGGCCGCGCCGCGAAACCGGCGATCGACGCGCGTCCGAGCACCTTGACGCGCGTGGGCCGCACGCGCGCCGCCACCACTTCCAGATCCGCCGGGCCGATCTCGATGCCCACGCCGGAGCCGAAGGCCAGCAGCTTGCGAACGTCCTTGGGAATGCGGATATCGAGAGCCATCGGGTTCAGTCGCTCCACGCGGAGTCGTACCAGCGCAGAATGTGGAGCGGCACGTCGTAGCCCTGGGGCATGAATTTCACCTGTTCGGCGACCGTGCGCCGCAAGTCCGAAAGTTTCCCGTTGGCCAGCCGCAAGCGCGCGGTCGCGCGCAGCGTCACGATGGAGTTGCCTCCCACGCGCAGCGGGATGCCGGGCTGCGTGAATTGCTGCAACTGCGCCGGGGTTATCGGCGCCGCGCGGCGCATCTCCACCAGCGCCATCACCGTGCCGGGGTCCAACCCGATGGCGGCCAGCACGGCGGGAGGCGCCATGTTGGCGTCCACGGCGCCGTTGGAATCGTAGACGGTCAGGCAGTCCGCCAAACCGCCGGAACGGATCAGCCGCGGCCCTTCCGCTGGCCCCGCGACGGGGACATAGGTGCCGTAGAAAACATCGGGAGTAATGCCGTTCAACAGAAGCAATTCCTCGACCTCTTGAAAAGACGCGTGCGGTCTCGCAAAAGACGAACCGGGCGCGAGATTGTCCAAAGCGGACGCCGCGTTCGCATCCGGCCGGCGGGACTGAGCGATCTCGGCGGCCAGCGCCGTCGCGCGCAGCGGATCGATTCCCAGCGCCGCCATGAGGCGAGTCAACTGCTCGACGGGCGCATGGTTCACGTTCAGCTTGGCCGCTTCGGGAATGATTTCGACGTCTGCGTTGCCGGAAGGAAACGCGTAATGCACGACGCGCGTTCCCACCGGGATGATGCGCCCCGCGAGTAAGTTCACGCTCCAAAGCAACTCCACCGCGGTGCGGTCGATGGCCCCCGTAGCCAGGTAATAGGCGCGCAGGCCGTCGAGCGACGTCGAAGTGCGCTCGGTCTCGCCCCGCACGGTGCTGGAAAGCGCCAGTGCGATGGCCGCCAGCGCCGCCGAAAGCCACAGCACCGCCAGCAGCGCGCTGCCCCTGGTGGGGCATGCTTTAGCTTGCCCTAGAATTACCGAAAATCGCTGTCGTGCCCGCCGCATCGCCCTAGTCATCCACATAATCGATCTCGGATGACCGGTACATTCTCAGCGGTGCCACGATCGTGATCGGCTGCACGCGCGATGGGTCTGGTTCCAGCGGCGCCATTTCCACGCGCACGCCCGCCGGCCAGGTCGCCAGGCCCCATTTGGGACGCCAGGTGGCCGGCAGATTCGGCAGTGTGCGGGTGTAGTACGCGAAGCGGCAGTAGGCCAACTGGTCGGCCAGAACGAAAGACTTCGGCCCCGGCTGGACGGGCGCGAAATTGGCGGCCGGCTGACCGGTCAGTGCATCCACCCCCATGCCCACGCAGAGGCGGCCGGCGCTCAGCGGTCCGAAATACGGGATCTCGTTGACCACCAGGCGGACCCCCTGCGATTCGCCCGGGATCACGAAAATCTCGACGATCTGCGGCTGCCCGCGCCACCCCTGCTGCAGCGAAAACCCCGATACCAGCCGCATGGCCGCCGGCTCGCCCTCGAAAAAGCCGATCCGCGCTCCCCCGGGCGCCAGGCCGCAGACCGTCCGGATCGGTATCAGGCCTTCCAGTTCCGCCTCCAGAACCCTCTGCGCCCCCACCACCCGCCGGTTGGCCATTAGCTTGGTATTCGTCTTGGCCAGCGCCGAGAGGCCCACGCGCATAGCGGTTGCCATGCCCACCACCAGCAGGCTCAGCAGCGTCATGGCCAGCAGGACTTCGAGGAGGGTCACGCCGGCACGGCCCGGGTGACGCGCTGCCCGCCGCACGGCTAGAGGCCCCCCGCGGCGATATCCTGAGGCATCAGCAGCCGCTTGCGATAAGAATCCAGGGTAAACGAGCGGCGCGTCTCGCCGGACATCCACCAGACTTCCAGTTCGATGCGGTCCAGCGCGAACTGGCCCGACACCGGATTGGGCGGGGCCTCCGACCGGCTCACGCGCGCCTGCCAGCCGGCCTGGGTGCCCCCGGTGTCCGCCGGATCGAACCTGCCCACCAGGATGGAATTGAGCGGCAGGCGGTCTTCCACCAGCAGCCCGTTCATCTGCAGGCGCGCCAGTTGCACCAGGCGGTCGTAATCGCGCAGCCGGGAGGCCACCCGCGTGGATCCCGAGATGCCGGCGAGCAGGGTCACCACGGCCACCGCCATGATGGTGGTGGCCACGATCACCTCCAGCAGCGTGAATCCGCGCCTGGACGTCACTCTTGATTGACGCTTTCCACGCGCGGGAAGCCGGTCATGGGATCGAGTCTCACCACGCGGTGAGCCCCGTGGCGGTTGCCGAGCTGGATTCCGATCCCCGGCACGGCGGCGCCGGGCATGAGAATGAGGCGGCGCTCCTCGTCCGGCGTATCCTCCTCCTGCTGGGCGGGCAGCACGGCCTCGATGGTGATGCCGTCCGGCATGTGCATCTCGCGCGCCGGGCCGGGATCGATCGAATAGGCCGTCAGCAGGTTCTCCTTACGGGAAATGACCACCTCGACGGCTTGCTCGCGCCGCTCGGCGCGATTGACCGCGGAGTTCAGAAAAGCCGCCGTGGCATCGGTGGCGGACGTCAGCCGGACGCTATCGATTCCCGCCGCCACCGACGGTATCGAGACGCCCACGATCACCCCGATGATCGCCATCACGACCAGCATCTCGATCAGGGTGACGCCGCGGGTCCTCAAAGCGGAACCACCGCTCACCGCGGAGACGCGGAGACGCGGAGATCTCGCGGAGCAGCAGGGAAATGGGTTCCCGGCGCCTCTCGCGGCATTAGCGATTACCGGGCGGCCGGGTTCCAGGCGAAGTCCCATCCCAGAGACCTTCTCCGCGTAAATCTCCGCGTCTCCGCGCCTCCGCGGTGAGCTTCTTTCCGCCTCGCTAGTTCTTCCAACTGACGATATCGGCATTGACTCCCTCGCCGCCCGGCTGGCCGTCCGCGCCCAGGCAGACGATCTCCGGCTCGTCGCCGTGCTCGCCCGGATACTTGTAGAGATAATCGTGGCCCCAGGGATCCTTGGGGATGTCCTTGGGCATGTACGGCCCGTTCCACTGGGTCACGTCGGCGGGCCGCACGCGCAGCGCTTCCAGGCCCTGCTCGGTGGTCGGAAACATGCCCGTATCCAGCTTGTAGGTGCCCAGGGCCGTCTCGAAATTCGAGATCTGGCTCTTGGCCGCCACGATGCGGCCGGTATCGGCCTTCTTGAACAGGCTGGGACCGACCAAGGCCACAAACAGCCCGATGATCGTCACCACCACGAGCATCTCGATCAGGGTGACACCCGCCTGCCCGCTTCTTCGGCTTCTTGGTTCTCTCATCGCTACACCGCCACGTCGTTTATGCTCGTAATCGCAATCAGCATACTGAGAATCAGGGCGCCCACCAGGATGCCCATCACCAGGATCACGATCGGTTCGAAGATCGCCGTGAAACGCTTGATGGAGGCCCGAGTATCATTTTCGTAGATATCGGCCATGCGGGCAAACATCTGGTCCAGATGGCCGGTTTCCTCGCCCACCGTGAGCAGGTGGGCCGCCAGCGGTGGGAACACCGCCGCTTTGCGCAGTGGCACCGCGATGCCCTCGCCGCGCTTGACGCCCTGTGCCACGCCATCGAGCGCAACGGCTATCACCCGGTTATTCAGCGTGGCCGCCGCGATGGCGATCGATTGCACCAGCGGCACGGTGTTCGCCACCAGCGTCGCCATGGCCTGCGCGAAGCGCGCAGTCTCCGCCTTGAGCAGGGCGTCGCCCAGCAGGGGCAGCTTCAACCGCGCGCCATCCCACCACAAACGGCCCTTCACGGTCGAGGTATAGACCCGCCACAGAATGGCGAACCCCACCACCGCCGAAATTCCGAACCACCAGTAGGTCCGCACGAAGGTGCTGGCCTGGAGCATGATCTGCGTGGGCACCGGGATCTTCATGGTGGTGCCTTCGAAGATCGAGGCAAAACGCGGCACCACGAAGTTGAGCAGAATCAGAATCGAGGTCAGGCCCACGCCTGCCAGCAGCGCCGGGTAGATCATCGAGGAGACAATGTAATTGCGCAGATCGTCGCGCGAGCGCTCGAATTGCGCCAGCCGCTCGAAGATCACGGCCAGCGACCCGGAAGCCTCGCCGGCTCGCACCATGCTGACATAGAGATCGGAAAAATAGTCCGGGTGGGTGGCCAGGCTGTCGGCCAGCGTGCGGCCGCCCTTCAACACGCGCAGCACGTCCAGCACGATGAAGCGGAAGCCGGGGCGCTCGGTGAGTTCGCCGGTGATGGCCAGCGCGCGATCCAGCGGCACGCTGGAATTCAGCAGCGTGGAAAGCTCCTGGGTGAAGAAGAGGACGTCGCGCCGGCGCCCCACGCGGAAGACCGGCAGCTTGAACGCGAAGCCCGCGTTCTTGGGCGCCACCCCCACGTAGATGGGCGTCAGCCCCTGTTTACGCAGCTCGCGCGCAATCGCCTTGTCGTTTTCGCCGGTGAGACTGCCGGAGCGAATCTTGCCGTCCGAAGCGACCGCGCGAAAGAAGAAGGTGGCCATGGCTTCTCCGCGCTCAGAACTCCTGGGTCACGCGCATGACCTCCCGGACCGTGGTCACGCCCTGGCGCACTTTCATCCAGCCGTCCTCGCGCAGGTTGCGCATGCCGTGCCGGCGCGCGGCATCGGTGAGCGCCGAGGCGTCCGCGTTGCGCATGATCATCCCGCGGATCTCGTCGTCCAGATCCATCAGCTCAAAGACGCCCACGCGCGAGCTGTAGCCGGTGCCGTTGCAGCGCTCGCAGCCCGCCCCGCGGAAGGTCTCGATATATTCCCCGTCGGGCGCCAGCACGGTGCCATCCGGCTCGCGGCAATCGGCGCAGATCAGGCGTACCAGGCGCTGCGCCAGCACGCCCACCAGCGAAGAGGTGATCAGGTAATTCTCTACGCCCATTTCGGTAAGGCGCGTGATGGCGCTGGGCGCGTCGTTGGTATGCAGTGTGGAAAAAACCAGGTGGCCGGTAAGCGCCGCGCGAATGGCGATATCGGCCGTCTCGCGGTCGCGGATTTCGCCCACCATGATGACGTCCGGGTCCTGGCGCACGATGTG
>CAYRWE010000218.1:2557-8530 GCA_964427655.1 uncultured Solibacteraceae bacterium | reverse complement strand
GGTCTCTTCGCCGATGATCTTGATGGAGTTCTTGTTGGCGCCCACGGTGCCATCCGCACCCAGGCCGTAGAACAGGGCGCGCACAGTGCCGGGCAGTTCGCTAGAGAACTCGGGATCGTACTCCAGGCTGGTATGGGTGATGTCTTCCTTGATGCCGACCGTGAAGTGGTTCTTAGGCGAAGCTTTCAGCAGTTCCTCGTAAACGGCCTTCACCATCGCGGGGGTGAATTCCTTGGAACCGAGGCCGTAACGGCCGCCGATTACTTTCTTCGAAACGCCGGCTTCGGCCAGCGCGGTCACCACGTCGCAGTACAGCGGCTCGCCTATCGCGCCGGGTTCCTTGGTGCGGTCCAGAACGGCCAGGGATTCGGCGCTGGCGGGCAGGGCAGCCAGGAAACTTTCGATCGCGAACGGCCGGTACAGGCGCACCTTCAGCAGCCCGACCTTCTCGCCGCTTGCATTCAAAGCATCCACGCACTCGTGGGCCACTTCGGCGCCGGAACCCATGATGATGAGAACGCGCTCGGCATCCGGGGCGCCGACGTAATCGAACAGGTGATATTGCCGGCCCACGATCCCGGCGAACTTGTCCATGGCCTTCTGCACGATGGCGGGGGTGGCCTGGTAGAACTTGTTGGCGCTTTCACGCCCCTGGAAGTAAACGTCCGGATTCTGGGCGGTTCCGCGCAGCACGGGATGATCGGGGCTCAAAGCGCGGGCGCGATGGGCGCGCACCAGGTTGTCGTCGATCATGGCGCGCATGTCGTCGGCCGTGAGTTGCTCGAGCTTGGAAACCTCGTGCGAGGTGCGGAATCCGTCGAAGAAGTGCAAAAAAGGAACGCGCGCTTCGAGAGTGGCGGCCTGCGAGATGAGCGCCATGTCCATGACTTCCTGGACCGAACCGGAGGCCAGCATACCCCATCCGGTGGCGCGGACCGACATCACGTCGCTGTGATCGCCAAAAATCGAGAGGGCGTGCGTAGCCAGGGCGCGCGCGGCGATATGAAACACCGTCGAGGTCAGCTCGCCCGCGATCTTGAACATGTTCGGGATCATGAGCAGCAGGCCCTGGGACGCCGTAAAGGTGGTGGAAAGCGATCCAGCCTGCAGCGAGCCGTGCACGGCGCCGGCCGCGCCGCCTTCACTCTGCATCTCGACTACCGTCGGCACGGTACCCCAGATGTTGGGCTTCAATTCGGCGGACCACTGGTCTGCCCATTCGCCCATATTGGATGAGGGCGTGATCGGATAAATGGCGATAACTTCGTTAGTTTGATGGGCTACGAAAGCCGCCGCTTCGTTGCCGTCGATGGTTGTCTTAGGACGAACAGTGGTGGATGAGTCTGTCAACTCTCTCCCCTCCTTGCGAGAATTAGGATTCACAGTTCTTAAACTAGATTATAAGCTCTGGCTGTGGCGAAAATCCACAAGGGCCTTGAATCTATCGGAGAGCCATTTCACCCAGACGCCTGTACACCAGCGCCACGGGCAGCCCTACCACGTTGAAATAACAGCCCTCCACCCGCTCGATGAACTTGGATGCCAGGCCTTGAATGGCATACGCCCCGGCTTTATCCAGGGGTTCCCCGCTGGCCGCGTAGGTCTCGATTTCGCTCGCGTTCATGGGCGCGAACCAGACCGCCGTCGTGGCGCAATCGCGGACGAGCGTGTCCCGGAGTTTCAGGCAGATGCCGGTCATCACTTCGTGCCGCCGGCCGGAGAGGAGTTCGAGCATGCGGCGCGCGTCGGCCGCGTTCGCGGGCTTGCCGAGGATCTGGCCCTCGATCACCACGGTGGTGTCGGCGCCCAGGACGATCTCATCTGGCGCGGCCGGCACTGCCGAAGCCTTCCACTCGGCCAGTCGGCGCACGTAATCCTGAGGCGATTCGCCCTCGAGCGGTGACTCATCGACAGGCGCGGTGCGGACCACGAAGGGGATGCCTGCCTGGCGCAGAATTTCAGCGCGGCGCGGGGACTGAGAGGCGAGGACGAGCATCTTCCAAGTCTAGAATGGACCCGCGATGAACCACTTCGCGCGGAAGATCTACTTGCCCTGCAATTCCCCAGACGGCAATGGCTGCCGTTGTTTCAACCTGGAACCGTACAGGTAGGCTGCCAGGTCCGCCATCTCCGAGCCGCTGAACCGGGGCCAGGAAATCCTCATCAGCCGCATGTTGCTCAACATCACCGGCCCATGCTTCCAGAGAGCGGCCACCATTCCGAAGGATGTCATTCTGCCGGCCATGGCCGGCCGGCCCGGTGCACCGCTGGACGCGTCGTCGTGACAAGTCGCGCAGTGCTTCCTGGCGAAGACTTTCTGGCCCTGCTCCGGGTCGCCACGCTCCTCAAAGAACTGCGTCGAGACGAGGTAGCCCACCAGGCGGCGCATCTCCTCATAGCTTAGCTGCACAGGATTGCCTTGTGTGCGGAATGGGTGGTTCCACATGGCTGCGGCGAAGTCGGTCAGACCATATCGTGTGGGGCGAGCTTCGAGGGCCAGCGGCCCCCTGTGGCAGTCGGCGCAGCCTTTCGATGCAAACAGCGCCGCACCGGATTGGGCCGAACTTGGCGAGAAGACCCCGGCTCGAGCGCTTGCTTGCGTGCTCCGCAGATACGCCAGCAGATCGGTTAGCTCCTGCGACGAGAACCGTGGATACGGAATCTCCATCCGATCGAGCTCCGATGTCATCTCCCGGGAGTGGTTCCACATCTGTCGTGCGAGCGCGATGGGATCCGCAAGCGATCCCCAGGCCGCTACCGGCTGGACGCCCTGGCGAAGCGCGGACCCGATACCGTGGCATTCCGCGCACCGATTTCCCAGGAAAGCTCTCTCGCCGCGGGTGACGTCGCCAGGCTGGTCGAAATAGCGGGCGGCATAGAAATAGACGAACAAATCCGCCGCTTGCTGCTCACTCAGCTCGGGCTTGGCCGTTCCTTTTTTTTCCGCGGCGGCCCACATAACCGGAGCATGGTTCCACAACAGGCCCGCCATCGCGTAGGGGCTGAAGCCACGCCCCACGCCCTGCTCCAGGTCCGGCGCGCTCTTTCCCCCCTCCCCGCCGATGCTGTGGCACACATCGCAGCTCTGCGCGTGGAACACATCCTTGCCGCGGTCGGTATCGCCAGGCAGCAGGCTCCTCGTGGCACAAGTGCCGGTAACACCAATAGCGACTACGAAGAGCACACCCAAGAGCGGTTTCATCATTCCAGGCTGCCAGGAATGCGAAGCCTAACACAGAAACGGCGGCCCCGCGGCGCAATGGCAGCGAGGTCGCCGGTATTTACCTCGACGGTCGGTCGTTTAGAGATTAGTCGCCTGAGCGCGTCGCCCGAGCCGCCTTTGGCTGGATCGGCTCCAGGGCGGCGACGGCTGCCGGGGATGAGACAGGATCGACCTTCACTGTGATGTAATCGGACGGCACCGCAACCGTCTTGTAGGCCACCGTGTCTTCGCATCTTACATAGAGGTGAACCCACCCGCCATCCGTATACCTGCCGTCGCAAAAGGTCGATTTCTGGTCGTCGATGACCACCCGTTGATCGAAGCCTCGAGAAGTGGTGATCTTGAAATCTTCGGCGGCGGCCACGCGGTTGATCTTCCCTGTGGATACTGTCTGGAGCACCGCCGGGTCCAAGTCTTCCGGGCGCATATTCACGCTAAAGGTGAAACGCGTGTTTCCAGATTCGTCGGAACCCATCGCCGGAGCCCGATACGAATAGGTGACTTGATAGGCGGGCACCAGGTATTCGTCCTGCACGGAGGGACAGAATATCGATCCGCCCGGCTCGCGGTAGCCTTGGTCGCAGTAACTCGCGGATGTTATCGAGGACGTCTTAGTCGCGACCTTGACAGCCTTGACGCTTTCGAATTTGACCGTAGAAAGATCCGCGCCCACCGGAATGTACGCGACGTGCATGAAGGGCTGGAGTTCAACCAAATCTGGAACCGTTGTGCGAGTTGGCGCGACCTGTGCACCTAATGGAAGAGCCAGCACCGCCGCTGCGATCGTAAGCGATAGTCTTTTCATCGTGATAAGTCCCCTCTTTGTCCCTACGAGACACCCATGCCCCGGCGACCGAAGCGAGCGCATACACGCACCCGCTAACTAGCCGTCGCAAGTTTCTGATATCAGGTTTTTACAGGAGGCTAATGACGGTGTTCTAACTCAGAACGCCCCTTCGAGCACTCCCGGCCCCCTCCTGAAGGGCTGGAGCACCAGCAGCTTTGGACCTGAGTATGGATAAATTCGCTCCTATTTGTCAAATAGAATTGTTAAGGAATCGTGACGGAACCCACCACGATATCTGCAAACTATTGATTCAAAGTAAGCTGATGATCAGCGAAGCCAAGGCTAGCTTGAATCTCGACAGCCCGTATTCACGGTTTCGGGCGGCTGACGAGTTGTGCGGAATATCGCTCTGGCCGGCTGGTTTTCATCGTTTGTTAACCGGGTGCCGAATATACTCGCGTTTGTTTCAAGCCTCGCCACGCGCTTGTGCGTATGGGTTCGCACATGTTCATGTGAGAGCTTGGAGAAAGGTAAAGAAGCCGAATGAAAAAGAGCCAGACTCTGGCCTTGACTGTGTTTGCAGGCCTTTGGTTTGCGGGGGTTGCGATCGGGCAATCCGTATCCATCAACGCGGCTGGGGCGACATTTCCCAACGCCATCTATTCCCAATGGTTCAACGAATTCAAGAAGACTGGCGCAGAGATCGACTATCAGTCGGTCGGCTCCGGCGCCGGGATCCAGCAACTGCTGGCCGGCAAGGTGGACTTCGCGGCTTCGGACGTGCCTCTGACCGACGCGCAGATACGGGAGATGAAAGTGAAGCCCCTGCATTTCCCGACTGTTCTCGGCGGCGTGGCGATCATTTATAACCTTCCTGGCGTCAGCCGCCAACTACACATCTCCGCCGACACGCTGGCTGGCATCTTCCTGGGGAAGATCGGCAAATGGAACGATCCCGCGATCGTCCAGGACAACCCGGGCGTCAGCCTCCCTTCCGACGAAATCGCGGTGGTACACCGCTCTGACGGCAGCGGCACGACTTTCGTCTTCACCGACTATCTTTCCCTGGTGAGCGCGGATTGGAAGAGCGCGGTGGGCGCGGCAACTGCGCCGACGTGGCCCGCTGGCACCGGCAAGGAGGGCAGCGACGGAGTTGCCGAAATGGTCAAAGGCACGCCCAACTCCATCGGCTACGTGGAACTCATTTATGCCACCGAGAACAAGATTGCTTATGCCGCTCTGAAGAACGCCACCGGGGCGTTCGTCAACGCCGACCCGGCTGCCGTAACCGCGGCCGGAGCGGGCGCGGCCAAGGGCATGCCGTCTGACTTTCGCGTCTCCATCGTGAACGCACCCGGCAAAGCCTCGTACCCCATTTCCACGTTCACCTACCTCCTCATTCCCAGCCAGATTCCGGACGCGGGAAAGCGTAAGGCCATCACCGACTTCCTCCACTGGATGCTGACGGAAGGGCAGAAGGAAGCCGCGAGTCTGGGCTACGCTTCGCTGCCGAAAGAGGTAGTAGCGAAGGAATTGAAGCAGGTCGCGCTCGTCAAGTAAGCAGGTCTTCAGCCGCTGCGGCCGGACCGCGGCGGTGTTTCAACAAGTTCCTGGAGTCGGCGCAGGCCCCAAACCCGCCATCGCGCTTATCTTATGATGGTCTGAGGCTTTCGGACAGCCTTCTCTCAAGGAGCGGTATGAAACACCTCGTGCGCGAACTCGTTGTAGCTCCCGGCTCCAAGTTCAAGCTGGCGCAGATCGATCCCGAAAATACCCACGGCGTGGAGAAGCCGAAGGCGGCCGACCGGTTGGCCAAGAACCTGGAACGGCTCTCCGTCCTGCAATACATGCTCTACGCGGATGCTAAGCAGGCGCTGCTGGTGGTCTTGCAGGGCATCGACGCCGGCGGCAAGGATGGCACCATACGGCACGTCATGAGCGGGCTGAATCCGCAAGGCGTCAC
>CAYRWE010000218.1:0-2457 GCA_964427655.1 uncultured Solibacteraceae bacterium | reverse complement strand
GCAAGGATGGCACCATACGGCACGTCATGAGCGGGCTGAATCCGCAAGGCGTCACCGTCATGCCCTTCAAGGTGCCGGAGGGCGCCGAGAAGCGCCACGACTATCTGTGGCGCGTGCACAAGGCGGTCCCCGAATTCGGCAGCATCGGGATCTTCAATCGCTCGCATTATGAGGATGTGCTGGTGGTGCGCGTGCACGCGCTGGTGCCCAAACCGGTGTGGTCGAAGCGCTATCAGCAGATCAACGATTTCGAGCGCATGCTCAGCGAGAACCGCGTGCGCATCGTCAAGTTCCTGCTGTATATCAGCAAGGAGGAGCAGGCTAAACGCTTCCGCGAGCGGCTCGACGATCCAACCAAAAACTGGAAGTTCTCCGAGGCCGATATCAAGGAGCGCGAATACTGGGATCAGTATATCGAGGCCTACCAGGATATGCTGCGCAAGTGCAGCACGGACTTGGCGCCCTGGTACGTGATTCCGGCCAATCACAAGTGGTTCCGCAACCTGGCCGTCGCGGAGATCGTGCGGCACACCCTCGAGAGCATGGACCTGCAGTTCCCCAAGCCCACCGCGGACCTGGCCGGCATCAAGTTCGAGTAGCGAGCTGCGGCGGGTAGCGAGTTGGGACGTCGGCGGCCGGCCCCGCATGATAAAATACTCGCACCGGCTCACATGGAACGCGCCAGCAAGGTCATCCGCGGATTACGATTGCCCGCCGACACCTTTTCCGCCGAGGATGTGGTGTGCGCGGCGTGGCGTGGCGCGGTAGGCAAGACCATCGCGTCGCATAGCCGTGCGGTGCGCCTGGTGCGGAACCGCCTGGTGATCGAAGTGGAAGATCGCATCTGGCAGCGCCAGTTGAACGGCCTTTCGCGTTCCATTCTGCGCAATCTCGAGAAAAATCTCGGCGCGGGGCTGGTGGAAGACCTGGAGTTCCGCGTGGTTCCGCGGCGGCGCGAACCGCAGCGCGCCACAGTGGCCATGCCCGCCGGCGCGGCTGCAGACGAGGCTGCGGACATCGCCGATCCGGTGCTGCGCGCCATCTACCAGGCTTCACGGAAAAAGGCACAGGCGTGAAAATTACGGAAGCGGAAGTGCGTTACGTGGCCGATCTGGCCAATCTCAAGCTCACCGATACGGAGGTGGCGCGGTTTCAGGCGGACCTGGACGGCATCCTGGAACATGTCGCCAGCTTGAACGAGGTCGATACCGAAGGCGTCCAGCCGATGGCCCAGGTGCTCTACGCGGCCGGTGAAACGGATACCCTGCGAGCTGACGTCCCGGTTCCGCCCTTGGGCAATGCGGCGGCCCTGGCCAACGCTCCGCAGAGCGGCGCGGGGTATTTCAAAGTGCCCAAGATCATCGAGCGATAAGGCGCCATCGACATGGAAATTCCATCCCTGACCATCGACAGCGTGCGGGAGGGCCTGCTCTCGAAACGCTTCAGCGCCACCGAGCTGGCCACCGAGGCGTTGCGCTTCGCCGAATCCGAGAATCCCAAGACCGGGGCCTACCTGCATTTCTCGCCCGAGCGGGCGCTGGCGACGGCCGGACGCGTGGACCGGCAAATCGCCCAGGGCGAAGATCCCGGGGCGCTGGCCGGCGTACCCGTGGCGGTGAAAGACGTGATCGTCACCGAAGGCGTCAGAACCACCTGCGGCTCGAAGCTGCTGGCCAACTACATTCCGCCGTACGATGCCACGGCGGTGATCCGCATCGAACGGGCCGGCGGCATCATCGTCGGCAAGACCAATTGCGACGAGTTCGCCATGGGATCGTCGACCGAGAACTCGGCCTTCGGGCCGGTGCGCAACCCGTTGGCGCTCGACCGCGTGCCGGGGGGTTCGAGCGGTGGTTCGGCGGCCGCTGTGGCCCAGGGTACCGCCGTGGTGGCGCTGGGCTCCGATACCGGCGGCTCCATACGCCAGCCGGCCTCGTTTTGCGGCGTGGTCGGGGTGACGCCCACTTATGGGCGCGTCTCGCGCTATGGGCTGACGGCGTTCGCCAGCTCGCTCGACCATATCGGCCCCTTCGCCCGCTCGGTGAAGGACGCCGCCACCCTGCTGCGGGTCATGGCGGGTCACGATCCGGCCGATTCGACCTCCGCCGACGCCCCGGTTCCGGATTACCCCGCGCTGCTCGGTGGCTCCGTAAAAGGCTTGAAGCTCGGACTGCCCCGCGAGTATCTAAAGGGCTTGAAGAGCGAAACCGGCGACCTGATCCACCGTGGGGTGGAGGCTTTCCGGAGCCTCGGATGCGAGATTCGGGAGATCGGCATGCCCGCCACCGAGCATGCCATCGCATGTTATTACATCATCGCCACCGCGGAGGCCAGCTCCAACCTGGCGCGCTACGATGGCGTCCGGTATACGGTTCGCTCGGAGCATACGGACACGCTTTCGGATATGTACCGCAATACCCGCGGAGAGGGATTTGGCGCCGAATGCAAGCGCCGGAT
>CAYRWE010000217.1:0-8639 GCA_964427655.1 uncultured Solibacteraceae bacterium | reverse complement strand
CCGCGTCGGGGGAAGCCTAAAAATCTCCATCACCCCGGGGTTTTGCCCCGCTTACTTAGATTCGCTCTAACCTATTGATTGTGTTGTCGAATTCTGCAACTCGACGGGGTCCCGACCGGCGCCGACAGGGACCCCACTCCGAACGAAATTCCTCCCGAGATATCAATATTTTGTGGCGTTCCGGAACGGGGTCCTACTCGGGGCTGTTTCACAGTTAAAGCGGCTACATGACGCCCGACCTCATCCCCGGTGTGGTCCGGCACGATTATCGGATGATCAGGCTCTGCCAGTGTGCAATTTCGTCGCACATGGCTCGCGAGGCGCCGATCACGGAAGGTCGAGCGTTATGCCAAGCTCGGCGCCGATCCAGCGCGCCACGGCCAGCACGTTCGGCTGGTAGCGTTCGGCGCGCGGAAAGGTCAGCCAATGGCCGACATAGCGCACGTCGCTGCACGCGGGTAGCGGGCGCACCAGCCGTCCGCTCGCCAGTTCACGCTCGGCCAGGCGCGTCGATTCAAGCGCCACCCCGAGCCCATCCACCGCCATGAATATGGACAGGAAGCTGCGGTCGAACCGCGGTCCATGGGGCTTCGGCGCGGCCAAGTCGTTGGCGGCGAACCATGCCGGCCAGCGGATCGTCTTGTTGTCGCTTTCGATCAGCGTCTGCGACAGCAAGTCGCGCGGCGTGCGGATGCGCTTCGCCAACGTCGGGGCACACAGCGGGGTGACCACCTCCTCGCCGAGCGGCAGCACCACGATGGGGGGATGGTGGTTCTTGGCGTATGCCTCCGCCCAGTCCATCCCATAAACGATGTCCATGTCGAATTCGTCGCCCTGGAATCGCGTGTAGTCGGTCCCCGCTGAAATCCGAACCTCCAGGCCTTCGCATTCGGCGAGCATGCGGGGCAGGCGGGGCACCAGCCATTGCGCCGCCATGCTCGGCGCACAGTGAAGCCGCAGTAGGGTGCGGTTGTGCCCGGAGACCGCCTCGACGCCACGCTTCATCTCCGCGAACCCCTGCTGGACGTGGAACAGCAGGGTTTCGCCCTGCGGCGTCAAACGGATGCGCCGTCCGTCGCGCACGAACAGCAGGGTCTCAAGGGCCTCTTCCAGGCCACGGATCGAATGGCTTACCGCGCTTGGGGTAACGCCCAGCGCGGAAGCGGCCGCGCGGAACGACCCGGTCCGGCCGGCCGCGTCGAAGCTGCGCAGAGCGGTGAGCAGGAGATGCTGCATCGCCACTCATAATGAGCTCAATTCACCAATTGATGCAAACTTCGCGTTTGTCCTCCCCGCCGCACTTGGTTCAGAACTCCGCGCGAAAGAATATGGAGGAAACGATGCTCCTGAAGGGCCGCGTAACTGTCATTTCCGGTGCTGCAAGCCTTCGCGGCATCGGACGCGCCACCGCCCGCCTGTTCGCCCAGCACGGCGCGAGGGTTGTCATCCTCGACCTGGACGAAGCCGCCTCGGCCGCTGCCGCGGCGGAGCTGGGTCCCGACCACCTCGGCCTGGCCTGCGACGTAACCAAACCCGAAAGCTGCAAGGCGGCCATCGAGCGCACGCTTGCCGCCTGCGGCCAGGTGGACGTGCTGGTCAACAACGCCGGGATCACCCAGCCCGTCAAGCTCATGGGCATCACCCAGGAGGACTGGCGGCGGATCATGTCCGTCAATCTCGACGGCGTGCTCAACCTCAGCCAGGCCGTGGTGCCGCACATGCGCTCGCGCAAGCAGGGCTCGATCGCCTGCATGTCGTCGGTGTCGGCGCAGCGCGGCGGCGGCATCTTCGGCGGGCCGCACTATTCGTCGGCCAAGGCCGGCGTGCTCGGGCTGGCCAAGGCGATGGCGCGCGAACTCGGGCCGAACAACGTCCGGGTCAACTGCGTCGCGCCCGGCCTGATCCAGACCGACATCACCGGCGGCATGATGACGCCCGCGATGAAGGTCGAGATCCTGAAGGGCATCCCGCTTCCCCGCCTTGGCGAGGCGTCGGACGTGGCGGGGGCCTTCCTGTTCCTGGCCTCCGACCTTTCTTCCTACATCACGGGCGCCGTGATCGACGTCAACGGCGGCATGCTCATTCATTGATCGGGAGCTCCGAAATGGCCGGATCGCCAGTACTCAGCAACGCCGTCAGCCTGGAGGAACGTGCGCGGCGCATCCGGCGCCATGCGCTCCGGATGGGCGAGGTGCAGGGCCAGGGCTACATCGCCCAGGCGCTGGGCATCGCCGACGTGCTGGCGGTCGCCTACTTCCATGCGCTCGCGACCCGTCCGGAGGATCCGCGCTGGGAGGGGCGGGACCGTTTCCTGCTTTCCGCCGGGCATTATGCGATCGCCCTCTATGCCGCGCTGATCGAGGCCGAGATTCTGCCCGCCGCCGAACTGGAGACTTATGGCGGCGACGCCAGCCGGCTGCCGATGTCGGGCATGGCGACTTACACGCCCGGCATGGAGATGAGTGGCGGCTCGCTCGGCCTCGGCCTGTCGATCGCGGTCGGCATCGGGCTCGGCCTCAAGCGCAAGAAGTCCGCCTCCTTCGTCTACAACCTGATGTCCGACGGCGAGCTGGGCGAGGGATCGACCTGGGAAGCGGCGATGTCGGCGGCCCACTGGAAGCTCGACAACCTCATCTGCGTGGTCGACTTCAACAACCAGCAGGCCGACGGTCCGTCCACCCGGATGCTGTGCAGCGAACCGCTGGCGCCGAAATGGGAAGCCTTCGGCTGGCACGCCGAGCGCGTCGACGGCAACGACATCCCGGCCCTGCGCGCGGCCTTCGACACCGCCCGCGCGCTCGCCGAGCCGAAGCCGCGGGTGATCATCTGCGACACCCGCATGGGCAAGGGCGTGCCGTTCCTGGAAGCGCGCGAGCGCAACCACTTCCTCAAGGTCGAACCGCACGAATGGGCGCTTGCGCTTGAGGCGCTGGACACCGGGAGGGTCGCATGAGCACCAACACGCCCCGGCTCAAGACTTCGGCGATGATCGCTTCGATCGCCGCCGAGGGGCAGGCCACGCGTTCCGCCCCGTTCGGCCACGCGCTGGTAAAGCTGGCCGAGGAGCGGCCCGACATCGTCGGCATGACCGCCGACCTCAGCAAGTACACGGACCTGCACATCTTCGCCCAGGCCTTCCCCGACCGCTTCTACCAGATGGGCATGGCCGAGCAGTTGCTGATGGGCGCGGCCGCCGGCCTGGCGCACGAGGGATTCACCCCGTTCGCCACCACCTATGCGACCTTCGCCTCCCGCCGGGCCTATGACTTCATCTGCCAGACCATCGTCGAGGAACACCTCAACGTCAAAATCCTCTGCGCCCTGCCCGGCCTGACCAGCGGCTACGGCCCGAGCCACCAGGCCACCGAGGACCTGGCCATTTTCCGTGGCCTTCCCGGCATCACCATCATCGACCCCTGCGACGCGATCGATATCGAGCAGGCCGTGCCGGCGATCGCCGCCTACCGCGGTCCCGTCTATATGCGCCTGCTCAGGGGCAAAGTGCCGGTCGTGCTCGACCAGTACGACTATCGCTTCGAACTCGGCAAGGCGGCCATGCTGCGCGACGGCGCCGACGTGCTGATCGTGTCCTCGGGGCTGATGACGATGCGGGCGCTGGAGACCGCGTCAGCACTCCGCGCCGACCGCATCGAGGCCGCCGTGCTGCACGTGGCGACCATCAAGCCGCTCGACGAGGCGGCCATCCTTCAGGCCGCGTCGCGTCCCGGGCGGCTGGTCGTGGTGGCCGAGAACCACACCGTCATCGGCGGGCTCGGCGAGGCGGTGGCGGCGACGCTGCTGCGCGCCGGTGTGGCGCCACGCTTCCGCCAGATCGGCCTGCCCGACGCCTTCCTGGCCGCCGGCGCGCTACCGACACTGCACGACCGCTACGGGATTTCCACTGCGATGATGGTGAAGAACATCGAGACCTGGCTGTCATCATGAAGCCCGCCTGGGGATAAGCCTATCAATCAAGGGAGAGAAACATGCCGAGAATCGAGGTCACGCGCCGAAACATCCTGGCAGCCGGGGCCGCGTTGCCGCTGGTGGCCATCAGGACCCGTCCCGCCAGCGCCGCCCAGTTCACCTACAAGCTGGCCACCGGCCAGGAGCCGTCGCATCCGGTGAACGTGCGGGCGCAGCAGGCGATCGACAAGATCAAGGAAAAAACCTCCGGCGATCTGGTGATCCAGCTGTTCCCCGCGGCCCAGCTCGGCACCGATGCACAGTTGATCGCCCAGGCCCGCCTCGGCGGCGTGCAGTTCATCAACATGGCGGCCTCGGTGCTCGCCACCTTCGTGCCGGCCGCCGGCATCGTCAATGTCGGGTTCGCCTTCCCCGGCTACGACAACGTCTGGAAGGCGATGGACGGCGCGCTCGGCAAGTTCGTCAGCGACAACATCGCCCGCACCGAGGTGTTCCTGGTCGGGCGCAGCTGGGACAACGGATTCCGCCAGATCACGTCGTCCGCCAAGGGGATCAACAACCCGGACGACCTCAAGGGCTTCAAGATCCGCGTGCCGAACGCGCCGCTCCTCACCTCGCTGTTCAGCTCGCTCGGCGCCGCGCCTACGGCGATCGATTTCAGCGAGGTCTATACCGCGCTCCAGACCCACCTCGTGGACGGGCAGGAAAACCCGCTGCCGATCATCGCCACGGCGAAGCTCAATGAAGTGCAGAAGTTCTGCAGCATGACCAACCACGTGTGGGACGGGTATTTCATCCTCGGCAACAAGGCCGCGTTCGGGCGCTTGCCGAAGCCGATGCAGGATGCCGTGACCGAGGAGTTCAACGCCGCCGGGCTGGCCGAGCGCGACGACATCGCGAAACTGTCGTCCTCCCTGCAGGCGACCCTGAAGAATGCCGGCATGACTATCGTGGACCCGGACAAGCCAGCCTTCCGGGCGACCGTCGGCAAGACCGACTTCTACCCGTCGTGGCACAAGAAGTTCGGCGACGAGGGCTGGGGCCTGCTGGAAGGTGCGGTCGGGAAGCTCGGCTGATGGTTCGCGCGGCGGCCGAACCGGCGGCGGAGATTGCCGGCGACATCGAGGTCGTCGAGCCCGATCTTCCTGAGACGGCGCCTGTCATTGTCCGCGCGCTTCGGCGCGCGGAGCAATGGTACGGCTTCGGCATCGACCTCGTGGCGGCGGCTCTGGTGGCGGCGGAGGTGGTGGTCACCTTCACCGGGGTCGTCGCCCGGTTCGTCTTCAACCGGCCGCTGATCTGGTCCGACCAGCTCGCGACCATGCTGTTCCTCTGGCTCAGCATGATCGGGGCTACCACCGCGTTGCTCCGGCACGAGCACATGCGGATGACGACGATTGCCGTGAACCTGCCGGGGCGCTGGCCGGCCAGGCTCGACGCCCTGGCGTTCGCCGCCGCCGGGACGCTGCTGATCGCGCTGCTGCCGGGCACGCTCATCTACATGCAGATGCAGACCGACGTGGACCTGCCGGGGCTGGGGATTTCCGACGTCTATGCCGCCGCCGCGATGCCGGTGGGCTGTGTGCTGATGATCGTCGCCTGCCTGCTGGCGCTGGCCTCGCGCGGCCTCAGCAATGTCCTTTTCGGCGTCGGGGTGGTCGGCGTGATCGTCGTCGCGCTGTGGCTGGCGTCGCCGCTTCTGGTTGCGGTCGGCAACTGGAGCCTGGTGCTGTTCTTCGTCGTGCTGCTGGCGGCGGGCGTACTTTCCGGCATTCCGATCGCCTTCACCTTCGGGCTCTGCACGGTGGCCTATCTGGTGACCACCAGCGACACGCCGCTCGCCGTGCTGGCCGGCGAAATGTCGGAGGGCATGAGCTCCATCATCCTGCTGGCGATCCCGCTTTTCGTCCTGCTCGGCTACCTGCTGGTGTCGACACGCATGGCCGAGGTGATGGTGGCGTTCCTTGCCTCGCTGATCGGGCGCGTGCGCGGTGGTCTCGCCTACGTGCTGATCGGCGGCGTGCTGTTGGTCTCCGGAATTTCCGGCGCCAAGGCCGCCGATCTGGCGGCGGTGGCGCCGGTGCTGGTGCCGGAAATGAAGCGCCGCGGCGTGGACGAGGGCGAGATCGTCTCGCTGCTCAGCTGCTCGGCCTCCATGGCGGAGACGATTCCACCTTCGGTCGTGCTGATCATCATCGGCTCGGTGGCCGGCGTGTCGATCTCGGCATTGTTCACCGGCGGGCTGGTGCCCGGCATCGTGCTGGCGCTCGCGCTCGGCCTGGTCGCACGCTTCCGCGCCAACAAGGTCGGCCTGGGCGCGAGCAACGAGGGGCGGGTTTCGCCGCACGAGGTGGGGCGCCGCTTCGTCATTGCCCTGCCAGCCCTGATCCTGCCGTTCATCGTGCGCTTCGCGGTGATGGAGGGCGTCGCCACCGCCACCGAGGTGGCCACCATCGGCATCGTCTATGCGGTGCTGGTGGGCGCGTTCGTCTATCGCGGCTTCCGGTGGCGGCACGTCTTCCCCATGCTCGTGCACACCGCCTCGCTGGCCGCGGCGATCATGTTCATCATCGGCGCCGCCACCTCGATGAGCTGGGCGCTGACCCAGTCGAACTTCTCCCATGCGATCGCCAATTTCGTCATCACCATGCCCGGCGGCCGCTATGGCTTCCTGCTCGTCACCATCGTGGTGATGCTGGTGCTCGGTAGCGTGCTGGAGGGGATTCCGGCGATGGTGCTGTTCGGCCCGCTGCTGTTCCCGGCGGCCCGGCTGCTCGGCATCTCCGACGTGCAGTATGCCATGGTGGTCATCCTGGCCATGGGCACCGGCCTCTACGCGCCACCGTTCGGCCTTGGCTACTACGCGGCCTCCCGCATCGCCGAGATCAGCCCCGACGCCGGCATGCGGCGGGTGTGGCCCTATATCGGGGCGCTGGTCGCCGGCATCCTGCTGATCGCCGCCGTGCCCTGGTTCTCGACAGGCTTCCTCGACTGACGCCGCGCGCCGCGCGTGCCATCAGTCATCACCCGATGACCGGAGTTGCATCATGAAACTTGGGCTCAGCAGCTACATGTACCGTTGGGCGGTCGGCACGCCGAATTTTCAACCGCCGCGGCCGCTGCGGCTGGCCGAAATGGTCAAGGACGTGGCGGGGCTGGGGTGCTCGCTGCTGCAGATCGCCGACAGCAACGAGCTGGTCGCCATGTCGAAGGCCGAGCTCAAGGGGCTTCTTGACCTGGCGACCAATCATGGCGTCCGCCTGCAGCTCGGTACGACCGGCGCGACGGCAGCGCGGCTCGACGCCTATCTGGCCATGGCGATCGAGCTCAGGTCGGACATCGTCCGCCTGGTGTTGTATTCGCCCGATATCGATCCGGCCCCGAGTCTGTTCCGCGACACCCTGGCCGCCGCGGCCCCGGCCTATGCGGCCGCGGGAGTCACGATTGCGGTAGAGAACTATTTCCTCCAGGCCAGCGAGGATCTCGCCGCGCTGATGGACCAAGTGAATTCGCCTGCCGTCGGTGTCTGCCTTGACACGGCCAACTCGATCATAGCCCAGGAATGGCCGATGGAGACGGTGAGCATCCTCGCTCCCTATGCGCGCAATGTTCACGTCAAGGATTACCGGCTGATTCCGCATCCGGACGGAACCGGCGGGCACGTTGTCGGCGCCCCCTTCGGCGAGGGACGCCTCGACATCGAGGCGCTGCGGGGAGCGCTCCGCCAGATCGACCGCGACGGCATGGCGGTGATCCTGGAGCAGTGGTGTCCGCGCGGGGCCGACGAGGAATCGACGATCCAGCTGGAAACAAGCTGGCGGCAACAGGGTTTCCGCGTCGCGGCTCAACGGTTGGGCTTCAACTGAGCGGGCCGGCGCTGTCGGTCGGCCGCGCCACGACACCTCGTGTGCGGAAGAGCCCAAACGGGCCCCCGCGCTGAAGCGCCGTAGCGCGCTGGCTCCCCTGAAGAAATTCGTTCGGAGTGGGGTCTGACCGGCGCCGATCGGGTCTCCACCGGTTGACCAACTTTGGTTGCCGAATCAAATAATTGCGGCCCCTTCAAGAGTGGTCGTTCGGCGCTTATCCATACCCACGACATCCCCATCGGCTAACTGGGGGCAGCCGGAGGATGTCGCACACCTTGTGGCGTTCCTGTCGTCGCCGCTGGCGTCGTACATCACCGGCACGGTGATCCCCGTCGCTGGCGGGATGCACTACTTCGCGCCGCGAGGCGGCGGCGCCGGCCGGTCGGCACGGGCCAGGGTTCCGTGGGGGACTCGAACTCATGTTACCGCCGCGAGAGAGCGAGGAAGCGAGTTCGGCATAAGTGGTTGCGTGCCCCCGCAACCACCGATAGGTGACTCCCCGCGAACACCCGGCCGCTTTTCACCCCATCCGGCGGCGTTGGCGGCGGTGATGCTCCTGCAATCGCGCCGGCTGTCCGGGTCGCTTGCGGTCGATCAGCCCGCCCGGGCCATGGGCGTTGAACTTCAGCACCCAGTCCCGGACGATCTGCAACGTCACTCCGCCGATCTTCGCCGCCTCCGTCCGACTGGCTCCGTCATAGACAGCCGCAAGAGCCAGCAGGCGGCGTGCCTGCCCCGCATCGCGCAAGTCCCTCAACGAGTCATGCCTTCAGGGCTTCGGTATTACGCAGTCGGCGGGTGGCGCCGAAAAGGCGATGCGCGCCTTGCTGGCGCTACATAGCGACG
>CAYRWE010000216.1:0-8698 GCA_964427655.1 uncultured Solibacteraceae bacterium | reverse complement strand
TTACCGCTTTGGATCCCTTCATGCCGACCAGGTGCTGGATGGCGCCGGAGATCCCCACGGCAATGTAGACCTTGGGAGAGACGGTCTGGCCGGAGCTGCCTACCTGGCGCTCCATGGGAAGCCAGCCGTTGTCGCAGATGGGGCGTGAGGCGGCCAGCTCGGCGCCCAGCGCTTCGGCGAATTCCGCCACTATGGGGATGTTCTCTTTCTCCTTGATCCCGCGGCCCACCGAAACGATCACCGCGGCCGAAGAGAGGTCCACCGTCTGCGCGGACTGGCGGAAGGGTTCGCCCGGACGGGTGCGGATCTGGGACGCTTCGAGAGCCGGCTCGAAGGTCTCCAAAGGCGCGGTACCGGCTTCGAGCGCATCCGCGCGGAAGGCGCCGGCTTGCACGGAGACGAAGCACGGGCCGCCGGCTACATGGCGATAATCGGCGTTCAGCTTGCCTTGCAGCAACTGGCGCACGAACACCGGGCCGCCGCCTTCCATGTGTATGCCGACGACGTCCGCGATGAGGACAGTGCCGAAGCGCGTGGCCAGCGAGGGAGCGAAGTCGCGCACCCGGTAGGTGTGAGGGAAGAGGACATACGACGGTTCCAGACGCCGTATGAGTTCCTCATGGGCGGCGGTGAAGCCATCCGGCGTGTACCGGCAAAGCAGCGGATGGTGCACCACGTAGGCTTGGGCGAGCTTCTTCGAGGCCAGATCGGGCTTCAGGCGGTCGAGTTGGTCGCCGGCTACGGCGGCCATGAGCGGCTGGCCCAGATTCGCGGCCAGTTCCTGGCCGGCAGCCAGAGCCTCCCAAGACATCCCTATCCAGGCCGGAATCCCGTTCCGGAAGCGCTGTTCGAGAATTACCAGAACGCCGTTCATATGACGCGCACCTCGTATTTGAGAATTTCGGCCATTCGGGTAGCGGCTTCCGCGGGACTGCCCTTGATAAGCTGGGTCTCCTTGCGCTTGGGCGGCGGGTAGATGCGCTCTATAGAAATGGCGGGTGCGGTGGCGGCCGCGAGACTGGCACCGGCCACGCGCCGGACCTCCCTGGTCTTGGCCTTCTTAATGCCCATCAACGTGGCATAGCGCAGTTTGCTGATGCCGGATTGAATGGTGAGCAGGGCGGGAAGCGGCATCTCGACCCACTGGAACCAGCCATCTTCAAGCTCACGTTTCACGTGAATCGAATTCCCCTCCGCCTTCACCTCCATGACGATCGTGGCATGGGGAATGCCCAGGATCTCGGCCATCACGACGCCGGTCTGGCCCAAGCCTAAGTCGTCCGATTGCAGGCCCGTCAGGATCAGGTCGGGCTTTTCGGACGCCGCGGCAGCGGCCAGGCGGTGGGCCACGCCCAAGGTGTCCATCCCGGCCAAGTCGTCGCATTCGAGATGAATCGCACGGTCCGCGCCTTTGGCCAGGGCCTCACGGATGGTTTGGGAAGCGCGCTCGGGTCCGGCGCACAGGACGATGACCTCGCCGCCGTGCTTCTCCTTGAGAAGCAGCGCTTCCTCCAGTGCATACGCGTCGGGTTCGTTGATTTCGAAGCTCAAATCCCCTTCGTCGTACCATTTAGCGCCGGCGGCGATGTGCACGCTGGAGTCGCGCACGGGTACCTGCTTGATGGCTGTTATGATTTTCATCACCCTAACTCCTCCCTCCGCGGTGGGCGGCCCAGGATTCCCTCTTGTGTTTTTTTCTTACCCGTGGGTAAGATATCAATTGCCCGGCCCGTGTGTCAACCGTGCCGCGGCCCTTGAGTCATGGCAAAAGGCTCAGTAGCCACATCTCCTCACTGGAAGGCGTTCTCCAGCCGGCGGCGCGACCCCGCGACCAAGCGGGAAGCGGTACTCCAGACCGCCGCCCAGCTCTTTCTGGAAAAAAGTTTCGGGCGCACGTCGCTCAATGACGTAGCCGACCGCCTCAACATCACTAAGCCCGCCCTGTATCACTACTTCCGCAACAAAGAAGAGATCCTGCTGGAGTGTTACCGGCTGGGCACGGGGATGATTGATGAAATTCTCAACGAAATCGGGAATCAGTACGGCACCGGGCTGGAGAAGGTCGAGGCCTTCATCTACGCTTACGCCAATGTCATGACGATCAACTTCGGCCGCTGTGTCATGCGGCTGGACGAAGGCGATCTCTCGAGCGATGCGCTGGCCGAGGTGCGCGCTTACAAGCGGCGGATCGACCGGCGATTGAGAGTTTTCATACAAGACGGCATTGCCGACGGATCGGTGGCGGCGTGCGATCCGAAGATCGCGGCCTTCGCCATCGCCGGCGCGGTGAACTGGATCTGCCGCTGGTACGAGCCGGCCGGCTCTCTGCCGGCCGAAGAGATTGCCACCCAATTCGCCCGGATCCTCACGCGGGGCCTGGCGCAGACACGCAAACCGGGGCGGGCGCGGATCGCCCGCAAGGAGTCACTGCAGTGAACGCTATCTCCGATTGGAAAACCGAGACGAACGGCCAGGCCGCGGCGGCGCGCGGGCCCTCGATCCTCATCTCGAAAGCGGCGGTGCTGGGAGCCGGAACCATGGGATCGCGCATCGCGGCGCACCTGGCGAACGCCGGAATTCCGGTGGTGCTGCTGGACATCCCATCCCCCAGCGGTCCGCGCGGCGCCATCGCGGCGGGAGCGCTAGAGGCCCTCAAAAAGAGCCGGCCGGCGGCCTTCTATGAACCGGCTCTGGCCGGGCGCATCGCGACGGGCAATTTCGACGACGATCTGGCGGCGCTCAAGGGCTGCGACTGGGTCATCGAAGCGGTCAGCGAGAACCTCGAGATTAAGCGCAAGCTGCTCGAGAGGGTCGTGCCGCATCTCAAGCCCACCGCCATCCTGACCACCAACACGAGCGGCCTGCCGGTGAGCCTGATCGCCGCGGTACTGCCCGCGGAGCTGCGCCGGCGCTGGCTGGGAACGCACTTCTTCAATCCGCCGCGCTACATGCGGCTGGTCGAGATCATCGCGACGCCGGATACCGATCCGGATGTGGTGGCGGCCATCTCCCAATTCGCCGACCTCCGCCTGGGCAAAGAGGTGGTCTTCGCGCGCGATACGCCCAACTTCATCGCCAACCGCATCGGGGTCTACATTATGGTGGAGACCGTGCGGCTGATGCAGGAGGAAGACCTCACCATCGAAGAGGTGGACCTGCTGACCGGCACGGCTATCGGGTGGCCGCGCACCGGCACCTTTCGGCTGGCGGACCTGGTGGGGATCGACGTCCTGGCGAACGTGGCCGCCAATTTCGAGCGCGCGGGCGGCGGCGCGGACGGGCACCGGCTCGAGCTGCCGCCTTTCGTCCGCACCATGCTGGAGCGCCGCTGGCTGGGCGACAAGACCAAACAGGGCTTCTATCGCAAAGAGAAGGATGCCGAGGGCAAGGAAGTGCGCTACGCCCTCGATTGGAAGACGCTCGAATATCACGTGGCCGCGCGCCCCAAGCTTCCGGCGCTGGAGATGGCCAAGAATGCCGAGCGGCTACCGGAGCGGCTGGCGGTGCTGCTGAGCGGCGACCCTCGCAAGGATAAGGCCGCGCGTTTCCATTGGAAGCTGCTCAGCGCGCTGTGGAACTATGCGGCGGATAGCCTGCCGGAAATCGCCGGCGACGTTTCCAGCGTAGACCGCGCCATGCGCGCCGGCTTCAACTGGGAGATGGGTCCCTTCGAGCTGTGGGATGCCGCGGGCGTGCCCGCGACGGTCGAGCGCATGCGCGCGGCCGGCGAACCGGTCAGCGCCAACGTGGAAAAGATGCTGGCGGCGGGCGGCCAATCCTGGTACACGAATCACGGCCGCGAGAGCTTCGATCTGGCTTCGAAGAGCTACCAGCCCATCGTGCCGCCGGAGGGCGTCGCGCGGGTGCGGGATTTCAAAGCGTCGCACGGCGTGGTGAAAGAAAACGCCGGATGCTCGGTGGTGGATATCGGCCAGGGCGTGGCCTGCCTGGAGTTTCACTCGAAGAAGGACGCCATTGGTGAAGACATCGTCCGCCTGGTCACCGAAACGCTGCGGCCGGAAAGCAACGCGGTGCGCGATTACGAGGCCTTCGTGATCACCGGCGATGCCAGCAACTTCTCGGTGGGCGCGAACCTGATGCAGCTTCTGCTGAGCGCCCAGGAAGGCGAATGGGACGAGGTAGAATTCGCCATCCGCGCTTTCCAGAAGATGACCTCCTCGATCAAGTTCTGCCCGCGGCCGGTGGTGGTGGCGCCCTTCGGATTCTGCTTCGGCGGCGGCGCGGAAGTGGCGCTGCACGCCGAGCGGCGGCAGGCCCACGCGGAGCTGTACATGGGCCTCGTGGAGACCGGGGTGGGGCTGTTGCCGGCCGGCGGCGGCACCAAGGAGATGACTCTGCGCGCCCTCCAGGCGGCGGCCGAAGTGCGCGAAGGAGGCCGCACCGAATCGGTGGAGATGATGGAGGCTCTGCGGCGCAACTTCGAAACCATCGCGATGGCCAAGGTTTCGACCTCCGCCATGGAGGCGCGCCGAATGGATCTGCTGGGGCCGGCCGACGGCATCACGCTGAATCGCGAGCGGCTGCTGATCGACGCCCGCGACCTGGCGCGCGAGCTGGCCGAATCGGGCTACGCGCCGCCGGTTCCGCGCACCGATATCCCGGCGCCCGGCGAAAATATCCTGGCCACGCTGAAGTTGGGCGTCCACATGATGCGGCAGGGCGAATTCATCAGCGACCATGACGTCAAGGTGGCCAACCGCGTGGCCCATGTGCTGTGCGGAGGCGCCATCACGCCGGGCACTCCGGTGAGCGAGCAGTACCTGCTGGATCTGGAGCGCGAGGGATTCCTCTCGCTGTGCGGCGAGAAGAAAACGCTGGAGCGGATCGCTTTTACTTTGAAGACCGGCAAGCCGCTGAGGAACTAGGTAAACGCACCGCTCCCTCACGGTCGCGGCTCGGTACGATGACGCGCACAGACGCCGTACAGAGCCGCGACCGTTAGGGAGCGGTTGCCTCTGAGGAACTCTAACTATGAAAGAAGCCGTGATTGTCAGCGCCGTGCGTACGGCGGTGGGAAAAGCTCCCAAAGGAATGCTGCGCGCCACGCGGCCCGACGACCTGGGCGGCGCCGCCATCAAGGGCGCGCTCGAACGCGTGCCGAACCTCGATATCCACGAGGTGGAAGACGTGATCGTGGGCTGCGCCATGCCGGAGGCGGAGCAGGGAATGAACGTGGCGCGCATCGCGTCGCTGCGGGCGGGCGTTCCCATCGAGGCTTCCGCCATG
The DNA here is from genome assembly GCA_964427655.1 of uncultured Solibacteraceae bacterium. Lineage (GTDB taxonomy): Bacteria > Acidobacteriota > Terriglobia > Bryobacterales > Bryobacteraceae > CAVQNQ01. The sequence continues at coordinate 3,451 of CAYRWE010000216.1, read as the reverse complement.
ACCGTAAACCGGTACTGCGCTTCGGGCTTGCAGGCCATCGCGCTGGCGGCCGAACGCATACGCGGCGGCGGGGCGCAGGTGATCGTGGCGGGCGGCGCCGAATCGATGTCGTTTGTGCCCATGGGCGGGAACAAGATTTCGATCAACCCGTGGCTCATGGAGCACTATCCGGATTCGTACCTTTCGATGGGCCTGACCGCCGAACGGCTGTCGAAGCAGTACGGGATCACGCGCGAGGCGGCCGATTGCTTCGCGCTCTCGAGCCACCAGAAGGCCATAGCGGCGCAGGCGGCCGGCCGGTTCGAGAGCGAGATCGTGCCCGTGGCGGTGACGTTTACCGTGCCGGACGCCAAATCCAAACCGCGCAAGACCGAGATCGAATTCAAGGCCGATGAAGGGCCGCGGGCCGATACGTCGCTCGAAGCGCTGGGGAAGCTCAAGGCGGCGTTCCATGCGCATGGGACGGTGACGGCGGGCAACTCCTCGCAGACCTCGGATGGCGCGGCGGCGGCGGTGGTGATGTCCGAGGAACGCGCGCGCGAGCTGGGAATCCGCCCGCTGGCGCGCTTCGTGGCTTACGCATATGCAGGATGCCTGCCGGAGGAGATGGGGCTGGGGCCGGTCTTCGCGATTCCCAAGGCGCTCAAGCTGGCGGGACTGACGCTGGACCAGATCGAGGTAATCGAGCTCAACGAGGCCTTCGCCACGCAGGCGCTGGCGGCGATCGAGCGGCTGGGCCTGGATACTTCGAAGGTGAACGTGAACGGAGGGGCCATTGCGCTGGGCCATCCGCTGGGATGCACGGGCGCCAAGCTGACCGCCAGCCTGCTGGCCGAGTTGAAGCGGCGCAACGCGAAGTACGGCATGGTGACCATGTGTGTGGGCGGCGGCATGGGCGCCGCCGGGATTTTCGAGAACTTGAACTGATTAGGCTGGGCAAGCTAAAGCATGCCCCACCTGGTGACAACGCGGAGGGACAAAGATGGCAACGAGTTTTCCTAAAGTGGCGGCGAAACCCGTTCGCGGGGGCAGCTTCCTGACTGAAGAACGACAACCGCAAGAGATTTTTACGCCCGAGGATCTCTCCGGCGAACACCGGCAGATCGCGAAAACAGCATCGGATTTCACAACTAACGAAGTGATGCCGGCGGCCGCCGAAATCGAGGCCAAGAATTTCACGGTGTTGCGCGGCCTGCTGCGCAAGTCGGGCGAGTTGGGATTGATGGGCGCGGACATTCCGGAGATCTATGGCGGCCTCGAACTGGACAAGGTGGCCTCCGCGGTGATCGCCGAATCCATGGCCAAGCTGGCGAGTTTCGCGGTGGCCTTCAGCGCGCACGTGGGCATCGGCACGCTGCCACTGGTCTGGTACGGAACGGCTGAGCAGAAGCGCAAGTATCTGCCCAAGCTGGCCACCGGCGAGTGGATCGCGGCCTATGCGCTTTCGGAATCCTCCTCCGGATCGGACGCGCTCAATTGCCGGACGCGCGCGACGCTCTCCGCCGATGGCAAGGAGTGGATCCTGAACGGCGAGAAGATGTGGATCACCAACGCCGGGATCGCCGACATCTACACCGTGTTCGCCAAGATCGATGGCGAGAAGTTCTCGGCGTTTCTGATCGAACGCGGCGCGCCGGGCTTTTCGGTGGGCGCCGAAGAGCACAAGCTGGGCATTCGCGGGTCTTCCACCTGCCCGCTGATTCTGGCCGATTGCCGGATTCCGGTGGAGAACCTGCTCGGCGAGCCCGGCAAAGGCCACCACATCGCGTTCAACATTCTGAACATCGGCCGCTTCAAGCTGGGCGCCACCTGCGTGGGCGGCGCGCGCAACATTTTGCAGGAAGCCATCCAGTATGCCCGGGACCGCAAGGCATTCGGCAAATCCATTTCCGAATTCGGGCTGGTGCAGGAGAAGCTGGCCGAATGCGCCACCGGGGTGTATGTGGGTGAGGCGCTGGCCTACCGCACAATCGGGATGATCGACGCGGCGCTGGCGGATCTGGATCCAGGCGCCGAAGGGGCATCGCGCGAGATCCAGAAGCGCATCGAGGAGTACGCCGTGGAGTGCTCCATTCTGAAGGTGTGGGGCTCGGAGATGCTGGATATGGCGGTGGATCACGCCATGCAGATCTTCGCGGGCTACGGCTACGTGGAGGAGTATCCGGCCGAGCGGGCCTATCGCGACTCGCGCATCAACCGGATCTTCGAGGGCACCAACGAGATCAACCGCCTGATCATCACCGGCTGGCTGATGAAGCGGGCGGCGGCGGGACAGCTTCCGCTGATGAGCGCCATCAAGCAGCTCATGGACGAAGTGATGTCCGGGCCGCTGGCCTCCGACCCGCATGAGGGGCCGCTGGCCGCGGAGCGCCAGGCGCTCGCCGGGGCGCGCAAGATGGCCCTGTTCGCGGCCGGAGCGGCCATGCAGAAGCACATGCAGGCGCTGGCCGACGAGCAGGAAATCATGGGCGCGCTGGCCGATTGCGTGATGGAAGTCTACGCGCTCGAATCTGCCATTCTGCGGGCCGAGAAGCTGGCCGCGGCAAAGGGCGAGACGGCCGCGCGGCAGGCTATCGCCATGACCCGGTATTATGCGGCCAAGGCCTTTCAGACGGTCGAGATGGCCGCGCGCAAGGTGATCGCGGCGGTGGCCGAAGGCGACATGCTGAAGACGCAGCTCGCGATTCTGCGGCGGCTGGCCAAGCACGAACCGGCCGATACCATCGCGGCGGGGCGGCAGATCGCCCGGCACGTGGTGGCGGCGGGGCGCTATTCGCTATAGAGGGCGGCGTGCCGAATTCCAACCCCGCCCTGCATCCCGATCTCAGCGGCCGGGTGGCCGTAATCACGGGGGCCAGCCGCGGCATCGGCAAAGCGCTGGCCCTTCGCCTGGCGCGCGAGGGCGCCGCCGTGGTGGTGGCGGCCAAGACCGAACATTCGACCGAGCTCCTGCCCGGCAGCGTGCACGAGACCGCCGAAGCGATCCGCGGCGAGGGCGGCCGGGCCCTCGCCATCCCCACCGACGTGCGCGACGAAGACGCCATACGCAATCTGGTGGAGCGCACCGTGGCGGAGTTTGGCCGCCTGGACATCCTGATCAATAACGCCGGCGCCATCTGGCTGCGGCCCATCCTGGAGACGCCGCCCAAACGCTTCGACCTGTTGATCGGGGTGAACATGCGCGCGGCTTACATCGCCTGTTACTACGCGCTCCCGCACATGGTAAAGCAGCGCTGGGGGCACATCGTGAACATGTGCCCGCGCCTCTCGTGCGAGCCGGCGCCGGAACGCGTGGCCTACAGTATTTCGAAGCAGGGGATGGCGCGTTTAGCCGCGGGCCTGGCGGCCGAGCATCGCCGGGACAACATCGCGGCCAACACGTTGTGGCCCCGCACCATCATCGAGAGCCAGGCTTCCATCAACTGGAAGATGGCGGATCGCTCGCAGTGGC
>CAYRWE010000215.1:0-8723 GCA_964427655.1 uncultured Solibacteraceae bacterium | reverse complement strand
GTGATGGGGATGTAGATGGATTTATCCTGGTCGCGGCCGAACGCCGAGCCGAGGCGCTCCTGCAGCCCCACCACGGTGAACTCGATGCCCTCGATGCGCAGAATCTTTCCGAGCGCCGAGGAATCGGCCGGAAACAGGGCGTTCTTGACGGTGTAGCCGATGACGCCCACGAAGGCCCGCGAGCGGTCTTCCTGCGGGGTGAAGAAGCGGCCCTCCACGACGCCGATATCGCGAATGGCGGCCATGTCGGCGGAGACGCCGATGATGGTGGTGTCCTCGGAAATCAGGCTTTCGCGCTTCACATCGGAGGTGTGGTTGCGATAGGGGCTGTAGAGCACGCGGCCGCCGGCGAGGGTTTCGATGAAGCGGGCGTCATCGCGGCGGATGGGCTTGTTGCGCTTGATCTTGTCGAAATATTCGCGCCGGCTGAGGCGGCCCACGGAGGCGATCTGCGCCACCAGGAAAGACTCCGAGCCGAAGGCCTTGGCGGTGCTGTCCTGCGCGTACACGCTGAGGCCCTCGATGCCCGCCCCCACCACGATGACGCTGGCGACCCCGATGATGACGCCCAGCAGAGTGAGGAAGCTGCGCAGCTTATGGGCGCGGATGGACTCCATCGCCAGGCGAAAAGCGCTTTGAAATTGACTCCAGGAGCGGGTTACCCCCTGGCCGGATTGGCCCATCTCTCTCCAGAATAACGTACTAAGATGGAGTGTCGGCGCCGTACATGCCCCTTCTTCGCCTCGCTTACGCCACTCTGTTCCTGATTGCGCTGATCGCCGTCTTCACCTTATGGAGCCAGGTAGGCGGCCAGGGGCACCTGGACCTGGTGCCGTGGTATCTGAAACTGGGGCTGGGCTGCGGCGCGGCGTTCACCATTGTCAAAGCCGCGGCTGCCGCGTATGACGGCACACGGGCCTGGAATCTGCGCACCGTGAAATGGCTGGCGCTCACCCTGGTGCTGCTGGCCGGCTGCGGCCTGGCCAGCTATTACGAGCATCTGTTCGGTGAGAGCGACGACGACGACCAGGACAACCAGGACAGTGCCACCGTGGGGCAGGTCTACATCCCCGCGCGTATGGCCGGGATTTCTCGCGACGCTTGTTAGAATAACTGCATGGCGGCTGACCAGACCGGCGCCGAACCGGTGGAATCGTTTGAGACCTGTCTCGACGAGCTCGAGAAGGTGGTCAAGGAACTGGAGGCCGGCGACCTGCCCTTGGAACGCTCGCTCGAACTCTTCGAGCGCGGCATGAATCTCAGCACCACCTGCCGCAAGCAGCTCGAAGAGGCCGAGACGCGCGTCGAGATGCTCGTCCGCAGGGAAGGCAAGGTGGCCGCCGAGCCGTTCCGGCCGGAAAGAACCGAAAAAGCATGAGCTTGCGCGAAGAGGTGGATGCGGAACTGGAACGCCTGGTCCCTCCGGAGACGGCGCCTCCGGAAACCATACATCGGGCCATGCGCTACAGCCTGTTCGCGGGCGGCAAACGCATACGGCCCACGCTGTGCATCGAGGCGGCGCGGACGGTCTCCGATTCGCCGGATGGCGTGACCGCGGCGGCCTGCGCGCTGGAGCTGATCCACACCTACTCGCTGATCCACGACGACCTGCCGGCGCTCGACAACGACGATTACCGCCGCGGCAAGCTCACCAATCATAAGGTGTTCGGCGATGCCATGGCGATCCTGTCCGGCGACGCGCTGCTGACGCTGGCTTTTCAGGTGCTGGCCGATCTGGACTGCCCGGACGATCGCAAGAGCCGGCTGATCGCCGAGCTGGCCACCGCTTCTGGCACGGTGGGCGGGATGATCGGCGGGCAGGTGGCCGATCTGGAGGGCGAAGGCAAAGCCCCCAACGCACAACTGCTCGAGACGATCCACCGGGCCAAGACCGGAGCGCTGCTGCGCGCCAGCCTGCGCATGGGCGCCATCTATGCGGGCGCATCGGCGGAACAGTACAGCGCGCTTTCCTGCTACGGCGAGCACGTGGGGCTGGCGTTCCAGATCGTGGACGACATCCTCGACGTGGAGGAATCCTCCGAAGCGCTCGGCAAGACCGCCGGTAAGGACGCCGAGCAGCACAAGATCACCTTTCCGGCAGTCTACGGCCTGGCCGTTTCGCACCGCATGGCGGAAGAGGAGTGCGCGCGGGCCCACGCCGCACTGGCCCGCTTCGGAGACCGCGCGGCGCGTTTGCACGAGCTGGCCGACCGCATCGTCCGCCGCAAATCATGAAGACGCGGCTAGACCGGCTGATGGTGGAGCGCGGACTGGCCGAGACTCGCGAGAAGGCTCAGGGGCTGATCATGGCGGGCGAAGTCCGGGTTGCCGGACAGAAGGCTGCGAAGCCCGGCCAGGCGGTGGCGGACGATGTCCCCGTGGAAGTGCTGGCGCGCCCGCCCTACGTGGGGCGCGGCGGTTTCAAGCTGGCGGCCGCGCTGCGGGAATTCTCGATCGACGTGACGGGCCAGGTATGCCTGGATATTGGCGCCTCCACGGGCGGCTTCACCGACGCTCTGCTGCAGGCCGGCGCGGCGCGCGTGCACGCGGTGGATGTGGGAAGCGGCCAGCTCGATTGGAAGCTGCGCACGGATGCGCGCGTGGTGGTGCATGAGCGGATCAACGCGCGCGCGCTGACCTTCGATGAGATCGGCGAGCCGGTGGACTTGCTGGTCTGCGACGTGAGCTTCATCTCGGTGACCCTGATTCTGCCCGCGGTGGTGCCGCTGGTGCGCCCGGAAGGCCGCATGGTTATACTGGTCAAGCCGCAGTTCGAGGCCGGCAAGGGACAGGTGGGAAAGGGCGGCATCGTTCGCGAGCCGGAAATCCACCAGGCCGCCTGCGAGCGCGTGGATCGCGCGGTGAGGGAATTGGGATTCGCGACCGCCCTCATGGAAAGCCCCATACTCGGCGCCGAAGGGAACAAGGAGTTTCTCCTTTATGGCCATCATTAAAACCGTGGGGATCGTCTCCAAGCCGGGCATCGCCGCCGCCGGGCAGATCATCCCCAAGCTCATCGAGTGGCTGAATGGCCGGGGCATCGGGGTGCGCTGCGACGTGGAGACCGGCCGCTACATCGGGGTGGCGGGCCTGGCGCGGACGGAGGTGTCGGAAGGCTGCGACCTGGTGGTGGTACTGGGGGGCGACGGCACGCTGCTCTCGGCCGCGCGCGCCATCGGCAAGCTCGAGATTCCGCTGTTTCCGGTGAACCTGGGCGGGCTGGGCTTCCTGACGGCCATCGCCGTCGACGATTTGTACCCCGAGCTGCAGCGCGCTTTTCGCGGCGAGCACCGCATCGCGCGCCGCAAGTTTCTGACCACCGAAGTGGTGCGCGCGGGCGACGTGGTGGCGAGCTACGATTCACTCAACGACGCGGTGCTTTCAAAATCCTCCATCGCGCGCATGATCGATCTGGATGCTTACGTGGACGAGCAGTTCGTGTGCGCCTACAAAGCCGACGGCCTGATCGTCGCGACGCCCACCGGCTCGACGGCCTATTCGCTCTCGGCGGGCGGGCCCATCATCTTCCCCTCGGTGCCGGCCATCTGCATCACTCCCATCTGCCCGCACATGCTCACGAACCGGCCGGTGCTGGTTCCCGAGACGAGCGTGATCCGGGTGATCGCGCGGGGTCCCGACGAGAGCGTCTACCTGACCATCGACGGGCAGGTGGGCACGCCCATCAAACACGGCGACACGGTGGTCTGCCGCAGCTCCAGTTACGCGCTGCTGCTCATACGCCCGCCGCACATGATGTTTTTCGACGTGCTGCGCCAGAAATTGAAATGGGGCGAGCGATAGCGCCCGGGGCGCCGCGGTCTGGTGTATCCTCTGGGCATGGCATCGCAAAAAGGTCTGAGCCGCAGAGAGGCCTCCAAGCTGGTCGGCGCGGGAGTCGCATCGGCCGCCATGGGACGAGCCGCCGCGGCCCCCGTGGGACGGTTGAAACAATCCGTGGCCCGCTGGTGCTACGACAAAATTCCGCTCGACGATTTCTGCCGGCAGGCGGCCGAGATGGGCCTGGTGGGGGTCGACCTGGTGGAGCCCGAAGAGTGGCCCACGCTGCGCAAGTACAGCCTGATTCCCACCATGACGCAGGGGAAAGCCACCATCCCGGATGGCTGGAACCGTGTCGAGAGCCACGCACGGCTGGAAGGCGACCTGCGCGAGCGCATCGCGCTGGCGGCCGAAAACAAAGTCCCCAACGTGATTGTGTTTTCCGGCAACCGCCGCGGTATTTCGGAGGAACAAGGGCGCGACAACTGCATTCTGGGGTTGCGCCGCGCGGCCTCCTTCGCCGAGGAGCACGGCATCACGCTGTGCCTGGAGCTGCTCAACAGCAAGGTGGACCATCCCGATTACCAGTGCGACCATACACGCTGGGGCGTGGAAGTGGTGAAGGGCGTGGGTTCGCCGCGGTTGAAGCTGCTCTACGACATCTACCACATGCAGATCATGGAAGGCGACGTGATCCGCACCATCCGCGACAACATCCAATACATCGGCCATTTCCATACCGGCGGCGTGCCCGGACGGCACGAGCTGGATGAAAATCAGGAGCTGCAATGGCGCACCATCGCCAAGGCCATCGCGGATCTGAAATTCGATGGCTACTTCGCGCACGAGTTCGTCCCCAGCCGAGACCCGCTCACATCGCTGCGGCAGGCGGTGGAGCTGTGCACGGTCTGAGCCGGATCGCGGCCTGAGAAACCAGTTGCCCGCCGCGGAGCGGCCCTCGCTGCGGCCGCCTGGATATAGACTTACACTGATGGTTATGTCCAGGAGATTTCCGCATGCCTAAATTTGCAGCCAACCTATCGATGATGTTCAACGAGGTGCCGTTCCTCGATCGCTTTGCGGCCGCCGCCGACGCCGGCTTCCGGGCCGCGGAGTTTCTGTTCCCTTACGATTTCGCGCCGGAGGAAATCGAGACGCGCCTGCGGCAGAACCGGCTGGAGCTGATCCTCTTTAATATGCCGCCGGGGAATTTCGCGGCCGGCGAACGCGGGATTTCGTGCCTTCCGGGGCGCGAGGAAGAGTTCCGCGCGGGCGTCGAGAAGGCTTTGGCATACGCCACGCGCCTGGGCACGCGGCGCATACACGCCATGACCGGAATCAAGCCGCCGGATGCCGACCCGGCCGCTTGCCGGGAGACCCTGGTGGCCAATTTGAAGTACGCCGCGGGCAAGCTGGCGCCGCACGGCATCACGCTGATCACCGAAGCCATCAACACGCGCGATATGCCGGGCTTCTTCATCTCCACGCAGGCTGAGTCGCACGCGGTCATCACGGCGGTGGGCGCGCCCAATCACAAAATGTTGATGGACTGCTACCACATGCAGGTGATGGAAGGCGACCTCAGTACCAAGCTGAAGCGCTACGCCGCCGATTGCGGGCACGTGCAGATCGCCGGGCCTCCTGGACGGAACGAGCCGGATACGGGCGAGGTGCGCTACGAGCACATCTTCCGGCTGCTGGACGAGATCGGGTACGACGGCTGGATCGGCTGCGAGTATCGTCCGGCGGGCAAGACGGTGGATGGCCTGGGCTGGTTCCGGCGGCTTTCGGCGGGGGCGTAAAGGGCAGGAAACCGCTCCCTAACGGGGTGCCCTTGGGCCCGGCTCGGTCTGAGCCTAGACCCAAGCGTGCCCCATTAGGGAGCGGTCCGGAGGATCTATGACCCGAACGATTTCGAGACGCGGGCTGCTGGCGGGCGGCGCGGCGGCGGGAATTGCCGCGCTGGCGCCCCAGCGGATACTGCGGGCAGCGGCCGAAGAGCGGCGCTTGCGCATCGATCCGGAAGCCTCCATAGGCACGATCCGGCCGGAGTTGCACAGTAACTTCTCCGAGCACCTGGGGTCGTGCATCTATGGCGGGCTGTGGGTCGGGAAGAATTCCAAGATCCCCAACGTGAACGGCTACCGCAAGGCGGCCGTGGACTATCTGCGCGCGCTGGGCATTCCGGTGCTGCGCTGGCCGGGCGGCTGCTTCGCCGACAATTATCACTGGCGGCAGGGCGTGGGACCGGCGGAGAAACGCCCCAAGCTGGTGAATGCGAGCTGGGGCGGATACACGGAGGACAACAGCTTCGGCACGCACGAATTCGTGGGCCTGTGCCGGCTGATCGGATCGGAGCCGTATTTCTCGGCCAACGTGGGCAGCGGGACGCCCGAGGAATTCGAAGAGTGGATCGAATACTGCAATTTCCCCTCGGGCAGCACGCTCTCCGACGAGCGCGCGGCCAACGGGTCGCCCGAGCCCTTCCGCATCAAGTACTGGGGCGTGGGAAATGAGAACTGGGGATGCGGCGGCAACATGCGGCCGGAGGAATACTCGCAACACTACCGCCAGTTCGCCACCTTCGCGCGCAACTATGGCGGCACGGCGCCGTATCTGGTGGCCTGCGGACCCACGCGCAACGACAAAGACTGGACCGCGACATTCTTCAAGCTTCTGGGGCGGCGCGCGCCTTCCGGTTACTCGATGCACTACTACCAGCGCGGAACGCTGCCCGCCACCAGGTTCACGCCGGAGGCAATGCAGCAGCAGTTTCAGGGCTTCACGCAAATGGAGCAGGCCATCGTGGAGCAGCGCGCGCTGATGAACACGTACGACCCCAAGGGCAACGTGGGGCTGATCGTCGACGAGTGGGGCATCTGGGACCAGATGGTGCCGGAAGAAGAGCAGAAGTACGGCCGGCTGTGGCAACAGATCACCATGCGCTGCGCGGTGGGCGCCGCGCTGGGGCTGAACGTGTTCCACCGGCAGGCCGATAAAGTGGTGATGGCCAACATCGCGCAGACCGTGAACGTGCTGCATTCGCTGCTGCTCACGCGCGAGGATCAGTGCATCCGCACGCCGGCCTATTACGCCTACGAGCTGCTCAAGCCGCATCGCGGCAAAACCGCGGTGAAGGTGCAGAACCCGGACGATGGCGCGCCCAACGGGCTATCGGTTTCGGCTTCGCGGCAGGGCGGCGAGATGGTGATCACGCTGGTGAATCCGCGGCACGATACGCCCATCGGCGTGAATTGCGAATTGGGCAAAGGCGCGGCTGCGGCTTCCGCGCGGGCGCTCTACCATGCGGATCTGAACGCCTGCAATACGTTCGAAGCTCCCGATCAGGTGGTGCCGCGCGATCACGACGCCACGGTGAGCGGCGCGAACGTGCGTGTCGAATTGCCGCCGCTTTCGGTGGTGACGGTGACGGCGCGGCTGGCGGGGTAGCCCGGTGGGGCATGCTTTAGCTTGCCCAGACGGGATTATCATCGCGCCGCGGACAAAACCGCTCCCTGACGGTCGCGGCTCAGAATCGGTACGGAGCCGCGAGCGTAAGCGAGCGGTTCATGGGTGGAGCTAATGTCCGAGATTTCGGACGCACTCCACCAGCTTATGCAAGGTTGGCTTGAACGGCGCGCACGATGTGAGCGGAGGAGATGCCGAAGCGATCGAGCAACTCGTCCTCTTTTCCGCTATGGGCGATTTCGCGCACGGCCAGCTTGACCACCTTGACGCGCTCCGCCGCCAGCGCCGCGAGCACGCTATCGCCTAAGCCGCCGTGCGCGTAGTGATCCTCCACCGTGATGACGATGCCGCCGGCCGCGGCGGCCGAAGCCGCCAGCTCCGCGCGGTCGATGGGCTGTACGCTGAACAGGTCGATCACGCGAATCGCGATGCCCTGTTTGGCTAGCTCATCGTAGGCCTTCAGGGCTTCGAAGACCGTGACGCCGGCCGCCACTACGAGAGCGCGGTCCCGTTCGCCGTGTCGCAGCACCTTGCACTTGCCGATGGCGAAGGGCTCATCGGGGCCGTAGAGAATGGGCGCGTTGGGGCGGCCCAGGCGGATGTAGCCCAGCCCCGTCTCGGCCGCGATCAGGGTTGTGGCGGCCCAGGCGCTGGTGGCATCGGCGGGGTAGAGACAGGTGAAATCGGGCTGCGCGCAGATCATGGCCAGATCTTCCAGGCCCATCTGCGAAGGGCCGTCCTCGCCGATGGAGACGCCCACGTGGGTGCCGGCCAGCTTGAGATTGAGATGGCTGATGGCGGCCATGCGGATGAAATCGGCGGCGCGCGTCAGGAAGCAGGCGAAGGTGGAAGCGAAGGGCACGTGGCCGCGCGCCGCCAAGCCCATGGCCATGCCGAGCATGTTCTGCTCCGCGATGTAGCCCTGGAAAAAGCGCTCGGGCGCCTGCTGCTGAAACTCTTCGGTGTAGGTGGAATTTTTGACGTCGCCATCGAGCACCACGATGCGCGGGTCGGTTTTGGCCAGGGCCGCCAGGGCATCGCCGAACCCCCGGCGCGCAGCGACGGGCTTGCCGCCGAGCCGATAAGGCGGCTTGGGTGAAGCGGCCGGCGGGGCGCCGCCGCCATCTTTTCCCGCGCCGGGGCGCGGCTGCGGAAGGTGCGGCTGCCAATTGTTCTCTGCGCCCGTGAGCTCGGCCTCCAGATGCTTCACCACCTTGGCGGCCTGTTCCTTATCGAGAGCTTTGCCATGCCAGCCTTCCTTGCCTTCGATATCGGGCAGGTCCTTACCCTTGATGGTGTAAGCCAGAACCACTGTGGGGCGATCGGCGGTCTTGCCGGCCTTGTCGTAGGCCGTGAGCAGCGCGGGAATGTCGTGCCCATCCACCACCAGCGCCTGCCAGCCGAAAGCCTCCCAGCGGGCCCGGTAGATCTCCATGTGGTGCTCCAGCATGGTGGGCTCGCTCTGGCCGAGGCGGTTG
>CAYRWE010000214.1:0-8826 GCA_964427655.1 uncultured Solibacteraceae bacterium | reverse complement strand
GTGTTGAGCTTGATGTAGTCGTCCAGGCGCACCTGCCCGGCCACCGCCACGTAGAAGCCGCCGAACAGGTTCGAGAGGGTATCCTGGAGCGCCAGCGCCACGGCCAGACCGCCGACCCCGAGGGCTGTCAGAATAGGGGTGATCTTGGCGCCCACGGCGCTAAGGATCAATAAGATACCGAGGATGAAGACGCCCAGTTGCGCGAGGTTCTGAGTGAGCGTGGTCACGGGAAGCGCGCCGGGGATCTGGCCTCCAAAGAAGCGCACCAGGTCGCGCGCCATGCGCATCCCCATCAGGGTGAGCGAGAAAATCCAGAGCGCCAGCAGGGTAGTGGCGGTCCAATGGGTGACCGAGTCGGGCAGGGGCGACGACTCCAGGGCCAGATGCGCGGCCAGGATAACCGCCCAGATCAAGGTCGGGCCGCGCATGGAATTCGTGAGAATTTGCGCCGGGCGGCTGCCGGTTCGCTGGCTCCATCGGTGCAGGGCCCCGATAAACAGCCGGCGCGCCAGGTACCCGAGCGCCAGAACCACCGCAAAGATACCGAGCGGCAGCAGCAGCTCCATGGGGTCCATGGCTAACAGGCGCGGGATCAGCCGCCGGATCGCATTCATGGCAGTCTCTATGAACAGATTCGCACAAACAAACCGGTTGCACGTGCGCCAACCCGGCATCGTCAACCTAATATGCCGAAGGTGCGGATTGCTGCGTTCCTGGCTGCCGTAATGCTTACCGCATGCATGGCGGCCAATGAGCCATCCGCGGAGGTTCTCTACAAGCGCGGCCGGAGCGCGGAAAAGGCCGGCCACATGGCCCAGGCGTATCTTCTATATTCCGAAGCGGCCGCCATGGAACCGAACAACCTGACTTACTGGCTGCGCAGCCAGGCGGTGCGTTCGCGTGCAGCGCTCGAAGCCAAACCCGCCCCGGTCGTGGCGATGGATTCCCCGGATGATGGCGACGATACGGAGACGCCGGTTGCGCTCGAAACCGCTACCGTCAGGGACTTGGCCGATGCACGCCAGCCGCTGCCGCCCGCCGAGCTGGCTTCCCAACCGGGCACGCGGGATTTCGACCTGACCGGCGATCCGAAATCCCTGTTCGGGCAGGTGGCCCATGCGTTCGGCCTGGATTGCGTCTTCGACGGCGAGTATCAGCCCGTAGCTCCGCTGCGCTTCCGCGTGGAGGGGCTCGATTACCGGCAGGCGCTGCACGCCCTGGAGGCGGCCACGGCTTCCTTCATCGTGCCGCTTACCCCCAAGGTATTCCTGGTGGCGCGGGACACCGCCCCGAAGCGCGCCGAACTGGAGCCGAACGTGGCCGTGGGAGTGCATCTGGGAGAAGCCACCAATCCGCAGGATTTCACAGCCGCCATCACCGCGGTGCAGCAATCCATGGCTCTCGAGAAAGCCGCCTGGGATACGCAGGACAACATGGTGGTCCTGCGGGGTCCCATTTCCAAAGTGCTGCCGGCACGTGCCCTGCTCGAGCAATTGGTGCATGCGCGCGGCCAGGTGGTGGTAGAGGTGAAGCTGGTGGAAGTCAGCCGCAACGATATGATCACCTACGGCATCGATTTCCCCACTCTGTTCAGTCTCACCCCGCTAACGACCTGGCTCAACAACACCGTCAGCACACCGCAGAATATCGTCGGCCTGCTGGCTTTCGGTGGAGGCAAGACCCTCATAGGCCTGGGCATCCTGACCCCCTCGGCGGTGGCGCAGATGACCAAATCCTCGGGCGCGCTGATGATCCAATCCGAGCTGCGTTCGGTGGATGGCCAGCCGGCCAGTCTGCATGTGGGCGATCGCTACCCCGTCCTGACCGCGGGCTACTTCGGACCGGCCAGCTTTACGTCCGGCGCCCAGGGAAACGTATACACGCCGCCACCCTCCTTTACATACGAAGACTTGGGCTTCAGCATCAAGGTCACACCCAGCGTGCACGGGACCGCCAGCGTCACGCTGGACATCGACGCCGAGTTCAAAGTCTTGTCGGGGCAATCGGTGAACGGGATACCGGTGATCTCGAGCCGCGTGCTGAAATCCAAGGCGCAGCTCGATTTCGGAGAATGGGCGGCGGTGACTGGTCTGCTGGATGTGAACGAGGCGCGCAGCGTCGCCGGATTGGCGGGCCTCTCCCAGGTTCCCTATCTGGGGCCGCTCACGAGCGTTCACACCCATAGCACCAGCAACGACCAGATCCTGGTGCTGATTCGGCCGCACCTGGTGACCCTGCCGCCGAGCGAGACGGTACCGGTGAGGCTGGGCTTGGGATCCGACAGCAAGCCCATCAGCCCTCTATAAACCGCATCCGCGCGCCCTTGAACCTATCGGTAAGGCGCGGCCGGCCGCGGCCTTACTCGCGGCTGGGAATGATCCTCAAGGTATTGAAGCAGGTATGCTAATCTGAATTTTCATACCAAACTCAGGAGTGCGTTCATGTTTAAAAGATTGGGGCTCAGGCTATTGATGGCCTGCCCGGCGTTGCTGATGTTCGGCCAAGTGGCATCCGCCCAGCTCAAGGTCGGCGTGGTGAACATGCAGCGGGCAGTCTTCGAATCGGCCGAGATCAAGAAAGCCGACATCGAGATGCAGGCGCGCTACAAGCCGCGGGCGGACCGGGCCCAGGCGCTGCAGAATGAAATTGCCTCCATCGCCCAGCAGCTCCAGGCCGGCTCCGGAAAACTGACCCCGCAGGCGGAGTCCGATCTCAACGCCGAGGGAACCCGCAAGCAGCGCGAACTGACGCGTATGAACGAGGATATGCAGGCGGACGTAGAGCGCGAGCGCAACGAGATTCTCAGCAAGAGCACCCAGAAGATGGCCGAGGTGGTTAAGAAACTGGCGGAAAGCAAAGGCCTGGATCTGGTGCTGGACAACGGCACGACGCTCTACTTCAAGCCGACCATGGATGTTACCGACGAGGCCATCGCGGCTTACAACAAGGCCTACCCAGTGACCGGCGCCGCGGCCGCCGCGCCGGCTGCACCGGCGCAGAAGTAAACTGAGGGTGGAACTCCGATGGCCGGCTACCTCGATGAATACGGAGTCAGCGATGAGCAGCGGGCCAGGACTATCCGGCGGGTCGTAATCTGGGTCTTGGGCCTGGCGATAGCCGCCGGAATGCTGCTCTTCATCTTCCATAATTTCAGCGAAGACCGCCAGGTAAAGCGCTTCCTCGCCCTGCTGGAAGCCCGCGACTACAAAGCGGCATATGCCCTGTGGGGCTGCACCGACGCGCATCCCTGCCGCGATTACGCCATGACGTCGTTCATGCAGGATTGGGGACCGCAGGCCGTGCCGCCGGGCAAGTTCCAGGTTCTCGACGGAGAGTCCTGCGGCTCCGGCGTGATCGTCGATACCGATCTGGGCACCGCCGGCGACCGGAAGCTCTGGGTGGAGAGCAAAGACCTGAGCATCGGATTTCCGCCCTTCGAACAGTGTCCGCAGCGTAATCGCATCGCCGATTTTGTGCGGAACATCAAGTATCGCCTGCACGGCCGCACGTACAAATAGCCTGGGCGCGCCTTTCCGGCTTCGGCGCGTCCTAGAATGGGTACGTATATGGGAACCATGGCGGCGGGCCTCCTGATTCGCCCGCGAGCCGAGTATAAAGGCAATCCCGACGGGCAGAAGTGGATACCGATGGCAGAGCGCTAGCGCTCCTCCGAACATGGACGAACGAGCTTACTATACCGACACCCAAACCACCCGGCCGGCGGAGCTGAACTGCCCGTACTGCCACAGCCACGAGAGCTACGAGCTGCGATGGGCGGTGAAGAAGAAGAAGGACCGTCTCCCTCCCGGCGCCGACGAGCGAGACCGGGCCAAGTTTCAGAAGGCCCAGAGCTATATGGTCCTTCTGGACGATAAGGTAGCCTGTAAGAACCTGCGCTGCCGCAAGAGATTCGACATCTCGGGCATCAAGAGCATGGCTTTCCTGTAAGCGCGCGCACCGTCCCACGATCGGCCACTAAAGAGTCTGCCTGACTCCGCCGATAAGCCAGACGTGATGCAAACGCTATCTCTTCGTGGCAGATTCGCGGTTTGGACCTCCGCGGTCGTTATCGCCTCCACCCTGGCGCTGATGTGCGGTATCTACCTGGTATCGTCCCAGGTCCTCAGGGAACAAGCCGATGACGAGATGGATCGCATTGTCGGCAAAACGGCCGAAGAGTTGGACTTGTGGCTCGGCGCCCGCGCGCGCGACGCGGTCAATCTCGCCGAACTCGAGCCATTTGCGGCCGCCTGCGCCGGCCGCGAACGCCCGATAGCCGAGCAGGCTCTGGTGCGAATTCATCACCGGTCGCCGTTCTATGAGAACGTGTTCCTGGCAGACCCGAACGGCAAGGAGTTTCTCGATTCGGTGGGCGGCAAATCGGTGGGGTTCGAGTTGGCGAGCGTCGGAGGGTTCCGGGGCAACGTGGAGCACGCGCGGCAGGGCGAAGTGTGGATAGGAGAGGCCATGAAGTCGCCCGCCAGCGGGAGGCCTGTAGCCTTGTTGACCGCGCCCGTCAAGAACGGGGATCGCGTCATCGGCATACTGGGGACGCCTATTGAGCTATCGGCATTCTCGGATTCTTTTGTAAGCCAATATCGCGTTCGCCAGACCGGCTATCTGTACATGCTGGATTCCTCGGGACTGATGCTGGCTCATCCCGACCGTGCCAAGATTCTGACGGCAAACGCCCGCGATCAGGACTTCGGCCGTGAAATCCTGAGCCGGGGCAGCGGATCGTTGGACTACGTATTTGACGGAGTGGCCAGGACCGCGCATTTCAAGCGTGCGCACGAGAAGCCCTGGACGATCGTGGCGGTCGCCCCGCAGAGGGAATATGTGGCGGGTGCGCGAACCATCCAGTTCTGCTTGATGTTGTTCGGGTTTCTGGCTTTGGCGGGCACCGTTGCCGCGGTGACATATCTGGCCGGACGGGTCTCGCGGGTGATTGGCGGCTCGGTGTCCCATCTGGAACGCGCCGCGCGGCAATTCTTCGCCGCCTCCTCGCAAATTTCCGGGGCCAGCAATTCGCTCGCGCAAGGCGCCTCCGAGCAGGCCGCTTCGATAGAGGAGACTTCCGCGACGGCCGAAGAGGTCGGATCGATCACTAAGCAGAATACCGAACGCTCGCAGAAGATCGCCGATCTCATGAGCCAGGCCATTCCGCTCGTTGAGGCGGTCAACGCCGCGCATCGCCAACTGGGTAACGCGGTCACCGAGGTGAGCGTCTCGAGCGAAAAGGTATCGAAAGTCATCAAGATCATCGACGAGATTGCATTTCAGACCAATATTCTGGCGCTGAACGCCGCGGTCGAAGCGGCGCGGGCCGGCGAGTCCGGTTTGGGGTTCGCGGTGGTGGCCGACGAGGTTCGGAATCTTGCGCACCGCTCCGCCAATGCCGCCAGCGAAACCGCCGCGCTGATCGAGGAGTCGCTCACGAAATCCCGCGAGAGCCGCGAAAGACTCGGAACGGTGCAGAAGGCGATGGATGCGCATAACCGCATTGCCGAAGCCCTGAAGGTGGAGACCGATCAGATCCGCGTCGCCTCCGAAGAGCAGGCGCGCGGCATCGCGCAGATGAGCTCGGCGATTTTACAGATGAGCCAGGTGACCCAGAGCACGGCGGCGCAGGCCGAAGAAGGCGCTTCGGCGGCCGAGGAGTTGAATGCGCAATCCAAGGCCCTGGAAGAGATCGTGGAGAACCTGGCCACCATGATCAGCGGCGGCTAATCCGTTCGCAGACTTGTCCTCGACTTTCGACGACGATCTCGATTTCATAAGGCTGCCCGTGACAGCCTTGCCACTACGGCCACTGACTTGGAGATGGCACCGAACGCCGGGGCCAGGTGGCGCAGCGCACCGCCGCCAGCGCCGAACAAGGCGCCTCGGCCTCGTGAGCTGACCGCCCAATCCGAAGCCGTGCAAGACACCGCCAACCGGCTCGCCTCCATACTGGGCTGATCGCCGGCGCCGCCTACTTCCGCATCAGGGCTTTGACTTCGTCGGGCGCTTCGAACTTTTCCTTGGGGATCTCGGCGTTGAACTTCACGCTTTCCACAGTGAAGGCGATCTGCTGCGAGGCGGCCTTCTGCAGAATCTTGTGCGCCATCAGCAGGCCGCCCTCCTTACGGTAATCGCTCTCGGCGGATTCCACCGCGATATCGCCCATGGGACTCTTCACCGTCATGACGCTCTTCACCAGCAGGCCCGATTGCTTATCGAAATAGCGCGTCACGGGATTGCCCTCGGCCGGGGTCAGAACCACCTTGTAGCATTCCTGCCCGTCCACGCTTTCGAGAGCGGCGGTTTCGGCTTGCTTGTAGAGGTCGCGCCAATGCACGTGGCCGTTGAAGCGGGCCTCGCGCAGCGTCATGGATTTCTCCTCGCCTTCCTTCAGACGCGGTCCCTGCATGGCCGACAGCGACCAGGCCACTTTGCCGTCGGTCCCTTCCAGGATCTTGCCGATGCCCGTAATTTCGATTTCCGTGAGGCTTTGATTCGGCTCGGCCGAATAGAGCGAGACCTTCCCCTGTATCCCCATCCCGACGATTTCCATCGAGCCGGTGGCGATTTCGCTGTGGGTCTTCTCATAGGCGCCGCGCCCGCCAGTCACCTCGACGAAGCGGTCTAGAATGGTTTCCGCCTTGGGCAGGTCGTCGGCGGCGTTCAGCCGCGCGCCGGCAGCCGCCACCAGCGCCGCGGCCAGCGCGATTCGCGTCGCAATCGAACGGGATGGCATGTTTTCCCTCAATTCCTCTGGCGTTCAATCCAGCTTACCGCCGCTTCCAGGGCGGCATCCCGACCCTCCAGAAGGTCGCGGCGCTCGATCCCGATCTCCTCGTCGGGGATCACGCCCGACCCTTCCAGCGATTTACCGCCAAAGGAAACGTAGCTGGCGATCGCATATTGGAAGCCATCCCCATTGGGCAGCTTCTCGAAAACCGAAGGCAGGGCGGCTCCCGCCGTGCGCGCCCCGAACACGCGGGCTCGCCCGAGGTCCTTCATCCCCTCGGCGAAGATTTCGGAAGTGGAGGCCGAGCAGGCGTCCACCAGGATCGCCAGCGGCCCACGGAACGGTTCGGGGCGCGGGAAGACCGCGAAGATCACGCGCGTATCGCGGGTCTGCATGGCGCCCAGTTGCCGGCCCGCCTGGCCGATGAACCAGCCCGCCACTCCCGTGGCCAGTCCGCCGATGCCGCCCGGGTTGCCGCGCAGGTCGATCACCAGCCCGCGGCAGTCCCCGCATCCGGCCACCATCTCCCGAAACGCCCGGACGAGCGTCTCGGGCTCGAAGAACAGATTAAAGCGTATATAGCCGATCTCGGGGCGCACGCGCCGCGATTCCACCCAGAAGTACATGGCCGGCAAATATCCCAGCTTGGCGGGTGTTCCGCGCGGGCGGGAACGCTCCAACTCCACGGCCACACTGCGCTCCGCGCCGTCGCGAAACGCGACGCGCACGGGATCGCCAATCCGGCCGGAAAGCCGCGCCATTACGCTGCGCGCCTGGAGAAGTTCGACCGTCGTGGAACCCGCCAGGCTCTCGCGGATGGCGGCCAGCGCCGGAGCGATCTCCTTTCCCCCCACGCCGGCAATCTCCCAACCCGGCTTGACGCCGCGAGCCGCGGCAGAAGATCCCGGCTCGACGGCGAAAACCGTGGCGCGGCCTTCCACCATGCGGACGTCGATTCCCGGACTTCCCTGGCCCGGGTCGCGGCTGCCCTCCAACTCGGCGTACGACTGTGCCGGGAGGATGGCGAAATGCGATTGTCTGAGGCGCGCCAGGAGAGCGGAGAGCGCCGCTCGCGCCTCCTCCATGCTGGTGGCGGCTTCCACCCTGGGGCGCAACTCCCGGCGGGCGGCCTGCCAATCGAGCCCGCCCAGTTGCGGATCCCAATACTTGTCGCGCACGGTGGTCCAGACCCAGTCGAAGGAATCCAGGTTCGATTGCCGCTGGGCGGCAGTGAGCGAAGCACGGTCGGCGGCCGGGGCCGCGCACGCCAAGGCGAGAAAGAAGATGCCGAGGCGCGCAGCCATGCTCAGACTATAACATTGGCGGGCAGCCGCACCGGTGCCGAATCGGCCCATGAACCAATGCCACGGCGGCGGCGCTAGACTCGGGTCAGGAGGGTTTATGCCGGATCAAGATCAGGGCCACGGAGCGGTTCGGCCCCGCACCGCCGTGCTCACTCGGGGATTCGACCCCAGCCTGTCGTTCGGATCGGCCAGGCCGGCGGTTTTCCGCAGCTCGACCTACGTCTTCGCCAGCCCCGAGGCGGCCGAACATGCCTTCGCCATCACCACCGGCAAGATCAAACCCGCCGAGGGGGAGCGCGCCGACCTGATCTACTCGCGCTTTTCGCATCCCAATTCCGAGATTCTGGAGGACCAGATCGTGCCCCTGGAGGCCGGCGGGCGCGAGGCGGCGGCCTTCAATTCGGGGATGGCGGCCATCATGACGGCGTTTTTCGCCTATGCCCGCCCCAACAGCTCGGTGGTCTACACCACGCCCCTCTATGGCGGCACCACCGGCTTGATCCACACCTTCCTCGAACCGTTCGGCGTGCGCGGCATCCCGGTGCACTCGGGCGATTCGGAGGGTATCGACGAGGCCATCCGTTCGGCCCGGAACTGCTGCATCGTCTTTCTGGAAACGCCCGCGAATCCGACCCTCATCATGACCGACATCGAGCGCGCTGCCTCCACCGCGGCGGCTCACCCGGATAAGCCCGTCGTGATGGTGGACAATACGTTTCTGGGCCCCACTTTCCAGCACCCCTTGCTGCTGGGCGCCGACATTTCGCTCTATTCGGGCACCAAGTATCT
>CAYRWE010000213.1:0-8826 GCA_964427655.1 uncultured Solibacteraceae bacterium | reverse complement strand
GAGCAGATCGCCCGCTCCGGCAAGCCCCTGCTGATCATCGCCGAGGAAGTGGAAGGCGAGGCCCTCGCCACCCTGGTCGTCAACAAGCTGCGCGGCACCCTGAATGCCTGCGCCGTGAAGGCCCCCGGGTTCGGCGATCGCCGCAAGGCCATGCTGGAAGATATCGGCATTCTGACCGGCGGCAAGGCCATCATGGAAGAAACCGGCATCAAGCTGGAAGGCGTACGGCTGGATGACATGGGCAAGGCCAAGCGCGTCACGGTGGACAAGGACAATACCACGATCGTGGACGGCGCCGGCAGCCAGAAGTCCATCGAAGGCCGCATCAAGCAGTTGCGCGCCCAGATCGATGAGACCACCTCGGATTACGACCGCGAGAAGCTGCAGGAACGGCTGGCGAAGCTGGCCGGCGGCGTGGCGGTGATCAAGGTCGGCGCAGCCACCGAGACCGAAATGAAGGAGAAGAAGGCCCGCGTGGAAGATGCTCTGCACGCCACTCGCGCGGCGGTCGAGGAAGGCATTGTTCCGGGCGGCGGCGTGGCCCTGCTGCGCGCTTCCAAGATTCTCAAGGACACCAAGGTGGAAGGCGACGAGCAGATCGGCCTGGATATCGTGCGCCGCGCCTGCGAAGATCCCCTTCGCCAGATCGTGGTGAACTCGGGTACCGAGGGCGCCATCGTGGTTGGCAAGATCCGCGAGAACGACAACCCCAACTTCGGCTTCAACGCCCAGACCGACAAGTTCGAGGACCTGGTGGCTTCCGGCGTGATCGACCCCACCAAGGTCACCCGTACGGCTCTGGAGAACGCCGCTTCTATCGCTTCCCTGATGCTCACTACCGAAGCCATGGTAGCCGACATCCCAGAGAAGAAGCCCGCTCCGATGGGCCCCGGCGGACACGGCGGACCGGAGATGGATTACTAAGCACCGTTCACTCTCAGTGAGACGAGGCCGCGCGGAGCGATCCGCGCGGCTTTTTTTATGGATTTGTAAATCCCGCCCTCATTGGGGAACGAGGTACCCTCGCCCCGCATCCAACATAGTAGAAAGAAGGTTCTTAAAATCTTATGTTTAACCTGTGGAAAGCGTCGGGGAGATGGGCCCTGGCGGGGCTGGTGGCAGGGATTGGGGGAATCGCGTACGCCCAAGGGTCCGCGCGGCCGGGGACGATCAACTACGTCGAAGGGAACGCCACGCTGGATGGCCAGCCCATAGCCGTCAAGCAACTCGGATCGATCGAGTTGCAGCCCGGTCACGTTCTTCAAACCGGCGCCGGGAAGGCCGAAATGCTGCTGACTCCGGGCGTGTTCCTGCGCCTGGGCGATAACAGCGCGGTCAAGATGGTAACGCCGTCGCTGACCGATACGCAGGTCGAACTGGTGCGCGGCGAGGCGCTGGTGGAGGTCGAGCAGGTGGCCAAGGAGAACAAGCTGCAAGTGGCGGTCGGCAGCGCCGTTACCCGTATGGAAAAGAGGGGAATATACGCATTTCGAACCGCCCAGCCAGGCGTGGCGGTGTACGAAGGCAAAGCCGTGGTCCAGGTGGACGATCACACGGTTGACGCCACCAAGGGCGACAGCGTGAGCTTCGACGCGAAGAAGCTGAAGACGCAGGACTTCAAACGCAAACAAACCGACGACCTGTACGCCTGGAGCGATCTGCGCTCCCAATATGTGGCGCAAGCCAACGCCTCGACGGCCCAGACCGTGGTAGTGAACCATCCCTACTGGTGGTACGGCACGGGCTGGTATTGGAATCCCTGGTTCGATAGCTGGGCCTTCGTTCCGGGCGCGGGATTCTACGGCAGCCCGTTCGGCGGCTTCGGCTTCTACTCGCCGGCCTTCTGGTATTACAGTGCGCCATACCGCATCGGAACGGGCGTCGCCGGAAGAGGTCCGGGCGTCGCGGCCTTCAGGGGTGGCGTAGCGGGCTTCGCGCGCGGCGGCTTCGGCGGCGGCCACCGCTAATCGCCGATCGCTTTTCTTCTTTGCTTCCGCTCGCTCGCGCTATCGGCTCGGGCGAGCGGATTTTTTTTGACCGCGAAAGCCAATCCCGACCAGGTCTCGTCCACAGAGCAGATCTTGTAATCCACGAGGCCCACATCGAGGCCCATCTGGCGCACCAGCGGCCCTGCCAGATCGCTTGCTAGCGCGGAGGTCTTCTTCGGCCAGATCAGCCATAACGTACGGCCCGCTTTCATGGCGCGTGCCAGGGCAGGGAGGGCGCGGCCCAGCGCGGCAGAAGATCTAAGGAAGGCCAGGATCACATCGGCTTCGGGCGCACCGCCGCGATGGACCGAGGCGCCCTCGGGCAGCGGCTCGAGGCGGCTCTCGAAATCCTCGGGCGCGGCCAACAGCAGGACTCGAGAACCTCCGACGATGCGGAGTTTGCGGCTCAGCGGCGTGCCCGAGTAGCCCGCGAAAGTGCCGGGCACGACGGGCCGGGCGGGCGAACCGCTCAGCGCCTTGCGCAGGGCCGCAGCGATCTTCTCCCAGGTGGTGTAGACGGCATCCGGCAGCAGTTCCCGGGTGCGCTCGGTCTTGGCGGGTTCGCCCTCGATGAAGATCAGCGGCACGTGGCGGGTGGCTTTCCGGCCGCGCAGGAAGACGCCCACGGCGCGACCGTGCGAGGGGATGCGGGTGAGATCGATCACTACGGCATCGGGGACGTGAGCGCCCAAATCGCGCAGTGCGGCGCCGTTATCGGGTTCGCAGAAGGTATCGGCCTCGAAGCCGGCTAGACGCAGACGGCCGGCCCGCTCGGCAGCTTCTTCCCGGTTCCAGTGCACGATCAGAATGCGGGGCATCCGAGCGATTATAGCCGAGACGGGCCAGCCGGCTAAACCCCTCTCCGGGTCGGCTTCCGCACCAGCAGGACGCGTTCCTGCCCAGCTTGCTCCGTTCCCATAGCTGTTCGCGGCAGCGGGCGACGGAAAAGCTCCCGAGGCGCCCAAGAGCGCGGCCGTGAAGTGTGTTACCCTTCATGTGGAAGGCCTCACCATGATTGAAGATTTGCTCCAACCCAGACACCTGATAGTGATCCTGGTTATCGCTGTTTTGTTCTTTGGACCGCAG
The DNA here is from genome assembly GCA_964427655.1 of uncultured Solibacteraceae bacterium. Lineage (GTDB taxonomy): Bacteria > Acidobacteriota > Terriglobia > Bryobacterales > Bryobacteraceae > CAVQNQ01. Next base: position 5,752 of record CAYRWE010000213.1, on the reverse strand, counting down.
AAGCTCCCGGAGCTCGGCAAAGGACTGGCTCAAGGTATTCGCAGCTTCAAGGACTCGTTCAAAGAGATTGCACCGGACAATCCAACTACCCCGAAGAGCGACGCTTAAAACGCTCAACGGCGCAGCAGCGAGCCAGATGGGCCGCCGTGCGCCGTCGATTTCGATCTAGCGCGCCCGCTTCAGAAGAACCAGATCATATCCGCCGCGAACATCAACTGGCGATGCTTCAGCCCGGAATCGTAAGCTGGGGCATCGTAGGCGATGTCGTAGCGGAGCTCCGGACGGAAAACCAGCGTCGTTCCAACCCAGTGATTCCAAGAGAAGGTGTGGGTTGTATAGGCGCTCTTGAAGCCGGTGCGCTGGCCCTTGAGGTCGTCGAAGTATTCGTTCCTGAAAATCAGCGCGTCCTTTTTCCCGACCTGCCTGTTGAGGTAATCGACCGTGGCCCACTCCGGGGCAAAGCAGGTTAGTTCGGAGGGATTGTCGCAATAAGCTCCATTGGCATTGTTGATCAGAAGAGACGCGGCGGCCGGATTGTTGACATTCGGCGTCTTGCTCTCATATTGATACCAGGTCTCCCAGGCCATGTGCCACTTCGAATCGCCGAACTTGTGATACCAGGTCGTATAATAGGCGGCCAAGTTATTGTAACTATACTTGCTGTCGTTGAGAGAGTTGGCGCAGGTATAGATGTTGTCGCCGCCGTTCGACCAGGTATAGCCCAGGCAAATGTTGGCGGTCGGCTTGGCATACGGCGACCAGGGCGCGGCTTCACAGCCTCCGGATAGCCCGACTTGCGTGGTCCAGTGATTGCTCCATTTGATGGTGGCATTGACGCCGGTCTGGGTGTAGCAATCGTAGGTGTAAGTCAGCGAGTGCGTATAGGTATAGTTATTGGGAGCGAGCTGCGCTTCGATATCGGGAAGCGAAATATAACGACCGATTCTTACATCCATTCCCTCGCCGACGTGGGGGAAGTAGAGATCGACATAGGCCATCACGGGATCGTATCCCAGCCTGTTTCCGATGGTGCCGTTCGATTGGGGACTATTCAGAAGCTGCTGGCTGAAGTAACCGCTGGCGGTGGTAAAGCGGTAATCGAAGCCATAAAGGTTGGTCAGACGGAAGCCCCAGTCGAAGTGGTCCGTCTGCGTGGTGTCGGGCACGCGCTCGATGTAGAAGGTGGCCTGATCCAGCACAAACGTGTTGGCCACCTGCGGGTAGGCCGCCGGGGCATTGGCGTAAACGCCATCGTGAGAGGTGCTAACGTTCATGCCAATATCGGCCCAGCCGTAGAGCTGGATGTTGGCCTTCTTCAACCATTGGCCCTTCTTGCCGCTGTAGATCGCTTGCGTCAGGGGATAGGAAGTCGCGTTGGGATAGCCAATCCAGACGGTTCCGCCGATGGGCCAGACGGTAAAGGGAAACGGGGGATTGGAGACCGGCGCGGGATAACCCCGGTAAGGGGCCTCGGGCGATGGCGTGGAAGAAGGATGCCAGTCGTCCCAATAGGCTTTGGCAAACCGCTTGAAGAAGTTCCCGCCAGTGCAACCGTCGCACCCGCTCGAAGGAATGACGGCGACCTCCAGATCCACGTTGAACTCCTGTGCGGCCGCCAGCTCGACGGAGGCCGCGGGCGAAGCGACGAAGCCATCCTTTTCCGCAGTGACTTCGTAGTGACCCGGCTTGAGGCCATCCACCGCGAAGGCGCCATCTGAACCGCTGGTGGTGGTTCGATCGCCGCCGGCCTCGGCACTATGCACGACGATCTTCACTAAAGGCAATGGCAGCCCGCTGGGATTCCGCGTAATACCGCGCAGGCCGCCCGTCGCGATCGTGCGATTGGCGGAATTAGAGTCCGGGCTAGCGGAGGCCAGTTTCTCCCGTGGCGGCGCTTCCTCCGCAGCTAGCATCTGCATGGCAAAACCCGCCGAGATGAGCCCCATTACAACCGTTCGAATGCGCACACTTACTCCCTTCTCGTCTCTCTTGGGTTTATTGGGGCCGCCACTAGCGCGGGGGCGGCCCCGGAGAGTCTTCACATTACTATTTGCGAGTATGCGCGGCGAGCCGTAAAAAAGTCATGAAAGCTCCATAGGAATGCAAATAGCGCCTATCATCTGGTTAAACCAAGGGTTTTCAAGGGTATACTACAGACCGCACCGGCTTCTCCGTACGAGTGGCCAGCGCGCGTCGGGCCGTGTGCGAGATGGCCGTGCGATAGCTGTACGTGATTGCCCGGTTGCGTCCGTGCGGTCGCTTCTGGTATAAACGCTAATCGTCCTATTCCCACGGGCAGCGATAACCGGCATGAGCAAGCCACCAGTCCCCAAGAACGCAACGCCCCCCGAACCAGCGCGCGCCACTTCGGGCAGTTCCGGCGCCGCCGTGGTGGCTCAGGCGGCTAAATCGCAAAAGCAACTGGGCGCCTTCGAGGCCGGCATGAAGCTGTTTCACGCCCGCAAGCTGAAGGAAGCTCGCGAGTTGTTCCTGGAAGCCGTGAAGGGTCCCGAGCGCGATGTGGCCCAGCGCGCGCAGGTTCACGCGGCCATGTGCGACCGCCGTCTGGAGCAGGCCCCCGTCAACCTGGAATCCGCCGAAGATCATTACAATTACGGGGTCGCTATGATCAACGCGCGCAAGTTGGCGGAGGCGCGTGTGCACCTGGAAAGAGCTCTCGAGATGCAGCCGAAGGCGGATCATATCTGCTACGCCCTGGCGCTGTCGCAGGCCCTGGCGGGCGATCTGGCCGGAGCTTACGAGAATTTGCGGCGGGCCATCGAGCTGGAACCGCGCAATCGCATCATCGCGCGGCAGGACGCCGATTTCGCACCGGTAGCCGGCAAGCCGCCTTTCGACGCCTTGCTCTATCCTGAAAAGAAGAACTGGTAACGGGCATCCACTGGCGGTCCGGCAGGGGCCAAAGCGGGTGAGGCGCGCCTGAAAGATGGAAGATACAACACCACTGCGAGTGGTCGTGATCGGCGGAGGTACGGGGCTTTCGAGCCTGCTGCAAGGGTTGAAGCACTACACGCGCACGGCCGATCCCGGTCAGCCGCGCCTGGACGTCACAGCGGTGGTCACGGTGACGGACGACGGCGGAAGCTCCGGGCGACTGCGCCGCGAATTCGACGTTCTGCCGCCCGGCGATATCCGCAACTGCATGGTGGCGCTGAGCGAAGACTCGGCGCTGCTGGCCCGCCTGTTCCAATATCGCTTCGCGGCCGGCCGCGGCCTCAAGGGTCACAGCTTCGGGAACCTGTTCCTGATGGCTCTCACGCAGGTGATGGGGGATTTTCCGGAGGCCGTGAAGGCGTCCGCGGAAGTGCTCAAGATCGCGGGCCGTATTTACCCCTCTACGGCCGCCAACGTCGCGCTGGAGGCCGTCCTGGAGGATGGCACGCGCGTGGTGGGCGAAACGCGCATCAGCCACAGCCGCCAGCGAATTCGCCGCATTCACCTGATTCCGCGCGCCGCACGGCCGCTGGCCGCCACGCTGAGCGCCCTCGCCGAGGCCGATGTGATCACGCTGGGACCGGGCAGCTTGTTCACCAGCGTGGTGCCGAACGTGCTTGTGGAGGGGATTCCCGCGGCCATTTCCCGTTCGCCGGCCGTGAAAGCTTATTTTGTGAATTTGATGTGGCAGCCCGGCGAGACCGACGGATTCAGCGCCTCAGACCACGTGCGCGCTATCCATCAGCACGCGCGCAACAAATTTCTGGATTACGCGGTCGTGAATATCCGGCCCATCCCTTCCGCCATTAAGAAGCGGTATGCCCGGCAGGAGGCGCAACCCGTGGAGAACGACGTGGAGGCGCTTTTCAAGATGGGCTTGAAGGTGATGGCCGGGAACCTGGTGCAGAATAAAGAGAAAATCCGGCACGATCCCGCCTCCACGGCAGCCGTAGTGGTGAAGTTGGCGCAGGAAGGCCGGCGCCGCAAGAACGGACTAGCATGACTGAAAATAACGCAACGCCCGTCACCGTCGTGATCCTGGCCGCGGGCCTGGGCACCCGCATGAAATCGCGCCAGGCCAAGGTCTTGCACCGCGCCGGAGGAAAGGCGTTGGTGGAGCATGTGGTGGAGACCGCGCTCGAGCTGGCACCGCGGGAGCGAATTTTCCTGGTGGTGGGGCACCAGGCCGAAGAGGTGCGCAAGGCCGTCACGGTTCCGGGCATTGGCTTCATCGAGCAGAAGGAGCAGAAGGGCACCGGGCACGCATTGATGGTGTGCCGCGAGGCTCTGGAAGGCCTGGGCGGATACCTGGTGATCGTCTACGGCGACGGGCCGCTGCTGCGCGCCGAGACGCTGCGCGAGCTGATTGCGGCGGCACGATCCTCGGAAGGCGCCGGCGTCCTGCTCTCGGCGGAAATGGACGATCCCACGGGCTACGGCCGCGTGATCCACGACGCGCGCGGGCACGTCGCGGCGGTGGTGGAGCAGAAGGCCGCCACGCCCGAGCAGCTCGCGGTGCGCGAAGCCAACATGGGGATCTACTGCTATCGCGCGGATCTCTTCTGGAAGCACGTAGGCGAGCTGCGCCCGGACAATCCGGCGTGCGAATACTATCTGACGGACATGGTGGAGATCCTGAACCGCGCCGGCCACAGGGTGGAAGCTCATGAGATCGCCGATCCGCGCGAGGCGCTGGGCATCAACAACCGTGTGGAACTGGCCGCGGCGGACCGTCTCTTCCGCGAGCGCAAGGTTCACGAACTGATGCTGGCCGGGGTGACCATCGAGAAGCCCGAGACGGTGACCATCGACGCGGATGTGAAGATCGGGATCGATACCGTGATCGAGCCGTTCGCGCAGATTCTGGGCAAGACGGAGATTGGCGAGAACTGCCGGATCGGCGCCTGCGCGGTGGTGCGCGACGCCCAACTCGGCGACGACGTGGAGATATTTCCTTTCACGCTGGTGGATGCCTCACGGCTCGACCGGGGAGCGCACGCCGGCCCGTTCGCGCGCCTGCGCATGGAGAGCCACGTGGAGGAACGCGCGCACGTGGGAAACTTCGTGGAGCTGAAGAAGACGCGGCTGGGGGCGGGCGCCAAATCGATGCACCTGGCGTACCTGGGCGATGCGCACATCGGGGCGCGGTCGAACATCGGAGCGGGCACCATCACGTGCAACTACGACGGCTTCGCGAAGCATCCGACACATATCGGCGAAGGCGCGTTTATCGGCAGCAACTCGACGCTGGTGGCGCCAATGGAGATCGGCGAGGGTGCCTACGTGGCGGCCGGCTCGGTGATCACCAAGCCGGTGCCGGCGGACGCGCTGGGGCTGGGGCGCGCGCACCAGGCGGTGAGGGAAGGCTGGGCCAAGAAGCGCAGGGAACTGCATAAGAAGTGAAGCCCGGCCCGCGTTGCCCGCTCTCGCGCAAGCATGTTAGCTTGAGGTTTCGATTCTGCATTCGCTAAAGGAGAAATCTAATGCCACTAGTTTCGATGCGCCAGCTTCTGGACGAGGCCGCTAAAGGCGGCTACGGCGTGGGCGCCTTCAACGTCAACAACATGGAACAGATCCAGGCGATCATGGAGGCCGCGCGCGAAACCAAGTCGCCGGTGATCGTGCAGGCCAGCCGCGGGGCGCGTGCGTACTCGCAGGATCGCTTCCTTTATCACCTGATGCTGGCGGCTACGGAGGTCTATCCCGAGATCCCCACGGTTCTGCACCTGGATCATGGCAACAGCGTCGAGACCTGCAAATCGGCCATCGACATGGGTTTCACCAGCGTGATGATGGA
>CAYRWE010000212.1:0-8864 GCA_964427655.1 uncultured Solibacteraceae bacterium | reverse complement strand
AGGCCTGGTAGAACTCGAGCATGGTGAACTCGGGGTTGTGATGCGTGGAGAGGCCCTCGTTGCGGAAGTTACGATTGATTTCGTAAACGCGTTCGAGGCCGCCCACCAACAGGCGCTTCAGATACAGCTCGGGCGCGATGCGCAGGTAGAGATCGATATCAAGGGTGTTATGGTGGGTGACGAAAGGCCGCGCCGTGGCTCCGCCGTAGAGCGGCTGCATCATGGGCGTTTCGACCTCGATGAAGCCGCGCGCTTCGAGCTGCCGGCGCAGGGAGGAGATCACGCGGGCGCGGGTGACGAAGATGCGGCGGACGTCGGGGTTGGCGATCAGGTCGAGATAGCGCTGGCGGTAGCGCGTTTCGACGTCCTCCAGGCCATGCCACTTTTCGGGCATGGAGAGCAGGGTCTTGGAGAGGAACTCGAGCTTCTCGGCGTGCACGCTCAGCTCGCCCGTGCGCGTGCGGAAAAGATAGCCCTCCACGCCCACGATGTCGCCGATATCGAGCAACTGGAAGAGCGCGAAATCGCGCTCGCCCACGGCGTCTTTCTTGACGTAGATTTGCAGCCGTTCGCCATTCTGCTGCAAGTGCGCGAAGCCGGCCTTACCCATGCGGCGCTGGGTCATCATGCGGCCGGCGATGCGCACGCGCACCGGGGTGGCGAGTTCTTCGGGTGTTTTAGCGCCGAACTGGGCCACGATTTCGGGAACGGTGTGAGTGAACTCGAAGCGGTGGCCGTAGGGCCGGTACCCCAGGGCTTCGATCTCGCGAATGCGGGCGAGGCGCTGTTTGAGCAGGTCGTCTTCCAGGGACAAATAGGTCTCCTAAGGGGGAAATCAGCTATTATAAATCTTCTTTGCGCAGATCCATTTCCATTATCGTTCCAGCGTATAACGAAGAGAAACGGCTGCCCTCGACACTGGAAGCGGTGTGCCGCTACCTGGAATCCACCGAATGGGAGTTCGCGGAAGTCGTGGTGGTGGACGACGGATCGCGGGATGCCACCGCCGAGGTGGCCCGTAAGGCCGGCGCGCGAGTGGTCGCGAACCCGGGCAACCGCGGCAAGGGTTACACGGTGCGGCACGGCATGCTGGAGGCGAAGGGCGAGTGGGCGCTGTTCACGGACGCCGATCTTTCCTCGCCCATCGAGGAGCTGGACAAGCTCTGGAGCACGGCCGGGCGCGAGCGCGCACAGGTGGTCATCGGGTCGCGCGCGATGGACCGTTCGGTGATCGGGGTGCACCAGCCGCTGCTGCGCGAATATAGCGGCCGCTTCTTCAACCTGGTGATGCGCCTGGTCACGGACTTGCCGTTTGCAGACACGCAATGCGGTTTCAAGCTGTTCGAGACGCGTGCCGCGCGCCTGATCTTCGAGCGTCAGCGGCTGGATGGCTTCGGCTTCGATGTGGAGGCGCTCTACATCGCACAACAATTGGGCTGCACCACCGTGGAAGTCCCCGTGAAGTGGAACGACGTGGCGGGCACGAAGGTGAGTTTGTGGCGCGGCCTGGGTGCCTTCGCGGAGCTGGCTAAGATGCGCTGGTACGGAGTGAGGGGGAAGTACCGCTAGCGGTTTCGCCATCTCCTGCGTCAAAGCTGGTATGTGGAAGGATCTGGCCTTCTCGCTTCGTATTCTGCGCCGCAGCCCCGTTTTCGCGGCCGTGGCGACGCTCTCGCTGGCCCTGGGCATCGGCGCCAATACGGCCATCTTCTCGCTGCTCAGCCAGGTGGTGCTGCGCTCGCTTCCGGTGGACGATCCCGAGCGGCTGGTCGTGCTGCATACGGATTACAACCACCCGGGGACGAGCACAAAAGATGTCCAGGAGGCGGTCTTCTCGTACCCCATGTATCGCGATCTGCGCGACCGCGACGCGGCTTTCGCCGGCATGATCGCGCGCTCGGGCGGCGGCGTCACGCTGCGGTACGGATCCGGCACTGAATCGGTCAGCGGCGAAATCGTTTCGGGCAACTTCTTCCGCGTGCTGGGCGTGGGGGCGGCAGTGGGACGCGTGCTGCTGCCGGAAGACGATGGCGCGCCGGGCGCGAACCCGGTGGCTGTACTCAGCCACGCCTACTGGACCAGCCGTTTCGGCGCGAGCGCGGCGATCCTCAACCGGACGGTGACGCTCAACGGCCATCCGTTCATGGTGGTCGGGGTGGTCGAACCGCGTTTCAGGGGGATGGCGCCGGGGAACTCGCCGGACCTGTTCGTGCCGATCTCCATGGAGCTCGAGATCCGGCCCACCTGGGATGCGCTGGAGAACCGGCAGATGGCGTGGCTGAACATCTTCGCGCGCCTGAAACCGGGCGTCCCGATGGCGCAGGCTCAGGCGGCCACCGGCGTGGTGTACCGGTCGATTCTCGAAGCCGAACTGCCAGGCCTAGGCGGGATGAAAAGCGAGCGCGGCCGCGCGGAGTTCCTGAACCATCGCGTGACGCTCCTACCGGCCGCCCAGGGCATCAACGAGCTGGGGCGGCAATGGGCGCGGCCGATTCAAGTGCTGATGGCCATGGTGGGGCTGGTGCTGCTGATCGCTTGCGCGAACGTGGCCGCCCTGACGCTGGCACGCGCCACCGGGCGGCGGCGCGAGATCGCCATCCGGCTGGCCCTAGGCGCCGGCCGTCTGGCGCTGGTGCGGCAATTGCTGCTGGAGGGCCTGGTGCTGGCGCTGGCCGGGGGAGCGGCCGGGCTGCTGATGGCCGCGTGGGGTGTGCGCGCGCTGGTCGGCTTGCTGCCGCCCAAAGCCACCGAGGGCTGGCTGACATCGGGGATCGATTTCCGCCTGCTGGCTTTCAACATGGCGCTGGCGGCCGTGTGCGGGCTGCTGTTCGGGCTGATTCCGGCTCTGCAGGCGACGCACCCCAACCTGGCGACCGCGCTCAAGGAGCAGGCCTCCGCGGTGGCCTCGGGCGGCGGAGCGGCGCGCTTCCGCAAGGCGCTGGTGGTGGGCCAGGTGGCGCTTTCGCTGCTCCTGGCGGCCGGGGCCGGCCTGTTTACCATGAGCCTGTTGCACCTGGCGCGCACCAACCTGGGCTTCCACACCGAGCGCCTGCTCACTTTTCCGGTCAATGCCTCGCTGAACCGGCCTGACCTTCCGCAGGCGGTGGCCTACTACCGCGATCTGCTGAATCGGCTGCAATCGATGGGCGGCGCGGCCGGCGTAGGCGCGGCCGATGGCGGGCCGTTTTCCGGAAGCTCGAGCGGCGGCAACATGACCGTCGAGGGATATCAGGCGGGGGCGCGGGAAATGGTGGGCGGGTCGATGGTAGCGGTGAGTCCGGGCTTCTTTGAGGCGCTGCGCATCCCTCTGCGCGCGGGGCGGGAATTCAGCGAGCGCGACGACGGCGCGGCACCCAAGGCGGTGGTCATCAACGAAGCCTTCGCACGGCGGTATTTCGCGGGCCGGAACCCGCTGGGGCGGCGGCTGATGTGGGGTGCCGACAATAAGAAGCTGCCGGACCGCGAGATCGTCGGGGTGGTGGCGGATTTCCGCACGGAAGTGCGCGAGCCAGCCAACGAGACCGTCTACTATCCGTATCCGCAATGGGAGAAGCCCGCGCGGATGATGTTCTATGTTCGCGCGGCCGGCAATCCCAATAGCATCGCTCCGGATATACGCGCTCTGGTGCGCGCGGCGGACCCCGGCATTCCAGCCGGCGATCTCAAACCGATCGAAGTGCGCATCCAGGATTCGATCTTCACCGACCGGCTGATTGCCTGGCTTTCGGTGGCTTTCGGCGTACTGGCCACGCTGCTGGCCGCGCTGGGGATCTACGGCGTGGTGGCTTACGCGGTGGAGAGGCGCACGGCCGAGATGGGGATTCGCATGGCGCTGGGCGCGACGGGTGCCGACGTGCTGCGCATGGTGCTGCTGGAAGCGGGCCGGATGGCGGGGGCCGGAATCGTGGTTGGGCTGGCCGGCGCGGTGGCGCTCGGGCGCCTCTTGAAATCGCAGCTTTTCGGAGTCGAGGCAGCCGATCCGGCTATCTTGCTGGCCGCCGCGGGCCTGCTATGCGCCGTGGCGCTGGGGGCGGCGTGGATCCCGGGACGCCGCGCGGCGCGCATCGACCCGGTATCGGCTTTGAAATACGAATAGCCGCTACAGCCCCGGCGGGCGCCGGCGATGCCAATCGGTATGGGCCTGAAACTCGCGGCCCATCGAGAGCAGCAGATTTTCCGAGAAGGGCGCGCCCACCGCCTGCAACGCCACTGGCAGATTGTCCGCGAAGCCGCAGGGAAACACCAGCGCCGGCAACCCGGCTAGGTTGCCCGCCGGGACGATCCCCTGGAGGCCTTCGGCGGCCGGGCGCGGGGGAGTGACTCCGCCCGGCGGGGCCGTGGCACCCGGACGATCGAGGGGCTGGTCGACGGGGATGGCCGGGCCGGGGCGGCCGGGAGCCAGCAGAACGTCCAGGCCCGCGAATATCCGGCCGAATTCCTCCTGGATGAGCCGGCGGATGCGCTGGGCCTTGAGGTAGTCCTTGGCGGCGACGTCCAGGCTGGCTTTCAAACCGGCGATCTGCGCCTGGTCGGCCAGCTCGTCCACCTTGCCGCTCGAGATCAGCGGCTCGAAGATGCAGGCCATCTCGGAGGTCAGAATGGTCGAGAGCACCGGGCCGTAAGGGAAGTCCGGCAGGCGGACCTCCTGAAACGTGGCGCCGGTCTCCTTCAGGACCGCCAGGGCTGCCTGGAAGGCCGGCCGCGCCGAGGGTTCGGCCCGCGCGTCGAAATCCGCGGGTGCGTAGCCGATGCGCAGCTCCTTCACGGACCGTGCATATTGGGGCGTGTAGTAGAAGCTCTTGCCGGCCGAGCCGGGGTCCTTGCCATCCTTGCCGGCGATGGCTTGCAGGATGAGGCCGCAATCCTCGGCGCTGTGGGCGAAGGGGCCCAGCTTGTCGAGCGTCCAGGAAAGCGCCATGGCGCCGTAGCGGCTTACCAGGCCATAGGTGGGGCGCAGGGCCGTCACGCCGCAGAAGGAGGCCGGGGTCACGATGGAACCGGAAGTCTCCGAACCGATGGCGAAGGGCACCATGCCGGCGGCCACGGCGGCGGCCGAACCACTGGAGCTTCCACCGGACCAGCGCGAGCGGTCCCACGGGTTCAGCCCAGGGCCGGTCAGGGATGCCGAAGCGTAGCGGTATCCGCCGCCGCCGGCCAGCTCGACCATGGCCAGCTTGCCGAGCAGCAGGGCGCCGGCTCCGGCGAGCTTATCGATGACCGTGGCGTTGTAGTCGAAGATCTGGGCGGCGTAGGGCAGCGCGCCCCAGGTGGTGGGATGGTTGCGGAAGCTCAGCAGGTCCTTGGCGCCGTAAGGCAGGCCCTGGAGCGGACCGCGCAAGCGCCCGGCCTTGATATCGCGGTCGGCGTCGCGGGCGCCGCGGGTGGCCTGCTCGACCAGGGGCAGGGCCAAGGCGTGGTATTCGGGACCGAGCTTCTCGAGCCGCGCGCCGAAGGCCCGCGTCAACTCGAGGACCGAGAACTCGCGAGCTTTCAGGCGCGTGTTCAGCTCGGTTACGGTGGCGAAGAAGACATCGGAGGAGAGTTGCGCCATGCAGGCCTCAGGCCTTGAACTGGAACGCCGGTTCAACCGCCATCGGCACGCTCACCCGGGCGAGCGCGGCGGCGGCACCACGGTTGCGGTTCTGGGCGGCTTCGAGTTCCCGCTCGGGCGTGGAGGGCTGGGCGGCGGAGGGCGCGGGCGATTGGGTCTGCGCCGCAGCCACGCCGGTGGCCAGGGCCGCGGCCAGTTCACGCCGCGTGAGTTTCATATTACTTGTGTGGCTCCAGCGCTTTGTGCGGCTCCAGCGCTTCATAGGCGGCCTTCACCATGGCTTGGCGCGGGGCCGTGTCCCCGGTCCACAGCTCGAACTGACGGACGGCCTGTTCCACGAACATTTCGAGGCCTGGCAGCGCCTGTTTCCCTTGCTCGCGGGCGCGCCGCAAAAGCTGGGTCTCCAGAGGATTGTATACCATGTCGAAGACCACGTCGGCGGGGATGTTGCCCTCGAAGAAAGAGGCATCCACATGGGGGAGCATGCCCAGCGGGGTGGCATGAACCAGGACGTCGAAATAGCGCCCATCGAGCTGGTCGCGGCAGATGGCTTCGGCGCCGCAGACTTTGGCCAGGGAGCGGACGCGGTCCGGGTTGCGGCCCACCAGGGTGATCGAGGCGCCCGCGTCCGCCAGGGCGAAAGCCGCGCTGCGGGCGGCGCCGCCATTTCCCACGATCAGAACCTTGGCCTTCGCGAGTGGCAGCAGGCGCGCCAGCGGCCCGGTGATGGCGGGCGCGTCCGTGTTGGTCCCGCGCCACTTGCCGGCCTTGCGCCACACGGTGTTGATGGCCCCAATGCGGCGCGCCAAGGGGTCCACCGCATCCAGGTAGCGGAGGATCTTCTGCTTGTGCGGAATGGTGACGCTGAAGCCGGCCAGCGGCAGCTTGGCGGCCAGGGAGAAGAAATCCCGCAGATGCGCCGGTGGAACCAGGAAAGGCAGGTAAACGGCGTCCACGCGGCGCGATTGAAAAGCGCGATTGTGGACAGCGGGCGAAATGGAATGGCGTACGGGGTCGGCGATCACGCCGTATATGCGCGTGGATTTCCCGAGTTTTTCGACGTGATACAAATGCCGCAAGGAATCCGCGCACACCTGGCCGGCGGCGGTCCCCGAGGCGCACAGAGGCGCGGCGTAGGTGTAAGCGCCGCCGAACACGGGCGAGAGCACGCGGCTGGGGAAGCCCAATTCACCCATGGCCAGTACGACCATGCGTTCCCTGGGGAAGGTCTTGGCGGCGGCCAGCACGCGCAGGTTGTCGGAGGGCTTGCGCGCGGTGGTGACGATCTTATAGGCGTCGGCGCGTACCTTCATGAGGCGACTGGCCACGGCATCCAGGGACGGAGTGGCCTCGTAATTGTGATAGGAGAGGACCACGTGGACACGCCCATGGAAGGCGTTCGCGCCGGCGGGAGCGGCCTCGGCGGTTTCGATCTCGATATCCACGGCGCGCGCGCCGCTCTCGACAGCCAGATCCAGAACGGCCATCTGTTCCTCGATGCTGCCGTTGAATTTGCCGTGATTCTGGTGCCTCCGGCAGGTGGCCAAGATGATGGATTCGGGGAACTTATCGAGAAATTCGCGTATCGCGGCAGCGCCCGCGAGGGGGCGGTCGAGGAAATCCAGACGAAATTCGAAAAATGTTTCCCCGGCCTCGGCTTCACGCCGGGCATGTGCCAGCAAGGATGGTACATCCGGCAGGCCCAAGGCGATACATACCCGCGGAAGCGGCCTTGTCTGCGGCATCTGACTGTGGAATCACTCAGGATACCACAGGAGTATGGGGAACCCCTTTGGCCGCGGCGAGTTCCCGCAAATCGCCGAGCCAATAATCCGGCTCGCAGCGCTCAAGATCCGCGGGGTTGCCATAGCCGTAGCGCACGGCGCAGATCTTCACGCCGGCGCGCCGCCCGGCCTGCATGTCGGCCATCGAATCGCCAACCATGAGGCACTCGCCCGGCTTGGCATGGAGGGCTTCCAGGCAGCGCAGAATCACATCCGGAGCGGGCTTGCAGGGGAAGCCATCGGTGCCCTGCACGTGGTCGAAGAAGCGCGCGAGGCCGAACTGTTCGAGGATGGAACGGGTGGTGGGCGTCCCTTTGGTGGTGGCGATCGATTTGCGCCCGCCCAAGGTTTCGAGGCCCTCGACCACGCCGGGGTAAAGCCGCGTGGCCTTGTGGCCGCGGGCCGGATAGAGCGCCCGATAATGCTGAATCAGGGCGTCGATCTGCGCTTCGGTGTATTTCGGAAAAATGTCGTGGAACAGATCGAGCAGATGGCGGCCGATGTAGCCCCTCAGAAAGTCGAACGGCAGCGGGCCACACCCGGTGCCCTCGACGGTTTGCAAGACCGCGCCGCAGATATCTTCGGCGGAATCGAGCAGGGTCCCATCGAGATCGAACAGGTAAACCGGAAAAGAGGGGATCACGCCGGCTGCGGACGCTCCCCTTCGGATAGCCCCGGCACGCGCCGGCCGGCTTCGGGCCGCAACACCTGCTGGGTGTGGTCCTCGGAATCCTTCTGCGGAGCGGTTGCCAGCGGAGCGAGCGGCTCGCCCCGGATGATCTGCATGACCTCGGCGCCATCCAGGATCTCGCGCTCGAGCAGCGTCTCAGCGATCTTGACCAGCGCGTCGGAGTATTTGGAGAGTGCCGCCGCGGCGGTATCGTAGCCGCCCTGCACGAGCTTCTTGACCTGCTCGTCGATGCGGATGGCGGTCTCTTCGCTGTAATCGCGGTGCTGGGCGATTTCGCGGCCCAGGAAGATCTGCTCTTCCTTCTTGCCGAAACTCAAGGGACCCAGCTCGCTCATGCCCCACTCGCAAACCATCTTGCGGGCCAGGTCCGTGGCGCGCTCGATATCGTTGCCGGCGCCGGTGGTCATACGGTGCATGTAGCGCTCTTCGGCGATGCGCCCGGCCATCAGAATGGCGAGCTGCGACAGCAGATAATCCTTGCTGTAGGAGTGCTTGTCGTCGATGGGCAACTGCATGGTCACGCCCAGCGCCATGCCGCGCGGGATGATGGTGACCTTGTGCAGCGGGTCGGCATCCGGGAGCACGGCGGCGGCCAGCGCGTGGCCGGCCTCGTGATAGGCCGTATTGCGCTTCTCGTCATCGCTGAGGATCAGCGATTTGCGCTCGGCGCCCATCAAGATCTTATCCTTGGCCAGCTCGAAATCGGCCATCATGACGACCTTGCGGTTCTGGCGCGCCGCGTTCAGGGCGGCCTCGTTCACCAGGTTGGCCAGATCGGCGCCTGCCAGGCCGGGAGTTCCGCGGCCAAGCACGCTCAAATCCACGTTGTCGCCCAGCG